>JBBIKM010000155.1:0-6322 GCA_037445455.1 bacterium | reverse complement strand
TAGGCGCGCAGCGCCTGCGCCGCTTCCGGCGAAATCTCGATGACGGTCTCCGGCGAAAATTTCCGCAAGAAGTGCTGGATCAACAGCGGAATATCCTCCGGCCGCTCGCGCAAGGGCAGCAGCTTCAGCCGCATCGTGTTCAAGCGGTAGAACAAATCCTCGCGGAACGTGCCCTCTTTCAACGCCTCATCAAGATTCTTGTTGGTGGCGGCGATCACGCGCACGTCCACCTGGGTGGTTTGGCTCTCGCCCACGCGCTCGAATTCCTTGCTTTGCAACACGCGCAGCAGCTTGGCCTGGATGGTGGGCGACAGCTCGGCGATTTCATCCAGAAAGATCGTACCGCCGTCGGCCATCGCAAAGCGGCCCTGACGATCCTTCACCGCGCCGGTGAACGCGCCCTTGACGTGACCGAACAGCTCGCTTTCCAGCAGGTTTTCCGGCAGCGCGGCGCAATTGATCTTGACAAAGGGCCGGCCGGCGCGCGGGCTTTTCTGATAGATGAGCTGCGCCACCAACTCCTTGCCGGTGCCGCTTTCACCCTCGATTAACACGCTGATGTTGCTTTCCGCCACCCGGCCGGCCAGCTCGAGCATCTCCAGCATCTCCCGGTTGCGGGTGAGGAATTCACCACTGCCGCGCGCTGCCGCCACCTGCTGGCGCAGCTCGCGCACTTCGCGGGTCAGCTCGTGATGCTCCCAGGCTTTCTGCGCGAAGATTTGCAGCTCCTTGTAGTCGAACGGCTTTTGCAGATAATGATAGGCGCCCTTCTTGATCGTTTCGATGGCGCTGTCAATCGAGCCGTGCGCCGTGATGATGACCACCGTCGTTTCCGGCGAATGGCGCTTGATCTCCGCCAGGATTTCCAAGCCGTCCATCGGACCCATCTTCAAATCCACGAAGGCAAGATCGAATTGCTCCTGCTGCAACACCTCCAGCACCTCCTGCGGCTTGGAGAGCAGGCGCGACTGAAAGCCGATGGCCTCGAAGCAAATGCCCATGGTTTTGAGAATGTTGGCCTCGTCGTCGACGACCAATACTTTGGGTGGCATGATTCCTTCACCAAAAACGAAACGTTGCAACCGCCCAGCCCTGCGCCGGCGGTCTCATTCCGCTTGCAGCAACACCGTGGCGTAGCGCGAATCCTGCTCCTCCGGCAGGCCTTGCGGAGTCACCGGAATGGTGAAATTGAAGCGGCTGCCCCGCCCGACTTCACTCTCGACCCAAATCATGCCGCCGTGCGCTTCCACCACCTCCTTGGCAATTGCCAGCCCCAGGCCGACGCTGCCGGGCGTGGCATCACTCGGTTCCTTCACCTGCACGAATTTCTCGAAGATCGTTTCCAGCGCATCGGCCGGAATGCCGCGGCCGGTGTCCGCCACGCTCACCTGAATCACGCCGTTGCTGCGCTCGGCGCTGATGGTCACTTTGCCGTGGCTGGGCGTGTAGCGCAGTGCATTGCTCACCAAATTGTTGATCACCCACGAGAGCTTTTCCTGATCGCCGGGCACTTCCGGCAGGGCGGGCGGCAGGGCCACTTCCAGCGCCACTTCCTTTTCTTCGAATTGCAACCGCAGCGGCCGCAGGGCATGGTCGAGCAGGCTCTGCAGGTTGAGCAATTCGCTCTTGATCTGGTAGCGGCCGGATTCCAGCCGCAGGAGATCGAGCAGCTCGCGCACCAGCTTTTTCAGGCGCTCGCAATCATCCTTGGCCGCATTCAGCAGCTCGCGCTGGCGCTGATTGATTTTGCCCAGCACCTCCTGGGAGAGGATGTCAATGGTCATATTGATGGCGGTGAGCGGCGTGCGAAACTCGTGCGACACCGTGGCCATGAACTCCGACTTCATCTGGTCGAGGTTCTTGAAGCGCGTCACATCCTGCAGCAGCGTCACCACGCCTTGCAGTTGGCCCTGCTGGTCGGTGATCTTGGTCTGGCGCGGGCGGTAATAAAAGGTCTTGCCGTCGCGCGCCACCGCCAGCAGCGTTTCGCCGTCCGCTGCCTGCTGCTCGTGTCCGGCCTCGAAGTGCAGGAGGCGGGCGAGCAGCTCGTTGTGCTGCAGCAGGTGCAGCGCCCGGCCCTGGGCTTTCTCACCCGCCAGGCCGATCATGGCCGCGGCCGCCTCGTTCATCAACAAAATTGCGTTGTTCTCATCGGTGACGATGATGGGATCGGCGATGCTTTCCACGATGGTTTCGGATTTCTTTTTCTCGGCGATCAACTGGTGGATATTCAATTCTTCGTAGCTGCGCAGCCGCTCGGTCATTTTGTTGAATTCCCGGCTGAGCTCGCCGATCTCGTCATCGGTTTGAATGTCGATCTTCTGGTTCAAGTGGCCTTCCCCGATGCGGCGCACGGTTTGGGTGAGCTGCTTGAGCGGCTTGAGAATGGAGGCGGTGAATTGAATACTGCCGAGAATGCTGAGCAAAATGGCGATGAACAGGGCGACGATCACGACCTGGGTGGCCTGGCTGGTGATGTCCCTGGCGCGGCGGTCCATGCTGCTGATGGCATCCTGATTGATTTTCAACACGGTCTCGCAGTCGCGGCGGATCTTCTGCGTGACGGGTTGAATCTCGGTGCGCTGGAAGTTGCGCACGCGGGCATAGGCGCGGCGTTCCTGCACCATGCGATGCAGCGAATCGGAATCGGCCAGAAACCGGCGGTAGGCAAGAATGATGTTTTCCAACAGCGTGTGCTCGGCCGGCTGCGTGACGGCGAGATTGATCTTCTCGAACCACTGCAGGAATTCGTCGCGATTGGCGTTGAACACCGACAGCGCCGATTCCGGGCTGCGGTTGGCGTTGTACACCACCAGCGAGCGCTCTTCACTGCGTTCGGTGTTGTACACCACCAGCGTCGAGTCGCCGCTTTGAATGAGCATGGCGAGCTGGGCGTTTTCCTGGTTCTCCAGCGCTTTCAGCATGTTTTCCGCAGCCAGCACGTTCTCATAGTTCTGCTTCAAAATGCCGCCGACCGAGGTGCTCAATTGCGAAAAATCATGCACGGCAAACACGCTGGTGATCAGGATAATCGCCAGCAGCACGACATAGCCCAGGGCAATTTTGTAACGTAAGCTTCGCATATGGCTTCTGAGGTTGCGAGAGGGAACGGCGTCTCAGGCCTCTGCCCTGCTGCCGGGACGATGTTCCCTCGAACTTCCTTGCCGCCAGCAGCGGAGAGGCCATGAGTATAACGAAACAACAAGGCGGCCAGTTCGACTCAAATGGACATCACTCACGGCACCGCCGGCGTGGCCGCAGCGGTGCGAAAAGTCTGCGCGATAATCTCCAGGCGGCGCAGGTGCGGCACTTTGTCCATTCCCGGCGCAAAAACGGCAACATCAACCAGAAAAACCGCGCGCCGCGCCGGGTCGTGGATTGCCCAACAATGAAACGGACCACCGGCGACTTTGGCTTCGTTTTCCCACAGGCCCCGCACTTCCAACGCCGGCCGGCCGGCAAACTCCGCCGGCGCAGCGGTCAGGTCGTGCGTGGAGACGCGGTCGCCTTCATAATATTTTTCACCAATCTCATCGCGCCACGCGATCACTTCCGCCAGCGTGGGCACTCCCGCCGCGTTCGCCTCCCGCCAGGCCACGAACAGCCAGCGTTCCGGCGAGGTGCGCCGCAACATCACGAAACGCTCGGCCGGCAGCTCTTTGAAAATGAAATAGTCATGCGGAATCCGCACCGACCAGCCGTACTCACGCTCCCAACGCCGCGCCGGTTCCTGCTGTTCGCGCACGCTGTAAAGCTGCTGCTCGATCTGGGCGCGCAGCGGCAGCTCGAACGAGTCGAACAGTTCGGCGCCATTTGCCGTGAGCTGCTGCTGCAGTTCTTCCCGCGTTGGCGCGGCCAAAATCAACAGCCGTTGCTGGCGGCGCCAGGGATCATCGGATTTGAACAGGAAGCGCTCGCCCTGCAGGACTTGCTGGCGTTGCGTGGCGTCGAGCATGGCCGCGACCTGGCGCGCGGCGGCATTCTCCGCCTGCAAACAGCCGAGCAGAACCAGGCGCGGCTTGTGCACATGGCGACTCAGCTCGGCGACCGGCGCCCATTTCATTTCAAAAATTCTCTCCGGTGCCGGCGTGGGCAATGCGCGCTCGAACGCGGCCTGCAACGCCGGCCGCAGCAGGTGAAACTCCAGCGAATCCGCGCACACGACGATCTCTTTTTCCGAACCGACGCTGACCGGTTTTTGCTGACAGCCGAACAGAATGGCGGCCGCCAGCAGCAGCATATTCCAATGCCTCATGGCGTGTGATTCATGTTTTTTGCAGGATCGCCACCAGCGTGGCGCCTTTGCAGGCGAAGGGTGACAGCCGGCTGCCGGCGAGCAGGGAAACGGCGGTAACCGCACCGGCACGCAGCAAACGCAGCGGTAGCAGCGCGGCGCCGGCGTGTGCCGTTTGCCGCTGCAATTGCTCGCTCATCACGGTGTTGAAAAACGCATCCAGCGGCAACTGCCGCAGCGCCCGCACGTGCAAGCCGCAGGCGCGCGCCAGGCGCGTCAACGTGGCCGGCGCGAAATGATTGACATGGCGGGGCGCATCAAGCGCGATCCAATCGGCGCCGTAGATGCCGGCATCCACACTCGCGAGATTGGGCACGGCAATGATCAGCACACCCGCATCCGCCAGGCTGGCGCGCAGCCGTTGCAGCGCCGTTTGGGGAGAATAGAGGTGCTCCAACACATGCCACAGCGTGATGACATCATATCTCCCCGGCTGCAAATCCGAGACGCTGCCCACCTGTATGTCGAGTTGGAGCTGCTGGCGGCCCCAGTGCGCGGCAGTGGCATCGCGCTCCAAACCGGCCACGCGCCAACCGGCCGCGCGCATGAAGGCGAGAAACTCGCCGGTGCCGCAGCCGACGTCGAGCAACGCACCACCGGCTTTCAGCCGCGTGATCAGGCGGCGCTTCCAGGTGAGATTCAGGCGCCGCAGGAGACCATAGACCTTCTGCGTGCCGGTCGGACGGCGCGCCAGACTGGCGAAGGGCAAATAGGCCTGGTGTTGATAATACCGGCTGCTCGCCGCTTCCGTGGGCCGCGGATTGAGATAGACCATGCCGCAGGCACGGCAGCGCTGCAGACTGAAGGCCGGGCCTTGCGCCAGCGCGAAGCGATCGGCCACGCGCAGATGAAGCTCACTCGCCTCACTCTGGCAGACCGGGCACGAGCAGTTTTCGAACTCAGACAACCTTTTCCTTGATCGCTTGCAAATGGATTGAGGGGTTGGCATTCCGGCCGCGCGGCCCTCGTGCTGGTCCGCGCTCACGGCGCGTCGGGCAACTCGGTAACGCACTTGCGGCGCCGCACAAAATACTGCCAGACAATGCTGTGCGGATAGAATTTTCGCTGCATGGCCGCGGCTGAGAGGCGGCGCCGGCGCCGGCTCTCGCGGCGCTGCTGCCGCAGTCCCGGCACGTGGGTGAGCAGATAGCCGTACGCGGCCAGGATCATGGCGGCCTGCAGCGGGCGCAGACGGAACAGCGCGCGCAGCGCCGCAGCCAAATCCAGCAGAAAACGCAGGGGCAGGATCGCGCACAAGCGCGCCGCTTCGCCGTGCTTCACCAGCAGCAGCAGGCCGTTGCGATGATTGAGATAAACCTTGCGCGGCGAGTCCGTCTGCAGGGTCGAGCCGGCTTGATGATAAACCACCGCGGCCGGCGTGGCCCTGACCCGATAGCCGGCGAGATGCATGCGCCAGTTGAGATCGATCTCTTCCATGTGCGCGAAGAAGCTTTCATCGAGCAGGCCGGTTTCTGCCAGCGCGGATTGCCGCAGCAAACAGCACGCGCCGCTCGCCCAGAAAATGTCGGCCGCTTCATCGTACTGGCCGCGGTCGGTTTCGAGCGTGAAAAAGATGCGGCCGCGGCAAAAGGGATAACCCAGCCAGTCGAGCAGGCCTCCGGCAGCGCCGGCATAATCGAATTGCTGCGCCGGCGTCAGCGCGAGGATCTTCGGCTGGCAGGCAGCCAGGCGATCATCGCGCTCCATGGCGGCGACCATGGGCGCCAGCCAATTGGGGGTGACCACGGCGTCGTTGTTGAGCAGGGCAACGTACTTGCCCCGGCTGGCGCGCAGGCCGAGGTTGCAGCCGCCGGCAAAACCGAGATTGACGGCGCTGGTCACGACTTGGATTTCGGGAAACTGCGCCGCGGCGGCGGCCACGCTGCCGTCCGCACAGCCATTGTCAACGAGCAAAATCTCGAGCGGCTGATAAGCCGTGGCGCGCAGGCTCTGCAAACACCGCTGCAACAGCGCGGCGCCGCGCCAGTGCGGAATGACGACCGACACCAGCGGGGCGGCAGACACGGA
>JBBIKM010000154.1:7102-14315 GCA_037445455.1 bacterium | reverse complement strand
CCTGGTTTCAGTCACGGCAAATCCGAGGACAAGCATGGCATTCGCGCCAGCAACACCGCTCCCCTTTCGCTCGATGATGTCTTCGTCGAGAGCGACCGTCTGCTTGGTGGCGTTGAAGGACAGGGACTCATTCAGGCGCAATTGGTGTTTGGCTACACCCGCTTGATGGTCGCGGCCTTCGGACTCGGCGCCGGTTGGGCCGCGCTCGATCGCGCCATTCGTTATTCCACCGAACGCATTCAAGCCGGTGGTCCGCTCTCCGAGAAACAAGGCTACACCCACAAGCTCATTGTGCCACACGTCGCCCGCCTCGAAGCCAGTCGCGCCTACATCGAAGAAACTGCCGAGCGCATCGATTCTACCGGCGACAACCTCAACACCGAAGGCGCGATTGCGAAATACCTCGCCACGGAAGCCGGCAACCTGGCCGCTGATGCGAGTATGCAAGCGCTCGGCGGCTACGGCTACGTCAAAGAATACATGGTGGAGAAAATCAAACGCGATGTGCGCATCACCACGATTTACGAAGGCACTTCCGAGATCATGGAGATGACGATCTGCCGCGACCGCTGGCAATTGCATCTCAAAACGCGCGGCCAGCATTATCATGACGAAGCGCGACGATTCGAGGAATTGCATGGCCGTCATCCCAATGTTGGCGCCAACATCGCTGCATTGAGCTTGCACGCGCTCGCCGAGCTTTTGGAAAGAGCGCGCGTGCGGCGCTTGACCCGCAACCAACACGTCATGTTCCGCCTCGGCGAATTGATCGCCTACGCCGAATGCGCCGGCAGCCTCGCCAACCGCGCGGCGCGTGCTGCGGAAGGCAAGCTGAATCCGAAAGCCGGCACGCGCTTCAATCCCGAAGCGTTGGCCGCCATCAGCCGCGTCTTTGCGCGCGAGGCGGCGATGAAAGTGGCGGAAGAAGGCATGCGGTGGGCCTGTGGCGCCGATGGTGTTGCTGACAATGAAATGGCGGACTTTGAAAAGAGCTTGAATCTGTCTGCGATTCACAAGGCACAGGCGGGTTTGATTGCGGATATGGATTTGGTGGCGGATGTGGTGTATGGGCGAAGACGCGCAGCGGAATGAATTCTGCAAGCAGGAGGCCAAAATCGCCCAAAGGTGACTTGTGGACTTTTGCCTTAATCGCAGGAATACCCATCGAAATGTCATTCAGATGAATCCTGTGAAGTACCTGGCTCAATGCCTGCATCTCTACGAGTCCCTTTCTGTGTCACATGGCGGGTGGGATATACTTTTCAAGGCAACAGTGCACGAGAGGAATTGAAAAACTCATTCAGACGGCTTTGACCGTGTTCTGCCTTGAGCCAAACGACTTAACGGCAGGCGTTGAGAAAAATTCACCGGAATCAAAAGACAAGAACTGCATGCCCAACCCAGCCATACCCACAGCCAAAATCCTCGTTCGCTACGCCACGCTGCCCGATAAGCTGGAAGCCGTCCTCGCCGGTCTCGCGGAGGCCGACTTCAATTTGGCCCGCTCAGCAGAGACGTGGACCATCCGTCAAATCGTCCATCACATTGTCGATGCGGACGAGGTGACGAAAGTCATCATCAAAGCGGCGCTGGGCAACTCCGGTTGCACTTTCGGATTGGAGTGGTACGATCTCAAAAATTCCTGGGTCACGATTTTGAATTACGCGAGTCGCCCGATTGCGCCCGCCCTGGCGCTTTTCCGCGCCAACCATCGTGACGTGGAGCCGTTGCTGAACCATTTACCTGAAGCATGGGAACGGTCCGTGATGCTGAAGCGCGACGCCAATTCGGAATTGCGCAAGATCACGGTCGGCCAGCTTATCCAGACGCAAACCAGCCATGCGTTTCATCATATCGAACAGATTCGTGCGACACGAGGCCTGCACAGGAAATAACATCTCTCGTTCTCGTACTCCTACTCCCACTCGCTGTTAGCGATTTTACCAGTGGGAGGTTTGGAAGGTGAGTAAGAGTAAGAGTAAGAGTAAGAGTAAGAGTAAGAGTAGGAGTAAGAGTAAGAGTAGGAGTAAGAGTAAGAGTAAGAGTAAGAGTAGGAGTAGGAGTAGGAGTAGGAGTAGGAGTAAGAGGAAGAGTGAGGGCAGTAAACTTTAGCGGAGAGGAGAAATGAAATCTTCGGCGCACAAAGCCGTCGCCATTGTGGGCGTCGGCGCGGTTTTGCCCGATGCTCCCAATGCGTCGACTTTTTGGCAAAACATAAAAACCGGACGCTACAGCATCAGTGAAGTTCCGCGCGACCGCTGGGATCCGGCATTGTACTATGATCCCGATCCCAAAGCGCCTGACAAGAGTTACTCCAAGATCGGCGGCTGGGTGCGCCAGTTCGAATGGGACCCGCTGAAATGGAAACTCCCCATTCCGCCGCGCGTCGGCGCCGCCATGGACCTGGCACAGAAATGGGCCATCGTGGCCACCCGCGAAGCGCTGAGCGATTACGGCTATCCCGGCCGGCCGCTCGACACCGACCGCACCGCGGTGATCATCGGCAATGCCCTGGGCGGCGACACCCATTTGCTCACTTCCACCCGCATTCTCTTTCCGGAATTCCTCGCCGAGTTGGATCAAGCCGCCGGCTTCGCGGAGCTGCCCCAGGCCGTGCGCGAAACCATCCTCGCCGAGTTTCGCCAGCGCGTCGGCAGGCGCTTCCCCGAGATTACCGAAGACACCATGCCCGGTGAACTCTCCAACATCATCGCCGGCCGCATTGCCGCGCTGTACAATTTCCACGGCCCGAATTACTCCACTGATGCGGCTTGCGCCTCGGCCATGGCGGCCATCAACGCCGCGGTCGAAGGCCTGGTGGCGCGCGATTTCGATGCGGTGATCACCGGCGGCATCGACGCCAACATGAGCGCCTCTTCCTACGTCAAGTTCTGCAAGATCGGCGCACTCTCTGCCACCGGCACGCGGCCGTACGCGGCTGGCGCGGACGGCTTCGTGATGGGCGAGGGCGCAGCCCTCTTCGTGCTCAAGCGCCTGGCGGAGGCCGAGCGCGATGGTGACAAGATCTACGCGGTGATTCGCGGCTTGGGCGCCTCCAGTGACGGCAAAGGCAAGGGCATCACCGCGCCCAATCCCATCGGCCAGCGGCTGGCAGTGGAGCGGGCCTGGGAAAATGCCGGACTCTCCCCCGCCCTCGCCACGATGATCGAGGGCCACGGCACCTCAACGGTGGTGGGCGATCTCGCCGAAGTCGAAAGCCTGATCGAAGTCTTCCGCCCGCACAACATTCCAGCAGGCACGATTGCGTTGGGTTCGGTGAAATCCAACCTCGGCCACCTTAAAGGCGCGGCGGGCGCGGCCGGGATTCTCAAAACGGTCTTCGCCTTGCACGAAAAAGTCCTGCCGCCCAGCCTCAATTTCGACAAGCCGAATCCCAACCTCGATTTTGCCCGCTCACCCTTCTACGTGAACACCGAATTGCGGCCGTGGACCGCAACGCGCGAGGGGGTGCGCTGTGCCGGCGTGAGCGCGTTCGGCTTTGGCGGCACCAACTTTCACACGGTTTTGGAAGAGTACATTCCCGGCCGGATCGCGCACAGCACGAAAACCACGGTAGCCGCCGCGGAAGTGAGCGGCACGCCCGCAGTCACCTCTCTCAAAACCCCGTTGCGCGGCGCGTTGCTGTTGGGCGCAGAAAATGAAAAAGCGCTGGCGCAACGGCTGGCGGCGGTGCAACAACAGGCAGCCGCCGGCTCGGCGCCGCCGGTTGCGCCACCGCTGCAATCCGATCTCCAAGCACCGCTGCGCCTGGCCCTCGATTACGGCAACGCTGCCGAGCTTGCCGAAAAAGCGGGCAAGGCTTTGAAGGCGCTGGAGGAAAAACAATCCGGCCGCTGGAAAGCCCTGCGCGCCAAAGGCATCTTTTTGGGCAAAGGCCCCAAGCCCAAAGTCGCTTTCCTGTTCACCGGCCAGGGTTCACAGTATCTCAACATGCTGGCAACGCTGCGCGCCACCGAGCCGATCGTCGCCGGGACTTTTGCCGAGGCCGATCGCGTCATGCAGCCGCTGCTTGGCGGCAAACGCTTGAGCGATTACATTTTTCTGGATGAAAGCGATGAAGCGGCCACAGCAGCCGCCGAAGAACACTTGAAGCAAACTGCCATCACGCAGCCGGCCGTGCTCACCACAGAAACCGCGCTGGCGCGCCTGCTGGGCGCTTATGGTGTGGCACCGGACATGGTGATGGGCCACAGCCTGGGCGAATACGGCGCGCTGGTGGCGGCCGGCGCTTTGCCGTTCGAGGAAGCCCTGCAGGCGGTGGCGGCGCGCGGCAGTGAAATGACCAAAGCCTCGTTCGCTGACAACGGCATGATGGCTGCGGTCTTTGGCCCCATTCCCGAAATCGAAAAAATTCTCAGCACCATCGCCGGCTACGTGGTGATTGCCAACCTCAACAGCACGAAAGAGGCGGTGATCGGCGGCGCCACGGCAGCGGTGGAAAAAGCCATGGCCGCGGTGCGCCAGGCCGGCTACGTGGCGCGACCGCTGCAAGTGAGCCATGCCTTTCACACCAAGATCGTCGGCGCGGCCGGCGAGGCGCTGTCGCGCATTTTACAGGGCATGCACCTGCAATCCCCGCGCATTCCGCTGGTGGCCAATGTCACCGGCGAATTCTACCCGACGGGTCCGCAGGTGGTGCCGCAGATGATCGAGATGCTGGCGCAGCAGGTGTCCTCGCCGGTGCAATTCGTCAAGGGCTTGCGCACGCTGTACAACGCCGGGGCACGGGTGTTTGTGGAGGTCGGTCCGAAACGTGTGCTCTACGGTTTTGTGGATGACGTGCTGGGCGAGCATGAAGACGTCTACGCCCTGTTTACCAATCATCCGCGCATCGGCGAGGTGGAGTCGCTGAACCTGGCGCTTTGTGGGTTGTATGCCGCCGGCGTGGGCCATGGCCTCACCCCTGCGGTTGAAAAGGTCGCCGCCATGCCGCCGGTTTCTCCCCAGGATAATTTGCCGGCGCGTGAGCCGGTTGAATCCGCAACGCCTGCGCCAATTCCGCCGGCACCGATGGCTGCGCCTGCCGCGGCCATGCCCGCGCCACGGCAAACCGCGAGCGGCGGCAGCGACCGCTATGTGGAGCTTGGCCACCTGTTCGCGGAATTTCTCGAAAAGGGTTTTCAAATCTACTCCGGCGGCCGGCCGGCAACCGCCGCGCCGGTCACGGTTTGCATCAGCGGCGCGGCCATGGGATTACCCGGCGTGGAGCGCGTCTTCGATGATGCCAATGTCGAGCGCATGCTGCGCGGCGACCAGTTCATCGGGCCGGTGCCCATGCCTTTCCGCCGCGCAATGGTCGACAAAAACATCACGCGGCTGGTGAAAACCGCGGAGGGCAACAGCCGGTTCGAAATCATTCAGGACTTGAGCGAGGTGATCAAGCTCGCGGCACGGGCCAAACCGCTGGATTTGGTGCATGACTTCGGCTATCCCGAAGATCGTCTGGGCGCGCTCGACATCGTCTCGCAACTCGCGATTGCCGCCGGCATCGAGGCGCTGCGTGATGCCGGCATTCCGCTGGTAATGCGCTACAAGACCACCACCAGGGGCACGCAACTGCCCGATCGCTGGATGCTGCCCGAGGAAATGCGCGACGAAACCGGTGTGATTTTCGCTTCGGCCTTTCCGGGCATGGACTCCCTGGCCGGGATCATCTCCGGATATTATCAAGACCGCATTCGCCGCGAACGCCTGGAAGAGCTGCGCAGTCTGCAACAGCGCGCGCAGGCCGACGGCAGCCCGGCTTTGCGCGCTGAACTCGAGCGCCGCATCGCGAGCTTGCAGGCCGAAATCGAGGCGCATCCCTATCACTTTGACCGGCGCTTCCTTTTCCGCGTGCTCAACATGGGGCATTCCCAGTTTGCGGAATACATCGGCGCGCGCGGCCCCAACGTCGGCACCAACGGCGCGTGTGCCAGCACCACCCAGGCAGTGGCCATGGCCCAAGATTGGATTCAAACCGGCCGTTGCCGCCGCGTCATCATTCTCGCCGCGGATGATGTGACCTCCGACAATCTCATGGAATGGTTTGGCGCGGGTTTTCTCGCCTCCGGCGCGGCCGCCACGGATGAGAAAGTGGAAGATGCGGCGATTCCCTTTGACCGCCGGCGCCACGGCCTGATCATCGGCATGGGCGGCGCCGCGCTGGTGGTGGAAGCGCTCGACGCGGCCCGCGAACGCGGCCTGCAGCCGATCTGCGAAGTCCTCAGCACGATTGCGGTCAACAGCGCCTATCACGGCAGCCGGCTGGATGTGCGTCACATTGTCGGCGTGATGGAAAAACTCATCGCCAGCGCCGAGGCCTCCTGGGGCATCAGTCGCTACGAAATTGCGTCGCAACTGGTCTTTGTCTCCCACGAGACCTACACGCCGGCGCGCGGCGGCAGCGCCTCCGCCGAGGTGTTTGCCCTGCGTGACGTGTTCAAGTCCGCGGCCGATCAAATCGTGGTGGCCAACACCAAAGGCTGCACCGGCCATCCCATGGCAGTCGGCATCGAAGACGTGGTGGCGGTGAAGATTTTGGAAACCGGCATTGTGCCGCCGGTGGCCAATTTCAAAGAAGTCGATCCGGAGTTGGGTCTGCTGAATCTCTCGCGCGGCGGCGCTTATCCGGTGCGCTATGCCTTGCGGTTGGGCGCGGGCTTCGGCTCGCAAATCAGCATGTCGCTGACACGCTGGTTGCCGCCCGCGGATGGCCAACGCCGATCGCCGCGGGAACTGGGCTATCAGTACCGCATCGTCGATCCGGTGAAGTGGCAAAATTGGCTCCGCCGGGTCACCGGCTATGCAGCGCCGGAAGTCGAAGTGACCTACCGCACTCTGCGGGTCAGAGATCAAGGTCCGGCGCAAGTAGAGCGGCCTGCGGCAAACACCACTGCCGCTTCTGCGCCGCCGCCGCCAACCGCAAAGCCGGCACAGGCTGTTCCTCCGGCCGCTGCAGCAGCACCGCCGATTCCGGCCGCAGCGCCAATGCCTCAGCCCGCGGCTCCTCCGCCAGTGGTCACCGCCGCGCCGGCGCATGCAGTTGATCCGGTGCAGGAACGCATCATGCAAATCATCACGGAAAAAACCGGCTATCCGCGCGACATGCTCGATCTCGACCTCGATCTCGAAGCGGATTTGGGCATCGACACGGTAAAGCAGGCCGAGATGTTTGCGGCGATTCGCGCGGCTTATGACATTCCGCGCGATG
>JBBIKM010000154.1:0-7002 GCA_037445455.1 bacterium | reverse complement strand
ACACGCTCAAGCTGCGCGATTTCCCCACGCTCAAGCACACCATTCAATTCGTCTACGATCGCCGGCCCGATCTCCGCAAACCCACCGCGCCCATGCCTGCGGCCCCGGCAATCGTTGCGCCGCCCGCTGCTGCGCCTGCGCCTGCAGGCGATCCAGTGCAGGAGCGCATTCTGCAAATCATCACAGAAAAAACCGGCTATCCGGCGGACATGCTCGATCTCGACCTCGATCTCGAAGCAGATTTGGGCATTGACACCGTCAAGCAGGCCGAGATGTTTGCGGCGATTCGCGCGGCTTATGACATTCCGCGCGACGACACGCTCAAGCTGCGCGATTTCCCCACGCTCAAGCACACCATTCAATTCGTCTATGATCGCCGGCCCGATCTCAGACCCGGTATCGCTGCGCCGGCAGCCACGACGCCGCCTCCGGCTGCAACCGTGACCGGGGAGACCGTCGCCGCCGCGCCGGTTGTCGCCAGTCTCGAGGCTGCCAACCAGATTCCGCGGCGCGTGCCGGTGCCGGTGTTGCGGCCGCCGCTCTGTTTGTGCAAACCCACGGGCGTTGCGCTCGCGGCCGGCAGCCGCGTGGTGCTGATGATGGATCAAGGCGGCGTGGGCAAAGCGCTTGCCAGCCGGCTGCAGAAACTCGGCGTGGAAACGCTGGTGATTGACGACGCCCCCAGTGCTGAAACGCTGCTGGCGCGCCTCACCAACTGGCTGGCAGCCGGGCCGATTCAGGGCGTGTATTGGCTGCCGGCGCTCGACCCGGAAGGCGAGCTTGCGGCCATGAATCTCGCCGGCTTTCGCGAAGCGGTGCGGGTGCGCGTGAAACTGCTCTTCACCACCATGCGCGCGCTTTATGAGCAGATCAACCAAGCCGGGACGTTTCTCATTTGCGCCACGCGCCTCGGCGGCCAGCATGGTTATGGCGAGGCGGGCGCACTCGCGCCGCTCGGCGGTGCCGTGGCCGGTTTTGCCAAATCCTACAAGCGCGAACGCCGCGCCGCGTTGGTGAAAGTGGTGGACTTTGAGGCGGGCCGCAAGACCGCGGCTTTTGCCGATCTTTTGATGGAAGAAACGCTGGCCGATCCCGGCGCCGTGGAAATCGGCTACCAGCGCGGCCTGCGCTGGAGCATCAGCCTGGCAGAAAAATCCGCTGCCGATGGCCAGCCGGGCATGATGCTCAACCGTGACACGGTTTTTCTCATCACCGGCGCCGCGGGCAGCATCGTCTCCGCGATCACCGCGGATTTGGCGCAAGCCGCGGGCGGCACGTTTCATCTGCTCGATCTCGCGCCCGCGCCTGATCCCGCTGATCCGGATTTGCAGCGCTTTGCCACGGACAAGGAAAATCTCAAGCGCGATCTGTTCGAGAGAATAAAAGCCCGCGGCGAGCGCGCCACGCCCGCGCTGGTGGAGAAGGAGCTGGCCGGCCTCGAACGCAGGCACGCGGCGCTCGCTGCCCTGCAAGCGGTGCAAAAGGCGGGCGGCACGGCGTACTACTACAGCGTCAACCTGTTGGACAGCGCGGCAGTGGCGGCAGCGATGCAGACCGTGCGGCAGCGCAGCGCCCGCGTCGACGTGTTGCTGCATGCTGCGGGGCTGGAGATCAGCCATCTTTTGCCGGACAAAAAACCGCAGGAGTTCGATCTGGTCTTCGATGTCAAAAGCGAAGGCTGGTTCAACCTGCTGGCCAATCTCGCCGACCTGCCGCTGGGCGCGGCCGTGGTGTTCAGCTCGATTGCCGGCCGCTTTGGCAATGCCGGCCAAACCGACTACAGCGCCGCCAATGATTTTCTGTGCAAGAGTGTCGCCAGCTTCCGCAGCAGCCGGCCCGCGACCCGCGGCATTGCCGTGGACTGGACTGCCTGGGGCGGCATCGGCATGGCGGCGCGCGGCTCGATCCCGGCGATCATGAAGCAGGCCGGCATCGACATGCTGCCGCCGGAAGCCGGCATTCCCGTGATTCGCCGCGAGCTGACCGCCGGCGCCACGCGCGGCGAAGTGGTGATCGCGCAAAGCCTGGGCATGATGCTCGATGAATTCGATGAGACCGGCGGCCTGGCTGCCGGCCCGGCGAGTGAGCTGTTCGCCCGGCTGCAATCGCGCGGCGTGATGATCGGGCAAGTCAGCAGCATGGGACTTTACCGCGGCCTGACCGTGAACACCACGCTCGATCCCGCGCAGCAGCCGTTCCTGCATGATCATCAAATCAACGGCACGCCGGTGTTGCCGGGGGTGATGGGCCTCGAGGCGATGGTGGAAGCCGCGCTGGTGCTGTTCCCTGAGCGCCATGCGATCGCGGTCGAAGAGGTGAATTTTCTCGCGCCTTTCAAATTTTACCGCAACGCGCCGCGCACGATTACGGTGCAGGTGCAATATACCGCGGAGCAGGAGGACATCGTGGCGCACTGCCGGTTGCTGGGCAGCCGCACGCTGCATGGCCAGTCCGAACCGGAGGTGACCACGCATTTCACGGCACGCGTGCGGCTGGCCGCTGCGCCGGCGGCGCCGGTGAAGCGCGAGAAGATCGATCCGGCTGCTGCAGGTGCACGCGTGGCGGCGGCGGACATCTACCGGCTCTATTTTCACGGCCCGGCCTATCAAGTGCTGGCCGGCGCCTGGCGCGCGGGCAACGAAGTGATCGGCCAGTATGCCGAAAACCTGCCGGCCAATCATGTGCCGGAAACGCTCGCCTCGGCAGCAGCGCCGCGCCTGCTCGAGTTGTGTTTTCAAACCGCCGGCATTTGGGAGTTGGCGAGTCAGGCGCGCATGGGCCTGCCTTCGCAAGTGACCAGCATTGCGTTTGGGCGGCCGGCCGAGGGCGCAAAAGGACGTTTGTTTGCCGCGGTGCAGCGCGGCGAGCAGGAGACGTTTGAGGCGCAGATTGCGGATGAGAAGGGCAATGTCTACCTCACGCTGCGCGGCTATCGCACCATGGCGCTGCCGGATCCGGTGGCGCCGGCGTTGCTCCAGCCGTTGCGGGTGGTGGTCGAATAGAAATGACCAACGGCACGCGTGAATGCAAAATCCCCCCAAAGGTTGTCGGGCGCGGACGGACGGCAACCTTTTTTCGTTTGAAAGAGGGCCGGTGGAATGAAGTCGGAATTTCGGCGCATTGCCATCGTCAATCGCGGCGACGCAGCCATGCGCTTCGTGCAGGCAGTGCAGGAATACAACCAGGAATTTCACACGCAGCTTCGCACGCTGGCGCTGTTCACCGAGCCGGACCGGCATGCGTTGTTCGTGCGCGAGGCGGACGAGGCCTTTGCCCTCGGCCTGGCGATTTACGTTGATCCGGCCGACGGCGAACGCAAGAACAGTCATCTCAATCACGCGTTGCGGGCGCAGGTGCTGCGGGCCTCGGCGGCAGAGGCCGTGTGGGTGGGCTGGGGCTTCGTGGCGCAGCAGGCCGCCTTTGCGGAGTTGTGTCAGCATCTCGGACTCGTCTTCATCCGGCCGGGCGTGACCGCCATGCGCAATCTGGGCGACAAGATCACCGCCAAAAGAATCGCCGAGAAGCTGGGCATTCCGGTTATTCCGTGGCAGGGCTCGGCGGCGCAAACCCTGGCCCAGGCGCGCGAGCACGCCGGGCAGCTCGGCTATCCCGTCATCATCAAATCTTCGGCCGGCGGTGGCGGCCGCGGCATTCGCACGGCCGGGCGGCCGGAGCAGCTCGCTGCGACAACAGGGAAGTGGTGGCGCTGGCAGGCTCATATGCCTCGGTGATCGGCGGCGCGCCCGCCGCGGCTGTGGTGTTCGCGCGCGACGTGGACAAACGCACGCGCGCCGACCGCCGCTTGACCGGGTTGGAGCAGCGCACCGCGCTGGCGCAGGGCGCGGAAAAGGTGAAGCTGCGCAACCAATGGCAGGAAGTTTATCAGAGCGTCTATTCCGAAAAACTCGGTGAAGTCGCGGACGAATTCGACACGATTCACAGCATCGAGCGCGCCCAGCGGGTCGGCTCGGTCAATACCATCATTCCCGCCGCCCGCCTGCGGCCGTATTTGATCGAAGCCGTGCGCCGCGGCATGCAGCGTTTCGCGGCCGGATGAGCCGGCCGGAAAGGAAGAGACCTGCGTCAAGCCACTGGGACGCAACGAACCTGCCGGGTATCTCTTTGCGCAACCTTTGCGGCGCTGCGGGCAGGCTTGAATGGGCAAATTCTGCAAGAGAACCGGGCATCAGGACAGCAGCGATAAATTGGCTTCCCGGGAAATGATCGGGCAAGCGGCTGCGCTGTCATCCCGTGATGATCTGGTGAAGATGGGGGGCGCGCTGCCGTGTGATTCACCGCCAAAGCTCGCCAGCGAGACGCGGCGAGCGCGCAGAAGGCCTCTCTTCATCTAAAGACTCCGCGTCTGCGCGGCTCACAAATTTACGTTCTGCTCAAGCATCTTTCAGGATTTGACTCTGATTATGCGCACCTCCTGGCCCATGAAGAGCATTCTTTGGTTGATGCAAACACAGGCGCAAGCGCCGGCAAGCGACGCATGGCTCAGTCCCACCGAGCACCGGCTGCTCGCGGGCCTGCGCTTTCCCAAACGCCGGCTGGACTGGCGCCTCGGCCGCTGGACGGCCAAACGCGCCCTGTGCGCGCTGCTCGCCCAACGCGAACCAGCGCGCGTGCTGCTGGAGGAAAGACACGCGCCACTGCTCCACGACATGCCGGGGGACTGCACACCGGAGACTGCACTGGCGGCGTTCGAGCTGCGCGCCGGCGCCACCGGCGCACCCGAAATGTTTTGGCGAGAGCAACCGCTGGCCCTGGCGCTTTCGTTGAGTCACAGTGAAGGAAGCTGTGTGGCAGCGCTGGCGCCGGAGGCCTGGCTCTCCGACGAGGTGGTCGCCTACCTGGGCGGCGATCTCGAAGCCGTGCAGCCGCGCAGCGCGTTGTTTCTGGCGGACTATTTCACCTCTGCGGAGCAAGCGCTGGTGCTGAGCGCAGCCGAGGCCGGGCAGCCGCTGCTCACCAACCTGCTGTGGAGCGCCAAAGAAAGCTGCCTGAAGGCGCTGCGCCAGGGCTTGCGCCGCGATCCCCGCAGCGTGGAAGTGCAACTCAGCGCGCCGGCTGCGCCGCTGGGATGGCAGCAATTCACGGCGCAATGCCACGAAACCGGCCGCAGGTTCCACGGCTGGTGGCAACCCCTGCCGGGATTCGTGCTCACCCTGGTGACTCACCATATTACCTCACCTCCCTTGGAATTGAGCTTGTAGTTGTGCCATTGTTCGTCGTCGCGCCTTCAGGCGCCGTGCTTGAAGGCGTGATAAGAAACCTCATGCCTCGCCCAGCCTGGGGGGAGGATGCCTGGGGGCATTACTGCGAGCGTGCGTTCCATAACTGCCAACGCGCACAAGTGCCATTTGCATGTTTGCCGGCGGGTGTTATAGACAACCCCGGGTGAGCAACGGTGACCTCCCCCTCCAACGGAGAGTTCTCACGGTTGCATTTGTGCACCGGCAAAGCTATCTTGCGGCAGAGGGGAGATCAAGCGTGTCCCAAGAAGTCACGATCAAAGTACCGAGCTGGGTTGCCGCAGACGAGCTTTTCGCTCTGCTGGGCCAGGATTTGCAATTCAAGCTCGCCTACTTCGACAGCCAGTGCCGCCATTTTCAGCAGAAGCACGAGCGGAGTTTTGCCGAGTTTGAAGCTGCCTTGCGGGCGAGCGCACAGGAGGATCTTGACAACTGGGAGGATTTCATGGATTGGGAAACCGCCGAAAGCGCGCGCGAGGAGATGGCGCAACGCCTGCAAGAGTTGGCAACATGAAAGACTTGAACCGCAAGTACTCGAGCCTATCGCCCGCAATCTGCTCGCTCAAACCGGTTACGCGTCGATTGAGCCGGCGCAATGAGCTGCGCAGCCGCTTGAGCTTATTGTCCGAGGGATGATGCCATGTCCGATTCCAAAAACTACCGAAAACTCCGCATTTTTGTCGCCTCGCCCGGCGACGTTGCCGCTGAGCGTGCGCGCGTGCATGCCGTTGCGGATGAGCTTAACAAAACTGTTGCCGATCGGCTTGGCGTGACGCTGCAAGTCATGGATTGGCGCGAGGTGACGCCCGACATGGGCCGGCCCGAACAAGTGATCCTCGACGAGCTGAAAGTTGAAAAATGGGACATCTTCGTCGGCATCCTGTGGCTGCGCTTCGGCAGCCCCACCGGCGGCATTGATCCCGAAACCGGCAGGGCGTATGATTCCGGCACCGAAGAAGAATTTGCGCTCGCTTACCGCTCATGGCAGAAAAATCATCGCCCGCGCATCTTGTTTTATCGCTGCACGCGCGCGCCCAATCTCGATCAGCTCGATCCCGATCAATTCAAACGCGTAAAAGAATTTTTTGGCAAATTCGACAAGGATAAAAATCACCCCGGCTTGCATCAAACCTTCCAAACCACAGAGGATTTTGAGCGACGCCTGCGCCAAGATTTGACGAAGCTGCTGTTCGAGTACGGCGAAAAAGTCTTGCAGAAATCACCGCCACCGCCTCCACCGGAATTGCCCGGCGATGATCTCACCAAGCATTATCTGGATTTCGTCCGCAACGAGCACGGCCGCATCCGCCTTTTTGGCTTTCTCTCCCACGCCAACATCGACGTGCGCTTGCTGGACGTCTTCGTTTCGCTGCGTTTCTCGGATCGTTGGCGTGAAATGGGAATGAAACATCTGCCAACAGCGGAAGAGCGCGAGGAAAATACCCTCACCCCGCCGCAGGTTTTGCAGCGCGCCATGCAGAAGAAAAAATCTTTGCTCATCCTAGGCGGGCCCGGCTCCGGCAAAACCACTTTGCTCAAATATTTTGCGGTGTGCTGTCTCGATGCCGCCGGCCGCGAGCGTATTTGTCTGCCGCAGCCGCTCATTCCGATTTTCGTGCCGCTGCGGCAAATCGATCCTGCCAAGCCCTTCACTGAAGCGCTGGCAGTTTGGGCGCTAGCGCATAATCAGAATATCACGGCCAAAAATTTCGCCAACTGGCTCCATAACCCCGGCGCGCTGGTG
>JBBIKM010000153.1:0-14322 GCA_037445455.1 bacterium | reverse complement strand
CGGGACAATCTCCATGCCGAAGCGATCGACCTTGGCCCGGTCATGACTCTTCACCCCCACGCGCAGCACCACTTCCGGCGGGTCGACCGGCGGCACGATGCCGGCAAGACAAACACCGCTGCCCAGAAATTCCACCAGCCGCTCGCTTTCCGAAAAAGTACAACCATCGAGTGCGAGGCGCTGCCAAATGATGTCGGCGCACAGCCGGGCTTTGGCCAGCGCTTCCGGTCCGGCGATAACGAGCTGGCCGGCGGCCTTGTAACCGTTATGATAACTGAGACTCACTTTTAGACTGTCCGTGGGCGCACTGCCCCGGATGCCATGCACCCGCACGCGATCAGGGCCGGCCTGTTCGAGTTGGATCGTGGTGAAATCTGCAATGACGTCGGGTGTGAGATAGCGCCGCGGATCGCCCATCTCATAGACCAGTTGTGAAGCCACGGTTGCCACGCTGACCTGGCCGCCGGTGCCGGCATGCTTGGTGATGAAAAACTCTCCGGAAGGATGCGCTTCGATGATGGGATAGCCAATGCGGGCAAACTCTTCGATCTCGCGCCAGTTGGTGTAGTTCGCGCCGGTGCATTGCGCGCCGCATTCCACAATATGTCCGGCGATCGTGCCGGCCGCGAGCTGGTCATAATCATCCGGTTGCCAGCCGAATTCATGAATCATCGGGCCGAGCACCAGCGAAGGATCGGTGACCCGGCCGCAGATGACGATGTGTGCGCCCTGGGCCAGCGCCGCGGCGATGGGAAAGGCGCCGAGATAGGCATTGGCCGAGGTGATCTTGCCCTTGATCTCATGGAGCGCCCGGCCGTCATCGAGATTCCTGAATGCCTCACCCTCCGCTTGCAGCTCATCCAGCCGGCCGAGAATGTCATCGCCGGTCACGGTGGCGACCCTGATGCCCGTCAGCCCGAGCTTCTTGATGACCTGACCGGTGGCGCGTGCGCAGGCCGCCGAGTTCACGCCGCCGGCGCTCGCGATAATTTTGATTCCCTTCTCATGGCACTCCGGCAGAATGCGCTCGAGCATTTGAACAAAGTCGGTGGCATACCCCGCCTCGGGATTGCGGCTCTTGAGCTTCTGCATGATGCTCATCGTGACTTCGGCGAGATAGTCGAGCGTGAGATAATGCAGCGGGCCTTCGCGCACCAGGCGCACGGGGCCGAGAATCGAATCGCCCCAAAAGCCCTGGCCGTTGGCGATGAGGAGGGGAACAGGTGCGTTCATGAGTTCGCAGGGTCTGAAAGTTTATGACTGCTGGCTTGCATCCGTGTGATCGAGGCATCCAAAAATCTCAACAGCAACGTCTCGCAAATCGTCCAAACGTCTCAAGTGCTCGCGCAAGATACGTTCCGGATCAGGAAACAAGCAGTCATGCACGAGAATGTTGCTGAAGCCCCCGCTTCCGGCCAATCGTTGCGCCCGTGCCGGTGAAATGACTCCGCCCCTGACGAGAGTTGGGATGATTGCATTGTTTTCCTCCGGCCGGGGCAAAGGCCATTCTGCGATCAGAGGAATTCCGATATCATTCACGCCTGGCGCGGCAATTGGCAGCGTCCGCTCTCCGGCGGCCTGCAGAATATCATCGCTGAAGCAAGTCTCGTCGCCCCGCGCGCAGGTTTTCGAGCTTGACGAGCGTGTCATGCTGCTGGTCGAGCCGCACGCGATTGGAATCGTGAAGGACGGCCATGATACCTTCATAACGTTTCGAAGGCGAAGGTCGCCCTTGCTGCGGCATTGATCCCCTGGGCCGGCTCCTCGATGATGCCGTAAGCGCTTGGTTCGGTGGCAGACATGGGGGGGCACCGATCGGTTACGCGGCCGGGGCAACGCCAGGCCTGTGCCAGGACCGCTCGCCGGCAAGTGGGCACTGTCTGCGCAAGCCTGGCTGGGCAGTTCCAGTTACTTGCTGAACTTCGCAAACGCGCTCTTGAACGCGCCCTTCAGCTCGGTCCAGCTCTTTTCCGCGCCCGCTTTGATCTCCTCCCAGGCTTCGTCACTGGCTTCCTGCAGTTGATTGAATTTCAGCATTGCGGCATCCTTCCTGGCCCGCAATTCGGTGATTTGCGCCTCGATTTCGGTCTTCGCGTCGGCTTTGGCCTGATCGGCTTTCAATTTCAATTGATCGAGCTCGGTGTCCCACTCCTGCAGTTGCGCGGCCAGCTTCTGCAAATAGGATGCTTTCGTTTCCATGGCCCTGCTCCTTTCATTTCGAGGTGATATGGCTCCGCTCTCCCCGGCGAGCATGGGAAAGCGGCTGTTGCACGTGATCAATGCGATCCCAACGTGTGAGATCACTCCCTTTCCCACGAGCCGGACTGGCGGTTCAACGCTGCCGGCGTTTTGTTCTGCTTCGGCAGATTCTATTTTGTAGCCGCGCAGCACGCGAGACCTCGCAATGGGCCGTTCGCCGTTTATGCGGGTGTTGCGGCAGAGATTCAAACGTTCCCCGGCAGAATCGGACGCACATTTTTCCTTCCTGAAAATCTCTCAGCCGCGCTTCCAGCGCTGCGCGACGAGGGATGACCTCCCCGTGGTGCAAACGCCCTCACGATGAAGTTGAACAGGCGCGGTCTGCGCCACAGTGCGGCCTTGCCACGCCACCTCAGAGTGCAAAGACAAGGCGGAAGAAAGCCGGATTTTCTTCTTGATCAAGACATGCAAAGCAAGCGGCTTGGCCTTCCTGTTTTTTCGCTCCTGCGTCATCCCGTTTTTGTTTATCGTTCACCGACCGACCAGCATCACATCCTCATCACGCCCGTGCGAAATTCCCCGGGCTCCGGCCGGTGCGCTGCCATCTCCAGGCCGGCAATCAGCGTGCGCCGCATTTCCCGGGGATCGAGAATGCCGTCCACCATCAGGCGTGCCGCGGTGAAGTAGGGCGAGGCCTCTTCATTGTATTTCGCAACCAGGCGTTTGCGGAAGGCGGATTTTTCCTCGGGCGAAAGTTCCTTCTTGGTGAGCAAGACCGTGTCTGCCGCAATGCCGCCGTCCATCACCGCCAATTTAGCCGTCGGCCAGGCGAAAATCAAGGCCGGGTCATAGGCCTTGCCGCACATGGCGTAGTTGCCTGCGCCAAAGCTGTTGCGAATGACGACGGTGAATTTGGGCACAACGGAATTGGCCTGCACGTTCACGAACTGGGCGCCGTCTTGAATGATGCCGCCGCTCTCCGCCTGCTTGCCGACCATGAAACCGGTGACGTCATGCAGGAAGAACAGCGGAATGCGGCGCTCGTTGCACAGCATGATGAAGTGCGTCGCCTTGTTGGCCGAATCGGAATAGATGACGTTGCCCATTTGCACCTGCGGCGGCTGCGGCCGGCCGAGATGATCCGGCGGCATGTGGCGTTTCACCGGCATGCCCTGGTTGGCCACAATGCCGGCGGAAAAACCGCCAAGGCGGGCAAAGGCGGTCACAATGGTTTTGCCGTACTCCGGCTTGAATTCCTCGAAGCGGCTGCCATCCACGAAGCGCGCAATGATCTCGCGCATGTCGTAGGTGCCGGCGGCATTTTCCGGCAGGATGCCGAGCAGCTCCTCGGGGTCGTACGCCGGTTCCTCCGTGGTGGTGCGGTCAAACGGCGAACGCGGCGCATAATTCATCAGCGCCATCTGCGTGCGGATGAAGGCGAAGGCCTCGTCTTCGGTGTCGAAGCGATAGTCTGCCACGCCGGAGACCGCGTTGTGCATGGTCGCGCCGCCGAGCGTCTCCGAGTCCACCACCTGGCCGACCGCGGCTTTCACCAGGAACGGCCCGGCGAGATACATGCTCGAGTGTTCGGTGATCATCGCCAGCTCGCTCGACATGCCGGGCAAATAGGCGCCGCCCGCCACGCAGAAGCCGAACACGACGGCAATCTGCGGGATGCCCATGGCAGCCATCCTGGCGTTGTTGCGGAAGATGCGGCCGAAGTGTTCGCGATCGGGAAAGATCTCCGCCTGGCGCTCGAGATTGACGCCGGCGGAGTCCACCAGATAAATGATGGGCAGGCGGTTCTCCATGGCGATTTCCTGCGCGCGCAGGTTTTTTTTGCAGGTGATCTCCACCCACGCGCCGCTTTTCACCAATGGGTCGTTGGCAACGATCACCGCCAGCTTGCCGGAAACGCGCCCGATCTGCACGATGGTGCCGGCGGAGGGATAGCCACCGGGAATATCGTGGTACATGTTCCAGGCGGCGAACAAGCCGATTTCGAGCGGTTCGCTGCCGGGATCGAGAATGCGCCGGATTTTCTCACGCGCGGGGTATTTGTGGCGCGCCGCGAGCTTTTTCACCGCGGCGGGCGAGGGCTCGCGAATTTCCCTGGCGCGCAGATTCAACTCGCTGAGCAGGCGCAGCAAATGGCTGTGGCGTTTTTTGTATTCTTCGGATTTGGTGTCAAGCTGCGTGGGGAAGACTTTCATGCAGGCTCCGGGATCAGCGTCACCGGCTGAAATCAATCGTTGGTGACCTTATCTCGTAAGGAGGTGATATTCGTCCCAGGATAAACCTGGCCCATTAAGCAAGATCGCCACATTGTTCAAAACATTTCTTCCCAAGATGCCATAGTCCTGATCAGTAAGCAAGAATTGCCCCTTGAAAATGCGATTGAGAAATAACATTTCCAGGACTGCAACCGGCATGACCAGAGGGCTCCCCTTAAATCCCTCTACTTGGTAACTCGCATCCAGAATGGAGGTCACACCAATATGATTTGCTGAGGCTTGGGGAATTATCGTGACATCTGAACCTGAGTCGATCAAGAGAGCAACGTCGGCAAAGTAAGGCCATTCTGCAAATTGCGGAGCGTGACTTTCGCAATCGGCGCAGGAGGGTCAAACAAAAATGTATTATATGCCGGCATCAGGCGGTGCCTCTCTGACTTCTAAACGAAAATCTTTGGCTTGTTCCGGATGAACCAACCGCGGGCTGTAAACATGCGCGACACGTTTCGGTTCCAATTCCGGCACGATGACGTACACCCTGGCCTTTTCAGGCAATTGCACGCCCTCCTCCAGACGGATCAAACCGTTGTCCACGATGCCTTCATAAGCCAATACTCTCATTGTGCACCTCGCTTTCCTCATCGCAATGATGGCGCCCGCAACCAGCCGGGATTTCAGCGCCCGTTGCTCACGGCAGATCTCGCGGGGCTGGCCGAGGGGTTGAATGATGACGATTTTTCCTGCACGTTTGCACTCAGCCTCTAACGAATATCCTTGACCCGCAATTGAATCGTTGTCCGCCCCTGCCAGGTGTTTTCCTCGACCAGGTAGGCGAGATCGACGTCACTGCGGCCGTCGGTGAGGCGATGGCGCAAATCGCCCAGGTTGAAGCCAATGCAATCCAGCCGCCGGTTGCCCTGCATGACGTTGAAGCGCAAGTGGTTGTTGCCGACGATTTGGGGATTGCCGAGCACGCGCAGCCCGCGCGAAACGAACACCGGCCGCATGTTCTGCGGGCCGTAGGGCGCCATGGCTTTGAGGAATTTCATGAAGCGCTCGTTGATGTCGGCGAATTCGATCTCGCCGTCGAGCAACAGCCGCGGCTTGAGCATGTCGGCGCTCAGGGAGCGCGCCGCGATCTCCTGCAGCCTGGCGCGCAGGCTCGCGATGTGGTCGGTGCGGATGCTGAGGCCGGCGGCGTACTTGTGGCCGCCGTAGGCGAGCATCAGCTCGTGGCACTGGGTGAGCGCGTGGTGAATGTCGAAGCCGGGAATGCTGCGCGCCGAGCCCTTGCCCATGCCGTTGTCGGTCGAAATCATGATCGTCGGGCGGTAGAATTTCTCGACGACGCGCGAAGCAACGATGCCGATCACGCCGGTGTGCCAGGCCTCGCGATCGAGCACGATGACGTTGTCGCGGTTGAGATCGCACTGCCGCTCCACCAGCTCGAGCGCTTCGCGAAAAGTGCTGTCATCGATGCTGCGGCGCTCGCGGTTTTCGGCATCCAGCACGCAGGCAATGCTTTGCGCCTGTTCGGGATCATCGGCGGTCAGCAAATCCACCGCGCGGTTGGCGTCGCCCATGCGGCCGACCGCGTTGATGCGGGGCGCCAGAATGAAGACGATATGGCCGGTGCCCAGTTCGCTGCCCTGCAGGCTGCACACATTGATCAGCGCTTGCAACCCGATATTCTCGGTGGCATTGAGTTTCTCGACGCCGGCTTTGACCAGAATGCGGTTTTCATCGGTGAGCGGCACGATGTCCGCCGCGCTGCCGATCGCCACCAATTCGACGTGGCGCAGCAGCGTCGCGGGATCCTGTCCGAGGTGCCGGCACAAGGCCTGCATCAACTTGAACGAGACGCCCACGCCCGCGAGTTCCTTGAAAGGATAGGGACAATCGCTGCGCTTGGGATCGAGCAGGGCGGTGGCGGGCGGCAGCAGCGGTCCGGGTTGGTGATGATCGCACACGATCACGTCCATGCCCAGGGCACGCGCCCGGCGGATTTCCTCGACTGCCGAGACGCCGCAATCCACCGCGATGATGAGATTGACGCCCTGAGCGTGCGCCTTCTCGATGCCGGTGAGCGACAGGCCGTAGCCTTCGCGCAAGCGTTCGGGAATGTAGTGGGGCACGTCGCAGCCCAGACTGCGGAAAACCAGCTTGAGCAGCGCGGTGCTGGTGACGCCGTCCACGTCATAGTCGCCGTAGATCAGCAGGCGCTCGCGCCGCGCCAGCGCGGTGGCGATGCGCGTCACCGCGGTTTTCATATCCGCCATCAAAAAGGGATCATGCAGCCGCTCGAGGTCGGTGTGGAAGAAGCGGCGCGCGCTCTCGGCTGTTTCGATGCCGCGATTGAGCAGGACCCGCGCGATAATCGGCGGCACACTCAATTCCTGCGCCAACCGCAAAACCGATTCCTGAGGCGTGGCCTCGATAAACTGCCATTGTAACGTCATGATGATGCCTTTGGGGCTGGAGAGGAACGGTCAAATGGGAATTACGACCGGAATCCAATGCGCCACCGGTCTCCGATTCTGCCGGTGGCCGGCGCGCGCCTGCGCTGCGGGTGCCGCACTGCCGCAGCCATCTGCGCCAGCAGCAGGGTGGGCTGGCGTGGCTCCGTGCGTGGGCTTGCATGCCGGCGCCATTGTAAAGATTTCAGCGCCGAATTTCAAGCGAAAATCTCGGTTGCACTTCGGGTTTGCAATTCAGGTGTGAAATCTTATATTGCGGCTGCCCCGCACAGCGGGGATTGTTCAGCTTGCAGTCGAGGAAATCGCCGGAATCTTCCATGAGAAAACTGCGTGTCTGTGTCGTATTTGGCGGCCGCTCGGGCGAGCACGAAGTCTCGCTGGTTTCCGCCACCTCCATCATCAATGCGCTGGACCGGGAGAAATACGAAGTGGTACCGGTGGGGATCACCAAGTCCGGCCGCTGGATCAGCGGCAGCCAGGCCCTCGCTTTCTTGAAAAGCGGGCAGGACACCAGCCACTCGCTGGCCATGGTGCCACCTGATCCCAACGAACACCGTTTGGTCTCCGCCGCGCCGGCCGCCGTGCAGGAACTGGCCAGCGAGGCCGGCATCGACGTGGTCTTTCCAGTGTTGCACGGTCCGCTCGGCGAAGACGGCACGGTGCAGGGCCTGCTCGAGCTCGCCAATCTGCCCTATGTTGGCAGCGGGGTGCTTGGCTCGGCAGTGTGCATGGACAAGGTCGTGCAAAAAGCGCTGTGTCTGCAGGCGGGCATTCCGGTGGTGGATTTTCTCTGGCTGCGCTCGGAAGATTGGTTCAGTGACAAGTTCGAGCATTTCCCCATGGCGGTGCATCCGCAGCGGTTGAGTGGAAAAACGCGCGCCGAGATTTTGCGGGCGGTCGAAGAAACGCTCGGCTATCCGGCTTTCATCAAACCGGCGAACATGGGTTCGAGCGTCGGCATCAGCCGCGCGCGCACCGCCGAGCAAGTGGCGGCCGGCATCGAAGAGGCGGCGCGCTACGATCACAAGATCCTCATTGAAGCGGCCGTGGTCAACCCGCGTGAAATCGAAGTGAGCGTGCTGGGCAATCTCCGCCCCAAGGCCTCGGTGTGCGGGGAAGTCGTGCCCTCGAACGAATTCTATGATTACGACGCCAAGTACGTTGATGGCGCCTCGCAGCTCCACATCCCCGCAGACCTGCATCCCCTGCTCGCGCAAAAGATTCGAGAGTGCGCGGTCATGGGCTTCATCGCCTGTGAATGCCAGGGCATGGCACGCGTCGATTTCCTGCTCGAACGCGACTCTGATACGTTTTATCTCAATGAGATCAACACCATTCCCGGGTTCACCCAGATCAGCATGTATCCCAAACTGTGGGAAGCGAGCGGCATGACATATCCCGAGTTGCTGGATGAGTTGATCCAGCTTGCGCTCGCCCGGCATCATGCCAAAAACAAACTCCTGACCTCTTATCAGCCCAAGCAGGACTGGTTCAAATAGCCGGCTCGCCCCGGCTGGCGTTTGCCGGCCGGGGCGGATTGCGCTGCCGCCACCGGCTCTTTGCCAGTCGGGTTTCGTCACGATGCAGCGAGAACCACAGAACCCCGGCGCCGGGCTTGACTCTCTTGCGCGTGTGCAAGCCCTGCAGGAGCAAAATCTCCGCCTGCAACGGGCAGTGCAGGAACTGGCGGTGTTGAACGATCCCGCCCGCGAGATCGGCGCCTCGGTCAACATGCAGGAGATCATGCAGACCATCATCCGGCGCTCGTTGCGTGCCGTCAATGCCGAGCAGGGGAGATCAGGCTGAGCGACCCCCAGGCCTCGACTGCGATGAAGACTTTGGTGCGCTCGCGCACCAGCTCCGACCGCCAACTTTTTACCTCAAACAAAATCTGCAAGGCGGGATGCTGCTGCACAAGCAGCCGCGCGCCCACACGCTGCTCCATTAATTCACGCAGCAGGAAAAATTCTTGACGCTGTTTCATGCCGTGCTCGATGCGGGCGCGCCTGCGCGCCACGACGCCAACGCCGGCCACAACCATCACCTGCTCTTTTCGTCCTCGCAACCCCGGCCGCAGCCCTTGCAGACCGGCGGCATCACGTTGGGGCTATTGCCAGACTGTTCATTCAAAGAAGCCAGCATCGCGCTGCAGCCCGGTGATTTGCTGGTGATCTATTCGGACGGCATCACCGCAGCGCAGAATGCTTTCGCCGAGGAGTTCGGCGAACAACGGCTGCTCGCCGTAGTGAACCAGCATGTCGACGCAGCGCTGCCGGAATTGATCGACACGCTGCTGCAGAAAGTGGCGGCCTTTACCGGGCCAACGCCTCAGCAGGATGACATGACTTGGGCGGCAGTGCGGAGAGTGTCACGATCGACCTCGCCAGTCTCCTCATCTCATCCTTCTGACCTCATTCTTGTCCTGCCTGGCGCAATGCCTGCACCGGGGATTTCCGCTTGGAATGGTGGGTTCTCGTGAACAAACAGTCGTTTGATCAAAATCTCCCTGGTCTTCTCAGTGTTGTGGCGGCCGATTGGGCGGTGTGCGCCCTCGCGCCGGGCCGGTGGGAACGCAGGCAGATGCAAGCCGCGCTGGCCGCCATGATCGCGGCGCGCAACAAATTTTCGCGGCGCCAGGGCCTGCATTGCGGGGGATGATCCGCCGCGGTTGTGCCGTGGCGTCAGGACAGCCGGTGTCAAATGCAATGGTGCAACCGTTGTTGAACAATATGACACCTCCGGCAGCAGTCCTGTCGTCACTTATCTTTTGCATCTTCCGGCAAAAAATCTTATCATCGGCACATTTTGAAAGTCACCAACCCAGGCTTCAGTACGATTGATTCATTGGAGGAATGCATGCGTTGTCACTGCCTCTGGCTGCTGCCCCTGCTGGCGTTGGGCCTGGCGGGCTGCGGCCAACAAGCGGTTTCTGAATCCGATGCCGCCAAGCTGATCTCACAGGAGGAGATTCTCAAGGACACGCGCGCGCTGTCCGCCGACGACATGGAAGGCCGCGCGCCCGGCACCGCGGGCGGCGACAAAGCCGCGGCGTACCTCGCCAACCGCTTCAAGGAAGTGGGCCTGGCGCCGGTGAATGGCAGCTACTTCCAAACCGTGCGCCTGGTGGGCATGAAGAAAGACGCCAGCCGCTCAACGCTCAGCCTCTCGCATCCACTTGGCGAGTTGGATTATCTCTCCGATTCGACCCTGACGTATTGGTCAACCGCGCAAAAGCCGGTGGTGGATTTGCATGAGGCGCCGCTGGTGTTCGTGGGCTATGGCGTGGAAGCACCCGAGCACAACTGGGATGATTTCAAGGGCACCGAGGTGGCCGGCAAGGTGCTGTTGTTTCTCAACAACGATCCGCCGGTGAGCGAAAATGGCGTTGAATTATTCCAGGGCACGACCCGCACGTACTATGGCCGCTGGACCTACAAGTTCGAGCAAGCGATGAAACACGGTGCCGCCGGCGCGTTCATGATTCACACCACGGAATCCGCCAGCTATGGCTTCAATGTCGTGCAACACAGCGGCAGCGAGGAACATTTTGCGCTCGACCTGCCCAACAGCGGCTATCAGGTGGACGTGCTGGGCTGGATCGATCAGGCCACTTCCGCGCGCATCGCGCAAGCCATGGGCACCACGCTGGACGGCCTGTTTCAACAGGCGGCCAGCCGCGACTTCAAACCGGTCGATACCGGCGTGCGCGTGAGCGCGCATCTCGAAACCACGATTCGCAAGGTCGAAACCAAAAACGTGATCGGCATGGTGGAGGGCAGCGATCCGCAGCTCAAGGAGCAGGTGATTGTGTTCTCCGCCCATTATGATCACCTCGGCAGGAACGACGATCTGCCGGGCACGGATAAAATCTACAATGGCGCCTGGGACAATGCCCTGGGCACCGCCGGCCTGATCCATCTCGGCCGAGCCTTTGCCTCCTTGCGGGAGCGGCCGCGGCGCTCGATCCTGATGCTTGCCTGTGCCGCTGAAGAAAGCGGTCTGCTGGGCAGCCAGTGGTTCACTGTTGATCCGCCGTTTGCACTCAAGCGCATCATCGCGAATTTCAATGTGGATATGCCGCAGATCTTCGGCATGACTGCCGACCTTGCCGCCATCGGCCTGGAGATGAGCACTCTCGGTGAGGCCCTGCGCGAGGCCGCCAGTCAGTACACGGTGGTCGATTCCACCGGCCAGCCGCAGCCGCTTGTGGTGCGCGGCGATCCCAAACCGAATGCCGGAAGCTTCTACCGCTCAGACCAGGTCAACTTTGCCAAAGCCGGCATCCCGGCGCTGTACCTCAATCCCGGCAAGCAGTACCTGCGGCCGCCGGCCGTCGATCCAAAAGAGTATCATGACGCGCATTATCACCGCGTCACCGATGAAGTGAATGAGGTGTGGGATCTTTCCGGCTGCGAACGCGACCTGCGCATTTTCTTCGCGGCTGCGCTCAAAGTCGCCAATGCGCCGGAACAGCCGCGCTGGGTGACGGGGAGTGAATTCGAAGAAGAATGGAAGGCGCTGTACGGCGAATAATCCGTCTTGACGCGGAGACTCTGATTACCAAGGCATCTGGCGGCAAACAGAAAGCGCTGCCTTGGTGATCCAATCTGGTTTTGCCGGCATCGCTTGGGGTTGAATCAAAAGCACGGACACCGCTTGACCGTGCTGCTCTCTTCAGAGTGAAACCGTTGTCTCCGAAGTCATATCTCCTGCAGCAGAGAGAAACGTACCCAACTGATGCTGCGTGTTTTCATTGGTTGGGTCGTTTCCCTCTCCTGCCGATTTCCTGTGAGCTGCCCTTCATCAGCTTGACGCCTGGATGGGCCGGTGGTGGGTTCCTCCGCAGCAACAATCCGGCGTGACCCCGTCGACTCCGCCGCTCGCCGGATAAGCGACAGCTTTCACCATTCTCCCTTTCCTGCCCGCAGCAGATTCACTTCACCAACAAAACCTTCGCCTGTTGCGTCTGCGTCGCGGTGGTCAGACGCACGAAGTAGACGCCTGCCGGTTGCAGCCGGCCGGCGTCATCGCGTCCCTCCCAATGCAGGACATTTTGCCCTGCCGGCAGCAATTGCTCATGCAGCAGCCGCACGCGCTGGCCGAGCAGATTGTAGACGGCGAGCGTGGTGAGGTCCGATTTCGGCAGGGAAACGCGGATGGTCATGGCAGCGGAGGCTGCGGCGCGGGCGGGTGAAAACGGGTTGGGATGGCATTGCAGAAGCTGATAGGAAGCGGGAGCCGGCAATTCGGACACGACGGTGGCAAACTGGCCGATGAGGCGTGCCACCGAGTCGCGAATGGCGGCTTTGCGGGCGAAGAGAATGTCACCCGGGCAGGCAGTGGCGCGCACTTCACGATGGCCGTAGATGTGGTCGCGCACCGCGCCGTAGGCGGCATAGAGGCTCGCGCCTTTGGGATCGATGCCGCGCTGGTCACACTTCCAGGCCAGCAGGGAATAGAGCGCATGCAGCAGCTCGGGCGTGGGTTGATGATTGTAAGGCGGATGAAAATATCCCAGCGCGGAAACGCCCATGCTGCCGGCATTGAAACCGTCGTGCGCGCCGCGCACGTCGCTGGCGTCATTGTCGTCTTCGCGGGCCTGAAAGAGGTGGCCGTGCTTGCAGACGGTGTAATTGTAGCCGATGTCGATCCAGCCGTTGGTATCCATGTGAAAGGCCTGAATCGCGCGCACGCGCGCGGCGCAGTCTTCGAAGCTGCCGACACTGAAATCGGAGACGCCGGCAGTGTGATGAAAGCCGAGATGTTTGGCGGTGGTGTATTGATAGCCCGTGCTCGGCGGCCGCGCGCCCCATTCCGCGCGCGTGTAGATGCGCGGCTTGGGCACGCTGCCCGGTTTGGTGAGCGGCGCCGGCCTCTCGACCTGCTGCTCTCGCGCGCTCGCGCAGATGGTGGGGCCATTCACAGAATTGATGATCTGCAGCGACATGCGCTCGAGTTGCGGAGCTGCGCCGGAGAATTCCAGCCGGTATTGCACCCAGCGACTGTTGGGAGCGACGAAGACCAGCGCACCGGTCCGGTCGCCCGCAAAGGGATTGGGCCGGCCGTCCTCGGTGAGCGCCGCGACCGGCTCTTCTTCGGTGGGCACCGGCAGCCAGTTGCCCCACTGCCCGCTGTCTGCCCGCACGCGCACCAACACCTGCACCTGCGCGCCGGCTGGTGTTGTCGCCAGCCAGTGCGGTCCAACCGCGTTGAACGTGAACGGACTTTTGATGGCCGGCGAAACATAATGTGCGCGGCCGGCGCCGGGCGAAAGCGCGAGCAGATTCCCGGTGAGTTGCAGGCCGGGCTGTCGTTCACCCTGGCGAAAGTCTTTGGTGGTGTGAATGATCTGCAGGGATTGCGTCTCCGCGGCGTGCGCGACGGCGCCACTCATTCCCAACCAGAAAAGCACCGTCCCCAGCCGCTGTTGCCACCGGCGAAACTCAGGCATGTTTCCTCTCCGTGATCCTGATTGTTGCGGTTTGGATGAAATGGCCGGCAATATCACCATTCTCGTCTGCAAAGGCAAGCGCAGATTTACAGGCGCGGGGCGAAACTAATGCTTGCAGGGTAGAGGACGGTTGCGTATTTTGCGCCTTGCTTTTGCAAATCGCATCCGGTTGCAAGGGCTGCGGTCTGGCTGATCTCCGGCATGGGATGACCGGGACTCGATGGTGTCTACCCCAACGATGGAGTGTGAAATGATCAATCGCGCGATACTCGTCCTGGCGATGGTTTCGACGGTTGGCTGTCAGGAAAAAATCAAATTTGACAAACCCCTGGAGGATGAAATGGATCCCGTGGTCGTGATGACAACAACGGCCGGCGATATTTATCTCGAGCTTTTCCAGAAGGACGCGCCCAAGACCGTCGCCAATTTTCTCGAACTGGCGGAGGGCAGGAAGGAATTCAAGGATCCCAAGACCGGCCAGATGGTCAAGCGGCCCTTTTACGACGGCTTGAAGCTGCACCGCGTGATCAAGGATTTCATGATGCAGGGCGGCTGCCCGCTCGGCACCGGCACCGGCGATCCGGGCTACCGCTTCGAAGATGAGATCAACGCCGTTGGGCTTGGCCTCGACAAGATCAAGCTCACCGAAGCGCAGTTTTCCCTGCAGGCCGAGGTGCAGCGCTATCAAATGTATCTCGGACAAAAGCTCGGCATCCGCTCCCAGGCCGATCTCGATGCCAAGCGCGAGCTGGTCGAGGCGGAGATGGTCCGCCTGAGCCAAATGTCGCTGATGGAACTGTATCAAGCGGTGGGCTATCAGTACGACAGCACCAAGAGTTCCCACAAGGCGGTGCGCGGATCGCTGGCCATGGCCAATTCCGGGCCGAACACCAACGGCCCGCAGTTTTTCATCAACCAGGTCGATACGCCCTGGCTGGACGGCAAACACACGGTGTTTGGC
>JBBIKM010000152.1:0-14343 GCA_037445455.1 bacterium | reverse complement strand
GAAGACACCTGCGCGCCCAAATATCAGGCTTATGTGCGGGCGGTGCAGACAGCCATCGCTGCCAGCGGTGTAACCGTGCAGGCGGTGATTGCCGGGCACGAGCACGTGTTGCAGTTGCTTTACCGGCCGCAGGCGAATGCCGGCGGCCCGCGCATTCACGTTGGCTCGGGCGCGGGCGCCAAGAGCAGCCGGGTGAAGGCCGCCAATCCTGCGGCGCATGAATTCACCTGGTGGCAGAGCTTTGATCGTGATGACAACGTGAAGCAAAAGGGCAAGAGCAAGCACGGCTTCGTGCGCTTTGATTTGAAAGGGGAATTTCTGGAGCTGCGCTTTTTCGACGGCAAGAATGGCAGCGTCCTGCCGGCCGGTGACGGCAGGACGGTCTTTGTCATTCACCGCGATGGCAGCATGAGCCTGCGATGAGTATTTGTTGCGGCAGGCCCGCAGTCGCCTTTCCGTCGCCGGCTTGATCGTGCAGGAGGTGAATCTCACCCGGCGAATTTGGGGATGACTCGTCTTTGCCAAGTCATTCCCGCTGCGGCGCAAGGCTGCACCGGTTCGCAGGGATTTTTGCTTCGTTTCCGCACGAATCAGATCGCTGCCGGAGGGAGCCGAACTTCCTCCCAACGCGGACAAACCGCAACACAAAGAGAGTCGTCAACGGATTGCAACGCCACAGCGATTTGTTTTCCGCTGGGTTGTTTCAATCCCCTGGAGAAATTTCCCGGCTCTAAAGCAACGATTTCACTGTCCCGCACTCTCATGTTTGCATGAAGAGTCCTTGTCCCTGGCTTCCCGCCTGCCGGCGCACTCTTCACGCCGGCGAGAATCATTATCATCCCGTCAATCTTGCGAATCCTGTCACACGAGCCTTTGGCGGTTTGCCCTGCTGGCGTGAGGTTGAGGCCGGATGGAGAATTCACCTTGTTGACAAGATGAAACAGGATTGACCGGAATCGAGTCTCCAGCGCTTTTTCATGCAGCGCCATCGCCTCTGTCATCCCACCTGCTGGTTCCACCTTTACGCCGGCAGGCAAGCCAGGACGAACCACGGCAGTTTCAGAGAGAGTAATATCGCTTCCCACAAACAGAAATTGCTGCAAGAAATCTCAACGCAGCCTGCACACCATTTTCCCACTTGCCCGCAATCATGCAACGTTCCCGCCCGGCTCTCGTCTTCTTGAAAACGCAGAAATGTGTCCGCGCCCTGAAGCGCAACAGGCACGCAACGTTCTCCGCCATTCTAGGCAACAAGACTGTCTCCATGCAACAACATGCACGTCGCGAATGCATAATTCTGCATAAAAATTCCGGGCGTTTTCTGGGAAAATCGGATTTTGTGGGAGATGAAACGCTTGCAGACGGCTGTTGGGCCACTGGCATATCGTTTGCCAGTGCGGGAACAACACCTTGCATGCAGAAAACGTCGAGGAAGAATCGCGCAACGATTGTCAAAAGATAAACTCTATCGGCGGCGGATCACAATCAGCACCTAAGGCCTTGCGAGCCGGACCAAAACAAAAAAGCTCGCTGAGAGCGGCAACTCTCAACGAGCTGGTGTAAAGGGGCACGGTGGCCCTTCAAAGAGACGCGGAAAAGATATGGCCTTTGCCTGCGAAAGGCAAGCATTTCTTTTTCGCCCACCTGCCTCTTGCACCCTCCCTATCATCAACCGCGACTTTCATTCGCAATCGGCGGGGCGCGCTCGAGTTCCGGCGTGCCGGGGCGTGCTTTCTCTTTTTCACCAACCAGAAAAGCATGCCGGGATTTGCCTGCCGCCGCCGCGTGCGAGAAGCCGCGCACCCGAGACTCTCACTTATTCATTTCAACTCCGGAAAGGAGGCGCAATGCATCCTTCGCGAATCAGGCTCGGCATTGCCATGCTGGCATGTACGGCTTTGCTGCTGGGCTGCGCGGATGTGCCTGCGACCGGCCCCACCCCGCCCGAGTTCAATGCCGAGTTTCGCTTTGTGCATGCGGCCACGGACCTGGCGAGCGTGCAGGTGGCGGTCGACGGCATCCAACAAGGCACGCTGGCTTTTGCCGGCGAGCTGGCGCACAAACAATTTCCCGCGGGCAGCCGCGAGATCGCGCTCTCGAACGGCGAGAAACAGTTCGTGGCCATGTCGACCAACCTGCGCGGCACCGTCGTGCTACTGCCTGCGGCAGCCGGGGCAACGCGCGAGTTCTTTCGCCTGACGGAACGCCGCATCTTCGATTCACCGCAGCGGGTGTTGCGGGTGGCGAATTTCAATCCTGCCCTCGAGGCGCAGGTTACCATCACCGCCGGCGCCGACACCGTGCTGGCGACGCGGCTGGCGTACAAAGCCGTGTCGAACTACATCCCTGTCGCCGCCGGCGACTACCTGATGGAAGTCAAAGCCGCGGGCGGCAACACAGTGCTCGCCACCTCGACGCTCAGCATTGCCGCCAGCCACACCAGCATGATTCTGGGAGATGCGAGCGCGACGACCATCAAATCGGTGACTGACTGAGTTGCGGAGCGAACCCATCATGATTCCCAATCCTGCTCAACTCGTTTTGGAGGTCGCATGAACTTTCGAAAAATTCCGGGCAGCATTCTGGCCGCCGTTCTGCTGCCTGCGCTGTTGCTGGCCGGCACCACCGGCAAGATCAAAGGCAAGGTGGTGGACCGCGAGACCGGCGAGCCGCTGCTGAACGCCACCATCCTGCTGGTTGGAACCTCGATGGGCGCGGCCGCGGATCTCAACGGCGAGTACGTGGTGGTGAACGTGCCGATTGGAGTGTATGAAGTGCGGGCCTCGTTCATCGGATACCGCGAGGTCACGATTACCAATGTGCGGGTCAATTCCGACTTGACCACCGAGTTGGATTTCAGCCTGCCCGCGGAGGCCCTGGAAATTTCCGGGGTGTCGATCGTGGCCGAGCGGCCGCTGGTGAATCAGAACGCCACCAATGCCACGCGCATGCAGAGCTATGAGGATTTTCAAAAGATACCGGTGCGCAGCGTCAACGCCGTCATTGCGTTGCAGCCGGGCGTGGTGGCGCAAGACGGCGGGCTTTATGTGCGCGGCGGCCGCAGCGATGAGGTGGGCTACTACCTCGAGGGCGCCAATGCCCGCGACGCCGACAACGGCAGCAACGCCATCACCGTCATCCCGGAGGCGCTGGAGGAGTTTCAGATTCAGGCCGGCGGTTACACCGCGGAGTTCGGCGGCGCCAACGCCGGCATCATCCGCCAGACCCTGAAAAGCGGGGGCAGCGATTATCATTTCACGGTGCAAACCGAAACCGACAATCTCGTCGACCGTGGCGAAAAGTTTCTCGGCGCCTACTCGTACGGCTACACCGACTACACCGCCACGCTGAGCGGGCCGCTGCTCGACAAGCGAGTCAAGTTCTTCCTGGCGGCGCAAAACATCTTCGAGCGTGACCGCGCCACGCGCTTCTGGCAGGGGTTTGAGTTCAATCACGCCGGCACCTACGTCGATGACCACAACTTTCCATTGGTATTCACCACCAATCGTGACCCGGTGCTGGAGGCGTTCATCCAGCAGCGCGGCATCAAGATGAAGGACAATGCGATTCCGGCGGCAAGCCGCAATCAGTGGATCGGCAACGGCACGATCGTGTGGGACGCCCGGCCGCTCATCGTCCGGTTGGGCGGATCGCTGAGCTGGCGGCGGCAGGACGACTTGACCGGACCCGATCCCAATTTCTACGGCAGCCTGGCGGCGCGACTATTCAATCTCGACCGCAACCAGATCGAAGACTTGAGCACCGCGCTGCTCAATCTCAAGGCCACCCATCTGCTGGGCACGCGTTCGTTCTATGAAGTGAATTTGAACTACTTCGACCGGCGGGAAGTGCGCTACGATCCGCTGCTCAAGCATGATTTCTGGGCCTATTGGGACAGCACGGCGAACGCCGGCAAAGGCGTGACGTTCTACAATGACAACTTGAGTCCCTGGCGCGGCGGCACGCAATCGATCGACATCTACGGCTTCGATTTCACCGCGCCCGGCACGCCGGCGAACTATTTCAAGAACAAGCGCGGTTATATCGGCGGCTCGCTCGCATTCAGCACTCAACACCGCAGCCATGAGCTCAAGCTGGGCGCCTCGTATGAACGCTGGACCGCGCGCAGCTTTGCGGCCGATGAACAGGGCACGCAATGGACGCGGCAGCAACTGCAAGCGGCGCGCCAGAATCCCGACATCTACCGCCGCGCCCTGGCCGGTGATCCGGCGGCGGCCGGCGCGTTCCGCACGCTGTCAGGCGCTTCCCAACGCCTCACGTATGGCTACGACACCTTCGGCAATGAGATCAACAGTGACGGCCCCGAGGGTCCGCGCCATCCTTACTACCTGTCGTTCTATACGCAGGACAAGTTCGAAGCGCGCGATCTGGTGATCAACATGGGCCTGCGCCTGGATGTGATGGATAACGATGACTTCACGTTTGCCGATCCTTCCCGTCCGCCGTGGGATCGCGCCAACCAGGGCTTGTTCGTCGACCAGTTGGTGAAGAAGAAAGCTGCGGTGGAACTCAGTCCGCGCCTGGGTCTGGCCTTTCCGGTTACCGACCGCACCGTGTTCCATCTGCAATACGGCAAGTTCGTGCAGCCGCCGCGCCTGACCGATCTTTACAACGGGCCGGCATGGTATGACGCGATCTTCACCGGCGGCACGTCATTCCGCACTGACGTGGTCGGCTTGGGCCTCGATCCTGAAAAGACCACGCAATATGAAGTCGGCTTCAGCCAGCAATTCAGCGAAGTCGCGGCCTTCGACCTGACCGCCTACTACAAGAACATCGAAGATCAGATCCAGATCTCGCGCATCACGGTCGATCCGCAATCGCCGGCGAGCGACTACAACGTGCTGGTCAACGGTGATTTCGCCACCACAACGGGCGTGGAGTTGTCACTCACGCTGCGCCGCACCAAGCGCCTGGCCGGCCAGTTGAACTACACCTTCTCCCGTTCGCTCGGCACCGGCTCCGCACCCAACTCCGCGATCGCCGGCATCGAGCAGGTGCAGGAGATTCCGACGGTGATTTCGCCGCTGGATTTCAACCGGCCGCAGCGCGGCTCGGCGAGCGTGGACTATCGCTTTGCCAGGGGCGACGGCGGCGCGATTCTGCAGAACCTGGGAGTGAACCTGTTGCTCAACTTCAGCAGCGGCCATCCCTACACCCGCTCCGAGGGTGAATTCGGCCAGCAGGATGCCTCGCTGGGCGGCCAGATCACCGATCCCCGCTCGCGCCGGCCGCTGGAAGCGGTGAATGCCTCACTCACGCCGTGGAACTATGACATCAATCTGCGACTGGACAAGACGGTGGCGATCGGCCAGCTCGGCCTCAATCTCTACATGTATGTGCAGAATCTCACCAATCGCAAGAATGTCGTCAACGTCTATCGTCGCACCGGCAATGCCTATGACGACGGCTTCCTGAACAATCCCGATCTCAGCGGCGCGATCATCGCGGCCAATGGCGGGCAGCCCTATGTTTCGCTCTACCGCGCCATCAATCTTAATGGCAACGGCGACAACTACGCGCAGAGCGAGACCGATGTGATCGGCCTGCAACTGCTCGGTCCGCCGCGCCAGATTCGTTTCGGCGCCAAATTGGAATTCTGAGTCTCACCTGCGTTCGCCTGTTCCCGGCCGGCGGCGGCGTGCAATCGCGCCTGCCGCCGGCACCCGGGACCTGACTATCTGGAGGATTTCTTGATGAAACGATTCCTTTCATTTCTTCTCACCGCGGCCGGCGTGGCGTTGCTCGCCAACCCAGCCCGCGCCGCAGAAGAGAATGGCGGCCGCCCGCCGCGACCGGCGGCACGCCTGGCCAAAGTGGCTGCGGGAACGACCAACCAAACCCTGGTCAACGTCGGCCAGGTGGCTTCCTGGATTTATTCCGACGGCAAATCTGCCAACCAGCCGGACGGCAACTCCGGCTTGTACTTCCCGCGTGGCAACATTATCGCAGCCGCCATCTTCCAGGACGGTTTGGTGTGGGGCGGCAAGGTGAATGACGGCAGCGATCCGGCCATTCGCGTCGGCGGCCAGACCTTCAGCATTGGCACGGTGCCCGGCGCGATTCTCTCGCCGGGGGTTGCGGAAGACGTCAACGATCTCGCCAACGTCGATCGCGTCTGGCGCATTCGCCGCGATTATCTCACCGCCGATTTGCGCCAGGATGCCGCCGAGCTTAACGTCACCTCGGCGGCGGCGGTGACCGCGGCGCAAATTGCCGCGGTGCGGCAGCAATATGCCGATGATTGGCGTGACTGGCCGGCGCACAAAGGCGCGCCATTCTATGATGCCGAGGGCGACGGCCGCTACACGCCGCAGTTCCATGCCGACGGCTCGCCGATCCTGTTTCCGGAGGCGGATGAACCCGGCCTGGCCGGCGCTGATCAAGTGGTGTGGCTGGTGGCCAACGATCTCAATGCCAGCGCGGTGCAGACGATGTACGGCTCGCCCTCCATCGGCCTGGAGATGCAGTTGACCTTGTGGGCCTATCGCCGCTCGGATCCGCTGGGCAACATCATCTTCAAACAATTCCGCGTGATTTACAAAGGTACGGCGACCACACCCGCCACCGCCACGATCGACAGCATGTACTTCTGTCAATGGGCTGATCCGGATCTCGGCGCCGCCGGCGATGATTTCGTCGGCAGCGACACGAGCCTGAGCCTGGGCTACGTCTACAACTCGGTCTCCACCGATGGCAACTACTCACAGGTGGGTTTGCCGCCGCCGGCTTCCGGCTACGATTTCTTTGCCGGTCCGCTGGTCCCGGATCCTGATGGGGAAGCCATCTTCGGCCTGAAGAAGCGCCGCGGTTTCCGCAACCTGCCGATGACTTCGTTCGCGTATTTCGCCGCGGGCCAGACCGACAGCGATCCCACGCGCGGCGGCGACTACAACGGCACGCTGCAGTGGTGGAACTTGCTGCGCGGCTTCCGGCCGCGTCCGGAAAATCCCGCCCAGCCGTGGACCGATCCCACCAACGGCAATGCGGTCACCAAATTCCGCGTGCCCGGTGATCCGGTTGCCGGGGAAGGCTGGGTGGATGCCAATCCCGGTGACCGCCGGTTGCTGCTCGCCTCCGGGCCGTTCACCATGGCCCTGGGCGACACGCAGGAAGTCGTGGTCGCGGTGATGGCAGCGCTCGGCTCTGACCGGCTCTCCAGCATCTCGGTGTTGAAATTCACCGATCGCTTTGCCCAGGAGGCCTTCGACAATTTGTTCGAATTGCCGCGGCCGCCGCAGCCGCCGGTGCTGTCGGCCACGGAATTTGACGGCCAGATTCTGCTCAACTGGGGCGAGAATCCCACGGAAGTGGCCAGGACCGAGGGCGTGGTTGACAGAGACTTCGCCTTCCAGGGTTACAATGTCTATCAATTGCCCACGGCGGGCGCGTCGCTCAGTCAGGGTATCAAGCTCGCCACGTTTGATTTGGTTGATGAAGTCACCACGATTGCGCAGGAAACCTTCGATCAAGGCTCGGGCTTGGTGCTGGAGCTGCCGGTGCAAATCGGCAGGAACAGCGGCATTCAACGCACATTTGTGATCGCGCGCGACCGCCTGCGCGAGAAGCCGCTGATCAACGGCCAGACCTACTTCTTTGCGGTCACCGCCTACAGCTTCAACGGCACGCCGGGGCTGACCACCCGCACGTTGGAAAGCTCACCCGCGGTGGTGACGGTGGTTCCGCAGACCACCAAACCGGGCGTGCGTTATCAAACCGTGCGCGGAGACACACTGGCGGCCAGCCACGTCAGCGGCATCAGCGACGGCTCCGTGACACCGGTGGTGGTGGATCCCAGCAGGACGCAGGAGGCCTCGTATGAAGTGACTTTCGACGAAAACGGGCAGTGGCAGCTCAGGAATGTCACTTCCGGCAAAGTACTGCTGGCGGATCAAACCAATCAACGCGGTGACGGCGATTATCTCATCACCGAGGGTTTGCAGGTGATCGTGGCGGGTCCGCCGCTCGCCGGGTTGGACTATCACGTCGGGGAGGACGGCAACCGCTGGGTGACCGGCGGCAATCACGGCGGCGAGATCTTCTTCGGCGGGGCGTTCCTGGGCGCGAACTTCAACGGCAGCAACCTGGCCGCGGCCAGTTACCGCAACATTCGCGTGGAGTTCTTCGCCAGGGAAAGCTTCACTGATTTGAACGGTAACGGCCGCTACGATATCGGCGAGCCGTATCAACTGCCGGCCGGCGCAGGCCAGGTCGCCAATCTCTATGCCGGCTTTGCGCTCAATGCCTTCACCGGCCAGGCGGTGGTGCCGTTCCGCGTCTTTGACATCGAAACCGATCCGCCGCGCCAGCTTGACATCGTCGTGCGCGACCGGGACGGCAACGGGCAGTGGGATTTGCACAAGCTCTATGCCGAGGATGATCCCAATCGCGTGAACCTCAACAACGGCGATTTTCAGTTCAACTATGTGTACATCCTCGACACCGATTACGATCCCAATCGCTGGAATCCCACCGCCGGCGGCCAGGACTTCATGGCGGTGCATCTCACCGACGGCGGCCCGGTGCAATGGAACTTGTGGCTGGATCAACGCGGCACGCGGGAGCCGATGGGCGCGGCCTTCAGTATCGAATTCATCGCGCCCAACGTGAACACCGCCGCCGACAAATTCACCTTCAGCAGCAAGGCGCCGACCAGCGACCCGGCGACGGCCAGGGCGGATCTCAGCTTGATCAATGTCTTTCCCAATCCCTATCGTGGTTTCAATCGTGCTGAGCTGAATCGTTTCAACCGCTTCGTCACCTTCAGCCATCTGCCGCGGCGCGCCACCATTCGCATTTTCACGCTGGCGGGCGTGCTGGTGCGGACCATCGTCAAGGATGATGACAGCCAGTTTCTCAACTGGAATCTGCAGAATGAGCGCGGGCTGCCTGCCGCCAGCGGCATTTACCTGGCTCACCTCGAAATGCCGGATCTGAATGAAGTCAAGATTCTCAAACTGGCGATCGTGCGGGAAGAACAGTTCCTGCGCAATTTCTGACAGCTCTCATTTGATCCTCTCCCCTTGCGGTCGGGCGGCCGGCCGCCTCGTGCCTGCCGTTGCGATCCGCAAGGGGTCGGGAGAGTTTAGATTCCGCAAAGGAGACGACTCATGAAAAATGTTTGGCAGCGATTTCTGCTGGCCGCAATGATGCTTGCCCTGGCGGGCAGCCGCGGCTGGAGCCGGCAGAACCAACCCGACGGCGAGCGCCGCGCGGGCACCAACGCCGCTTCGGAGCTGTTGATTCCGGTGGGCGCCCGTTACCTCGCGATGGGCGGTGCCGCGATTGCAACCGCCAGCGGCCTGGAGGCGCTTCACTGGAACCCGGCAGGCCTGGCGCGCGCTGCGCGTTCGGCCAACGCCATGTTTTCGCACATGCGGCACCTCGGTGACGTCAACGTCAACTACCTGGCGGTGAGCGCGGCGTTCGAAGGCTTTGGCACGCTGGGCTTCAGCGTCAAAGCGCTCGACCTCGGTGATATCGCGGTGACGACGGAGGACAGCCCGGACGGCACCGGCGCAATCATCACTCCGCAATTCATCACTGCGGGATTGACGTACTCGCGCGCCCTCACCGACCGGGTCGGCGTCGGCGCCACCGCCAGCATCGTGTCGGAATCCATTGACCGCCTCAACGCCACCGGCCTGGCGTTCAGCTTCGGCGTGCAATACAGCCAGCTCCTGGCGGTGAATGGCCTGAGCCTGGGCGTCGCGTTGAAAAATGTGGGGCCGAATATGCAATACGGCGGCACCGACCTGCTGCGCATCGGCGATGCCCAGGACGTGGCGCGCGGCAGCTCGCCTTATCAAGTGGTGGCCGGCAGGGACGAGCTGCCCTCCTCGCTCGAAATCGGCCTGGCCTACAACCTGCCGGTGGGTGAGCGCGCGGCCTTGCTGCTCACCACGTTGTATCAGGACAACAACTTCGATGACGATGCCACACGCCTGGGCCTGGAATACTCGCTGGATCAAAAGCTGTTTCTGCGCGGCGGCTACAGCTTTGCCTTCACCGCCGGCGAAGACGTCACCGGCGAGAGCCGTTACATCTACGGCCTCACCCTCGGTGCCGGCTTGCAGCTCAACCTCGGCGGTCTGGAAGCCAATCTGGATTACGCCTTTCGTCAGGTTGAATTCTTCGAAAATTCCAATGTGTTCTCGCTGAAACTCGGATTTTGAAAAACCATCCGACCGGGTGGTTAGTAGATGAAGGGTTGGGAGTCTGTTCCCAGCCCTTTTTGTTTGGCGGGAACGCAGCGCCCCTGCGCGCGTGCGGCATCTTCGCCGGCGCCGCTTCGGTGAAACTTGGCTTGACAATGAGAAATCGCCTGCCCAAATTGAGCGCACCATTCACTTCACTGGCGCGGTTCACTCCCCAAAACTAAGGAGGAGAGGAGTATGCAACCCACTCCGAGTCGATTTCCGCGGGCAGGAGCGGTGCTGTTGTTTGGCCTCTGCGTCCTGCCGATGCTCACCGGTCGCGTCCTGGGGCAGGGCGTGACGACTGCTGCGCTGAGCGGTAATGTGACGGACAGCCAGGGCCAGCCGCTGCCCGGCACTGCTGCCGTCATTGCGATTCACTTGCCGAGCGGCACGCGCTATGGCACGGCCACGCGCGCCGGCGGCGCCTTCAACATTCCCAACATGAAGGTCGGCGGCCCCTACACCGTGACCGCCAACTTGATCGGCTACCAGGCCCAAAAGCAGGAGAACATCTACCTCAACCTGGGGCAGACCGTGCATCTGGAGTTCAAGCTCGTGGAAGAGGCACTGACGATGGAGGGCATCGAAGTGTCCGCCGAGCAGGACGAGGTATTGAACAGCGATCGCACCGGCGCGGCAACGTTCATCAAGCCGGCGCAAGTCGTGGTGCTGCCTTCCGTGAAGCGCAGCACGCGCGATCTCACCCGCCTGGATCCACGCAGCGACGGCAACTTCAGCTTCGGCGGGCGCAACTGGCTGTACAACAACATCTCGCTGGACGGTTCCTACTTCAACAACCCCTTCGGCCTCGATGACCCTGCGCCCGGCGGCCAGACCAATGCCGAACCGGTGCCTTACGATGCCGTCGAACAAGTGCAGGTTTCGATTGCGCCGTTTGACGTGCGCGAAGGCGGCTTCACCGGCGCCGGCATCAACACCGTCACCAAGAGCGGCACCAACGAATTCAAGGCCTCGGTTTACAGCTTCGTGCGCAATGAGAATCTGTTGGGCAACAAAGTGCGGGGCGAGAAGGTCATTGCCAATCCGGACCTGGCCTTCAACCAATCCGGTTTCACGGTGAGCGGGCCGCTGGTGAAGAACAAGCTCTTCTTCTTCGTGAACGGTGAGCTTGAACGCCGTGATGATCCCGGCACCAATTTCGTCGCAAACCGCGGCACCTCCGGCTTCGGCGTTTCGCGGGTGCAGGCCTCCGTGATGGATCAAATTCGGCAACGCATGATCAGCGTGTACAATTATGATCCCGGCGCCTATGACGGCTTCATCCACGAAACCGACAACAACAAACTGCTGGCCAAGCTGGATTGGAACGTCAACGATCATCACACCGCCACCTTGCGCTACAATTTGCTGGACGCGGTGCGTGACCTGCCGCCGCATCCTTTCGTGCTGAGCTTCAACAACACCGGCCGCGGCCCCAACGAAGCGAGCCTGCCGTTTCAAAATTCCGGTTATGCCATCAATAATGAGCTGCACTCCTTCGCGTTCGAGTTGAACAGCCGCTCGAACAAGCTGGCCAACCGCTTTTTTGCAAGCTACAACCGCTTCCGCGATTTTCGTGAGCCATTCAGCTCCGACTTTCCCACCATCGAGATCGGCGAAGCCGGCGTGACCTACACCACCGTGGGCCATGAGCCGTTTTCGATTCACAACATTTTGGATCAGGACGTGCTGCAATTCACCAACAACCTGAGTGTTTTTTCGGGCAGGCACGTTTTCACCGTGGGCGCGAATTTCGAGTACTTTTCGTTCTTCAACTCCTTCAATATTTTCCGCCACGGCGTGTTCTTCCTGCCGCCGGTGACCGGCATCGGCACGACCTTTTCCTCGCTGGAGGAGTTCTTCGCGCTCACCGATCCCAACCGGCCCGGCGGGCCCTTCAACTTCAGAGGGTTGATTGGCACAGGGCCGTTCAAGGGCGAAAACATCGACGTCGGCCAGCTCGGCGTCTATGCGCAGGATGAGTTTCAAGTGTCGCCGTTCTTCAATCTCACCTACGGCCTGCGCGTCGATTTTCCAATGTACTTCACCGATCCGGTGGACAATCCTTTTTCCCGCGGCTTGACCGCGTTGGATGAAAAGGGCAATCCGGAAAAGGTGGATCAAAGCAAACTGCCGGGCGCAACGCCGCTGTTCTCCCCGCGCGTGGGCTTTAACTGGGATGTGATGGGCGACCGCTCGCTGCAACTGCGCGGCGGCACCGGCATCTTCACCGGCCGCGTGCCGTTCGTGTGGATCGGCAACGTGATCTCCAACCCCGGCGCCAATCCGAATCTCTATCCGACCATCACCTCAGTCCCCGAGGCACACAAGACCAGCGACGATGCCATTCTGCAGCAGTCGTTCGATTTGAACGCCATGGATCCGGATTTCAAGTTTCCGCAAGTCTGGGTCACCAATTTGGCCCTCGACAAGCAGTTGCCCAGCGACATACTCGGCACGCTGGAAGTGGTTTATGGCAACGACCTCAATGCCGTGTTCATGCGCAATGCCGATCTCGTCGCGCCCAAGCGGTTCCTGCGTGACGGCCGGCCTTATTACGGCGGCTTCGGTGCCAATGAACTGAATCCGGACGGCGGTGCCGGCATCTATGTGATCGACAACACCAGCGACGGTTACAATCTCAATGTGACCGCGCAGTTGCGCAAGAACTTCCACAACGGGTTGAACACCAACGTGGCCTACAGCTTCACGCAGGCGAAGAATCAGTTGAAATCCACGGAGATTGCCAGCGTGCTCTGGCAGAATCAGCCGGTGCAGGGCAATCCCAATCTGCCGGAGCTGAGCTATTCGGAGTTCGGCCAGCGCCATCGCATCGTCGGCAGCGCGACGTATCGCAAGACCTGGTCGGGCAGTCTCGCCACGCATTTTGGCGTGTTCGTGGAAGTGGCGGAGGGCAATCGCTTCGCGGGCTCGGGCGGCAACCGCTATTCCTATCTCTATTCCGGCGATGTCAACGGTGACGGCCAGGGCGGCAATGATTTGATCTACATTCCGGCGAATCAGAATGACATCAATCTGGCGGCTTACACCGACGCCAGCGGCCGCACCATTTCCGCGCAGGAACAGTGGAATGCGCTGAATGCCTTCATCGCACAGGACAAATACTTGAGCAAACATCGCGGCGAGATTTCGGAACGCTTCGGCGCGGTGAATCCGTGGTATTACAACGTCGATCTGCGCGTGTTGCAGGATTTTTCCTTCAATGCCGGCGCCAAGCGGCAAACCCTGCAGTTGAGCGTCGACGTGCTCAACGTTCCGAATTTGATCAGTTCGAGCTGGGGCGTGCGCAAGGTGGCGAGCGCTTCGGCGACCTCACCGCTGCGGCTGGCAGGTTTTGACGGCAACGGCGAGCCGATCTTCAATTTCACCGGCCCGTCCGAGACCTTCATTGACGACGCCGGCCTGAATTCGCGCTGGCAGATTCAGGTGGGATTGCGGTATTTGTTCAATTAAGAGACTGCTTCGCGGCCGCAGCCACCACCCCTCTGGGGCAAGCCTGGTCTTGTGATTTGGTTGGGATTCTGGTGAACAGCTCAGCGCGGTGCCTGATTCTTCACCGGGTCCCTGCCAGATGACATCGGGAAGACCTGTGCGGAGGATCCGCATTTCGCGGTGACCGCGAGCGCGTTTGATTCCGGTTCAACGTCCGGGCGCTAGTTGCGCCCGGACGTTTTTTTATTTGGCGACGGGGAGGCTGCGCCGATTTGGTGTGATCCCTGCACTGTCAGATTTGTTCGAATGAATGCGGGCAAACGGCGAGAGAGGTGAGTGTGTTTTTCGTTGGCATGAAGAGCCGCTGCCCCCTGTGTCATCCCCCGAGGGCGAAAGAGGCGTGGTGTCGGGCGGCCGTTATTGTCTATTTGCAGGAAGAGAACACACAAATATTGCAGCATTGAAGTTTGATTCCAGGGCGTTGCCCTTCGCTATCACCTTTCGCCCCGGTGGGGCTGGTTGTCTTTGCGAATCGAATTTGCCGTCTCCAACCCTGCAGAGGCGGCATTCCTGCGGTGGTTCTCTTGCGCCCCGTTGGGGCTTGGTGATTTCTGCTGATGACGGCTTTTCCAGGGCGGTGCCCTTCGCTATCACATTTTGCCCCGTTGGG
>JBBIKM010000151.1:0-14655 GCA_037445455.1 bacterium | reverse complement strand
TGCAGGGCCATGCGAATGCAGTCGTCCACCGACAATGTTTGTGCCGGCGCCGGCTTGCTCAAGATCAGCAGTAGAGACATACCCGGGATTGCCGTCATCACGCTCTGCACCATTCGGACGATCATCGCTGACCGAATTCTGCACCACATTGCGCCTTACCTTTAGTCTAGAAGCTCAACCAGCAAATGACCTGTACGAAATTGGGTAGGTCAAACCGTGGGCCGAATCTTCGGCGGGAATACCAATCGAGAGGTGCTATCCAGATAGGAGGTTCGCTGGAGCTGAAATGCGCCAACGACTTCGGGTACTCGGCGATTCCTGCCCAGCAATCAAGTGTGCCGAGTTTTGGGCTTTCCCATTTCCTCGCCTGTCAGCTTGTTGAAATGGGAAAGCCGTCTGTCACTGCTCCTCAATTCATCACTGTGTTGGCCGCAGAGGCGATTTCCTTCACACTCTGCGCAATGCGCTCGGAGAGCGCAAGATTTCCCGCCATTGACCTGATGCCTGCCGGCACAGAAAGCAAATCTTCCGGCGCGCGCATAAGATCGAAGTTGCCGCGGACACTCTTGCCGCGAAACTGGGCGAGGAATTCTTCCTCGATGTTCTCGCTGCCTCTGACACGAACGCTGTTAATGAGGCCGGTACTCGTCACACCCACCAAGACCGCAATCGATTTGCCTTCGTAGACTTGCGACTTCAAGAAAACATAACCGAGAAAATCTTCCGCCCGGCCCCAGGCACCCTGCTCCCAGGCTTCCGTCCATTGCACGCCGGAAGCCAGCGTTCTGATGGCCTCGGAAGAATTGGCCCCGGGATAAATCAGTTTGCAGTCGGGCGTGGTCAAGCGCGGCTGGGCTTGTGCAATGTTGGTGAATGCCAGCATGCCGGACGTCAGCATGGCGGCAATGTAACATTTCCTTTTCGTCATATTTTCCTCGTTGAATTGGCTCTGCCGGCAGCATACATGGCTTCGAGTATGACCAGGCGCCTGCTGGCGCCGCCTGATCACCGAGAAGAATACGATACTGATCTGAACCGAGCCTGAATACAGGCGGGCCGGGACCGGCAAAAAAATTCAGCTTCCCTTCAGCAAATTGTTTATCTTAAGAACCAAGTCTTTGCGGAAGATACCTGGTGTTTGTCCGAAACGGACCGACCTCGGCTGAGCCGGGGTCTCCAAAACTTCGTGTGTGGTGGAAGCTCTGAGGGTTTTGCTGCAACGGCCAAGCCGTTGCAGGAACATTTTCTCAAGAGTTCGCGGTTTCGGACGAACACGACTCATGCGACAAACCCAAGTCCCCGGTGAATCAACCATGCGGATCCTCGTGATCGAAGATGAAAAGGAAGTGGCCAGCTTCATCCGGCGGGCGCTGGTGGAAGAATCTCATGCCGTCGATCTCGCGCACGATGGCCGGCAGGGAGAGGCGATGGCGTTGTCGGAATCCTATGATCTGATCATCCTGGATCTCATGCTGCCGCTCAAAGACGGGCTGGCGGTGCTCAAGTCTTTACGGCGGGAGGAAATCGCTTCGCCGGTGCTGTTGCTGACCGCGCGCGACGAAGTCGCCGATCGCGTCGCCGGTTTGGATGCCGGCGCGGACGATTATTTGGGAAAGCCGTTCGCCGTTGCCGAGTTGCGCGCGCGCGTGCGGGCACTGTTGCGGCGCCATTCCGAGCACAAGGCCACTGTGCTGGCTGCCGGCGACCTGGTGCTGGATACGGCCTCGCATGGCGTGCGTGTCGGCGAAACCGCGCTCGAGCTTACCAGCCGCGAGTTTGCGATTCTGGAATATCTCCTGCGCAACAAGGGCCGGCTGCTCACTAAAGGCATGATCGCCGAGCATGTGTGGGATTATCATTTTGACAGCGACTACAACTTGATCGAAGTCTACATTCGGCGTTTGCGTCAAAAGATCGAGCAGGCGGGCGGGCACCGGCTGATTCACACGGTGCGCAACAGCGGATATGTGATTCGGGAGCCGGGCGCATGAACCTGACCATCCGCGGCCGCCTGACGATTTGGTTCACGCTCGCGTTCTCCGCGGTGCTGCTCCTCGTCGTTGCCGTCATCGCGCTCAAGCTTTACACCCAGCTCGACAGCGAAACGCGCGAGGCCCTGCGCAGCGAGGAACAATGGCTCACCAACCTGATCGCCAGTGAGTTCCTCGGGTTGGCCACGGCACAAGGCGAGGAATTGGACTCACTGGTGGCGGATCTGAACGAGAACCTGGAAGAGCGCTATGGCCTGAAACCACAATTCGCGCTGGTGGCGGTGCAGCGCCACCAGGGCCGCGCCCTGGGCAGCGGCGGCATGCACCGCATCGAGCAACTGGTGCCGCCCGATCTGCTGGAGCGACGCGCCGGCATCTACACGCTCGTGGTCGCCGATGATCACTTTCGTGTGCGTGTGTTCCGGCGCGCGTGGGGCGTGGCGGCGGTGGGTGTGATGAACGAAACCTTGTTCGAAGTGGCGGAAGAGGCAGGCGCCCTGCTCATTTGGATTTTGCCTGTGGCGATGCTGCTGGCGATCACCGGCGGCTGGCTCATGTCAAAACTGGCGTTGCGGCCGGTGGCCGCGGCGGCGCGCGCGGCAGAGTCGCTCTCGCTCGCCAATCTGCGCGAACGCCTGCCCGCCTATGCCGGCAGGGATGAATTCGGCGCGCTGGTCGCCACGCTCAACCGCATGATCAGCCGTTTGGAAGAAGGCGTGAAACGGCTGCAGCAATTCACCCAGGATGCCGCCCATGAGTTGCGCACGCCGCTCACGGTTTTGCGCGGCGATGTCGAACTGGCTTATCAAGACGAGAGCACGGCGGACGAAACCCGTGTCTGGCTGCAACGCATCCTCGATCGCGTCATCGCCCTCGGCCAGATCGTCGACAACCTGATGCTGCTGGCGCGCTCGGATTCCGGCGATTATCCCATTCACAAGGCCGCTTTTCGGCTGGATCTCGCGGTGAAAGAAGTATTCGAAGATCTGCAGATTCTCGCGGAAGGCCGGCCGCTCGCGGTGCAGCTTCACAGCGAGGAGGCCGTGACGTTCTGCGGTGACGAGTCGCTGATCCGCCGTCTGCTGCTGAATCTCTGCGACAACGCACTCAAATACACCAGGCAGGGAGAAATCGCGCTGCACCTGCGCAGAGTCAATGCCCACCTCGAGCTGATGGTGTGTGACACCGGCAGCGGCATCCCGGCGGAGGAGCTGCCCCGCATCTTCGACCGTTTCTATCGCGTCGACAGGGCGCGCGCCAGCGACACCGGCGGCAGCGGCCTCGGCCTGGCCATCTGCCAGTGGATCGTGGCGGCGCATGGCGGCACGATCGCGGTGACGAGTGCGCCTGGCAAAGGCACCACGGTGCGTGTGACGCTGCCCGGAACTTCAAATTAGTGCCCGTCCAGAATCGCAGTCTTTCCCAAACATGCTGTTGCAACCGCAGGCCGCTGCAGCAAAAACCTTCATGGTATTCACGGCGCTCGCAGTTTGGGAGAACTCGGCTGCGCGGAGGTCAAAACATTTTCCGACAGACACGAATTGGCACATGTGTCAAAAATGATCGCCGGCCTCTCAGACCCGGGAAAATTTGCCCTGAATCGCAGGCCGGCGTGCCGCAACGAAGGTGCGGCTAACTGCTTGATTATGGAGTGCTGCCCTCCGACCAGCAGCAGCCTGGAAAATTTGGAACCAAATTTGCAGTTCTTCGGTCAGCATGGTGGGCTGCGAGCGTGCAGGCGCCCGCTTTGGAAATCGAATGGAAGTCTACAGTCCAGGGCTTCGACACTCATGAAGGAACTTTTCTACTTTTCATTTGCGGATCTGATGGCGCGCATCGAGTACCATCGCAACGCCAACGCGCTGCGCTATGCCACCAACCGCGCGATGACCTTTCAGGAACGCATGCTCGTCGAGCAGCATTTGCTGGCCAGCTTCGCTCAGAAGACGGAATACTTCGAACGCGACCCGGCGCTGTTTATCTATCTCGGCACGGATGAGGAGCTGGCGCGGATGCTGGAAGAATTTCACGCCAAAAACCGCCCGCACGAGCCGGGCGATGAGGAAATTGCGGCTTCGGTCGGCAGCTTGATCTCACAAGCCATGGAGCGGTACTATTTCGAGCGAATCGGTGATGCCCTTTTGGAGGCACGACGCGAACTTGCCGCGGAGGCGGCCGGCGACGATCGGCTGCAGCGCGGCCGGCGCAAGGCAAGATTGCAGGAACTCGTTGACGCCTACAACCACTACACGACCCATAAAATCACCCTGGCCGAGATCGTCCCCGCTGAATTGAAGCCGTGCTTCGGTCTGCCGCGGGAAGAAGGCGACGAGCAGCCGGGCGGCAGGCTGCCGGAAGACTGGCACAATCATGCGCCGCGCGCCTAGCCTGCCACCCTTCCCACCGGTAATTTTCCTTTGACAAGTTGGGCGATTTTGTTTTAATTCCCACCCATTCTTTCCGCTCACGGCACCGGCGCTGCTGTGCCACCGTTGCTGAACTCTTCCCCGGGAGGTTACGTGCCAAGTGATCTCGATCTTGCGCAAATCACGGCAACTCGCGCGGACATGGCCGGCTCCGATCTCTACAACGAGGATCTGGCGCCGACCACGCTGAGCCAGCGCACCTGGTCGTTGTGGAATATCGCGGCCTTGTGGGTTGGCATGGCGGTGTGCATTCCCACCTACATGCTGGCTGCCGGCTTGATCGACAGCGGCATGAGCTGGAGCCAGGCGCTGTTCACGATCATTCTCGGCAACCTCATTGTACTCATTCCCATGGTGCTCAACGCCCATGCCGGCACCAAGTACGGCATTCCCTTTCCGGTGCTGCTGCGCGCTTCCTTCGGCACCATGGGATCGAACATTGCCGCGCTGATGCGCGCCGTGGTCGCCTGCGGCTGGTTCGGCATCCAAACCTGGATCGGCGGCAGCGCGATCTATGCGCTGCTGGGCGTGCTGTTCGGCTTGCGGCCGGGCATCGATGACAGCATCATTCCCTGGCTCGGCATCTCGCTGCCTCAGCTCGGCTGCTTCCTGCTGTTTTGGGCCATCAATGTCGCCGTCATTCTGGCGGGCACGGAATCCATTCGCTGGCTGGAGACGCTGTCGGCGCCGTTTCTGCTTGCAATTGGCCTGGGCCTGTTGTACTGGGCGGTGACCAATGCCGGCGGTCTGGCCAACATTCTCTCCGCCGAAACCGTGGCCAGGGTCAAGGCCTCGGCAGGCACCACGCAGGTTCCGTTCTGGAAGATCTTTTTTCCCGCGCTGACCGGCATGATCGGTTTCTGGGCCACGCTCTCCCTCAACATTCCCGACTTCACGCGCTTCGCCCGCAGCCAGCGCGATCAGATGCTGGGGCAGGCCCTCGGCCTGCCGGCCACCATGGGGCTGTACGCGTTTATCGGCATCGCGGTCACCTGCGCGACAGTGATCATCTATGGCAAAGCGATTTGGGATCCGGTGCAGTTGCTGGCCAAATTCGAGGCGCCCGCCACCGTGGTGCTCTCACTCGTTTCCCTCTCCATTGCGACGCTCACCACCAACATCGCGGCCAACGTGGTTTCGCCGGCGAATGATTTCTCCAATCTGCGGCCCACCCTGATTTCCTTCAAAACCGGCGGTTTGATCACCGCGGTCATTGGACTGCTGATCATGCCCTGGCGGCTGCTGTCGGATCTGGGAAGCTACATTTTTGTCTGGTTGATCGGCTACAGCGCACTGCTCGGCCCCATCGGCGGCATCATGATCTGCGACTATTTTTTCATCCGGGGCCGCCGTCTGCAGGTGGAAGATCTGTACCGCCGGCAGGGCGCTTACACCTACCGCAACGGCATCAACTGGAAGGCTGTCCTCGCGCTGGTTCTGGCGATTTTGCCCAATGTGCCCGGCTTCATCAATGCCGCCGCGGCCAGGCCTGTCTTTCCGGCGTTTTTCGATCAGATTTACACTTATGCGTGGTTTGTCGGCCTGTTGCTGGCGATGGGTTTGTATTATGTGTTGATGCGGAAGGAAGTGTCGCACGGGGCGATGCAGCCGTCCGGGTCTTCACACGCTGCCTCATTCAGGCAAATTTGACGCCTGCTGCGCCGGCCATGGCCTGCGCGCCCGGCCGGCGCAGCGCGGTATGACTGGCATGCGCACCGAGATTGGCGCGAGCGCGAACCGATATGCACGTGAGAAGGAGCGACGATGAAACAGAGAACGCTTGCCGCACTCGCCGTTTTTTTCCTCATCGGCTGCACGGGTCCGGCTGCCGTGCGGGACACCACGCCGCAGGCACGCCGCATCAAAGACCTCGCCCCCACTGTCATCCTGATCTCAATCGACGGATTTCGCCATGACTATTTGGACAAAGCCACCGCGCCCAACTTGCAGCGCCTGGCACAAAACGGCGTGCGCGCGCAAGGAATGATTCCCGCCTTTCCCAGCAAAACATTTCCGAATCACTACACGATCGTTACCGGACTCTATCCCGAGCATCACGGCATTGTGTCAAACACCATGTATGATCCCGAGCTCGACGCGCGTTTTCGCATCGCTGATCGCGCCGCGGTGGAAGACAGCCGCTGGTGGGGCGGCGAGCCGTTATGGGTGACGGCGCAACAGCAGGGAAGGATCAGCGCCACCTATTTCTGGGTGGGATCAGAAACGGAAATACGCGGCGTGCGTCCGGCCTATTGGAAGCGCTACGAACATGACACGCCCAACGCCGCGCGCGTGGCGCAGGTGCTCGCCTGGCTTGATCTGCCCAAATCGCAGCGGCCGACACTGATCACGCTGTATTTCAGCATGATTGACGATGTGGGCCACGAGTTTGGTCCGGATTCGCCCGAACTGATCAAAGCCGTTGGAGAGATCGACGCCGTGATCGGCGAACTGGTGCACGGCCTGGAGGCGCGCGATATTTTCAAACGCGTCAACCTCATCGTGGTCTCCGATCACGGCATGGCCGCCACCAGCGCCGAGCGCGTCATTTACCTCGACGATTATCTCGATCTGCAGCAGGTCGAAGTCATCGACTGGACGCCGGTGCTGGCGCTGCTCCCGCGGCCGGGGCAGGAAGAGGCAGTCTATCAGAAACTCAAAGGGGCGCACCCGCATTTGCAGGTCTATCGCAAAGCCGAAATCCCAGAGCGCTTTCACTTTCGCCGGCACCGCCGCATCATGCCGATCATGGGCCTGGCGGACGACGGCTGGACGATCAGCGCTCACGGCCGCCGCCGGGGACCTCGAGGCGGCGACCACGGCTATGACAATCTGCTGCCGTCCATGCGCGCGACCTTTCTCGCGCACGGTCCGGCTTTCAAAAGCAGGTTGCGCGTGGCGCCGTTTCAGAACATTCACGTTTATAACCTGGTCTGTGAGATCTTGCAGCTCAGGCCGGCGCCGAACGACGGCAGCCTCGATTCCGTGCGGATCATGCTGAAAGAGCAGCCAGCGAAAATGCGGGGAAACTGAAGAGGAAGTGGTGCGGTGGGAAAACCGGCGGGCTACACGCTCTGCAGCAGCTCGAGAATTCGTTCGAGATCTTCGGTGGAGTAAAACTCGACTTCGATCACCCCGCCCTTGCCTTTCCTTTCGATGCGCACTTGCGTGCCCAGTTTGCGGCGCAGCAGATCCTCCGCCTGCTGCACGTCTGCGGCAACCGTGCGCAACTTCTTTTTCGCGGCTTTGGCGGTGCCGTTGCTTTCGTTGCGCGCGAGCTTCTCGACCTGCCGCACGCTGAGCTGCTGTTTGACGGTTTTCTTCCAGAGCGCGAGTTGCTTTTGCTTGTCGGGCGCGGTCAGGATGGCGCGCGCATGGCCGGCGGAAAGCTCCCCTTTCTTCAGACTCTCCTGAATCGGTTCGGCCAGCTTCAGCAGGCGCAGCGCGTTGGCGATGGTGACGCGATCCTTGCCCACCTTTTGCGCCACGACCTCCTGGGTCAAGTTACACTCCTCGATCAAGCGCTGATAGCCGCGCGCTTCTTCGATGGGATTGAGATCCTCGCGCTGGACGTTCTCGACGATGGCAAGCTCCAGCATCTGCCGGTCGTCTTTGATGTCGAGCACAAAGGCCGGCACGTGCGTGTAACCAAGCTCCTGCACGGCGCGCAATCGGCGCTCGCCGGCGATGAGCTGGAAATTTGCACCGTGCGGCCGCACGGTGACGGGCGTGATCAAACCGTTTTGCAGGATGGATTGTTTGAGCTCTTCCAGGCGGGCAGGATCGAACTCGACGCGGGGCTGGAAAGGGTTGGCCGTGATCCTGGCAATTTCGATCTCCCGAACCGATTCGGACTTGCCGCTGTCGCTATTGCTGAGTTCGGGAATGAGCGCCTGCAGCCCTCTTCCCAACCGGTTGGTAGCCATTCTTCAAGATCTCGGATGCCAGACTCATGTAATTTTCCGCGCCGCTGCACACCGCATCGTACAGAATGATGGGTTTGCCGTAACTCGGCGCCTCACTCAAGCGCACGTTGCGCAGAATCGCGGTGTTGTAGACTTTGTCGCCGAAGTATTTGCGCACGTCGTCCGCCACTTGCCGGCTGAGATTCAACCGGCCGTCATACATCGTCAGCAGCACACCCTCGATTTCCAGGCGCGCGTTGAGATGTTTCTGCACCAGCCGGATGGTGTTCAACAACTGGCTCAGGCCCTCGAGCGCGTAGTATTCACATTGAATCGGAATCAAAACCGAATCCGCCGCCGTGAGCGCATTCAACGTGAGCAATCCCAGGGAGGGCGGGCAGTCGATGAAGATGTAGCGGTAGGATTTTTCCAGCCGGGAGAGGGCACGTTTGAGAATCTGTTCGCGCGTCATCGCGCTCACCAATTCGACTTCCGCACCCACCAGCCGAACGTGGGAGGGCAGCAAATCCAAATACTCGAGATCGGTCTTGATGATCGCCTGATTGACGTCGAGATCGTTGATGAGGACTTCGTAGATGCTGTTTCTCACCTTGCGCGGATCAACGCCCAAGCCGCTGGTGGTATTGGCCTGTGGATCAATATCCACCACCAGCACCGGGTTTTCCGCCACGGCGATGCAGGCCGACAGGTTGACTGCCGTCGTGGTCTTGCCCACGCCGCCTTTTTGGTTGGAAATCGAAATTGTCCTCGCCATTGCGGTTCATCTCCTCACATAAGACGGGCAAAGGTAGGCGAGTGCGGGGTGAAATGCAAGCCGAATTTTGCAATCAAGCCGCATTTCGTCTATTTGAGCTACTGAACGGTTATTCACAGACTAGATATTGTGCCTCTGCCCGCCCCCGCCGCTGCCGGCTCGCGCCCATCAGGTCGGACAAATCTGCGGCGTTGTTCCGTCCTGTCGCCTTGGTTTTCAGGACCAGCCGGCGGAAAACCTCATTCCGCGACAAAATCGCAGGACGTGATGCTGCAAATGAATTGCTCACACAAACCAGGAACGCAGCACACCCGTCGGGCAACGGGACGGATCGAAAGTCGTTTCCCTTGCACAAGATCAATAATACGATCCGCCAAACACGCTCGACCGGCCGCCGCGCTTTTCGATCTTGATGTCTTGCAGCGGCGCTTTCAAATTGATGCTCATGTAGAAACTCTGCCGTGTGCCGCCGGGAATCCACGTCAGCCGCATCTCCCAACAATGCAGATCGCGATGCACGCTGTAGCTTTGATAGATCACGGCCTTCTTAACCAGATCGAATTGCGCCGAGTAGTCCAGGCTCAGGTTCCTGGTCAACTGCACGCGCGCATTGGGAATGCCCAATTGCGCGTACTTCGTCGGCCGCAGAGGATTGGCGCGGTTCAGGCTGTAGCTCAGACTCAAACTCGCACTCCACGGCACTGAAGCCTCACTCCCGCCAGAAGCCTGCGAGACGAACGGACTCATGGGCTGCGGCAGGCCACCGGCCAGGCCGGTGGTTTCGTCGAACGGTTCTTGCGTTTCGATCCCCGCGGGCGCGGGGCCGCCGCCGGTTTCGCCCTGCAGTTGAACGCTGGCGTTCAGTGAGACATTGGTGAGGCGCAGATACTTGCCGCTGAGGATGCCGTTTTTCTTCCACAACAGGCGCTCCACTTCGACGCCGGTGGAATCGACATCATAGAAGCTGTGTCCCGTGTTCAAGCTCAACGACAACCCGCGGCCGGGGCTGGCCTGCAAGTTGGAAGAAAGCGGGCTTTGCTTGAAACGCTGCGCCGCAAAGTTGTAGCCGGTGGACAATCCGAGATTGAACAGGTTGATCTTCCTGGGCTTCTCCTCGCTGCCGACTTTCATCTGAAACAGATTGGCGAGGCCGAAGCTCACGCTCGCAAGCTTGCCCTGGCCGGTGCCGCCAAAGCGATCGCGCTTGACTTTGCTGCCGTCGGGCAGGGTCAGCTCCTGATAATATCCCCAAAACGAACTGGAAAAATCCGGCTGATAGGAAAACGACACGCTCGGCGCCATTTCGTGCCGCAGCGCCTGAATGGCTCCAAGCTTTGGAAAGAACGTGCCGTAGAGCTTGGTGTTGGCAGAGGCGGTGTAGGTGAAGGTGTGCCGCGCGAAGAAGCCCTTGACCTCGCGCGAGTTGATCTGCGGCGCCGTGGTCGCGCCGCCGGCAGTGGCGCCGGTGTCTGCGACGAAATAACTGCGCGTGCGATCGAACCAATCCTCCCGCATCGCCATCGTCTGCGAAAGCGAAAGCCAGCCGAAGTACTTCGGACTGAATTGTGAGAAGTTGAGCGAGTGGCTGGCGCGGCCGAGTGTCTGCTTCGGCGGCGCCACATTATTGATTTCCCGGCCGCGGCTGATTTGAAAGCTGGCATTGCTGGCGTAGCTGAACTGGATGTTTTGATACCACGGAATCTCCTCCACGCTGAGGCTGGTCGCGCGCGCCTTTTTCTTCTTCGCGCCGAACAGCGGCCGCTGCGGCATGCTGAAGCTGAGATTCGGCAGCGTGCGGGTATAGGAGCCATCCTGCAGATCTTTGCTTTCGGAGAGATTGATCGACAGGCTGTTGTTGCCCAGACGCGTCGAGTAGGTTGCCTGCGAAGTCAGGCGCCGCGTCAGTTGCTGGTTGCGGTCAGGCGTGAAGTTGTTGTAGAAACTCCTGCCGCTGGTAAAGGTGCCCGCAGCGGTCAGTGACGCGCTCTCGCCGATCGGCTGGCTGTGATTGATGCGCAAATCCCACAAGCGTTCCCGCCGGTCGGCGAAGGCGAAATTCTTGCGGGTAAATGAGCCGCCGATGCTGCCGCGATAGGCATAGCGCTTGACGTAGGTCAGATCGCCGCGCAGCAGCCAGCCGGAGCGATCGTAGAAATCGACCGTGCCGCGGGCATCGAGATAGTCATTGATCGCCCAATAGTAGCCCAGATCGCGCAGGAAACGGCCTTCGAGCGTGCTTTGACCGTACTTGGGAATCAGCAGCCCGGAATGGCGGCCGGTTTTGGTGGGAAACACCGCAAAGGGCAGCACCGCCAGCGGAATCTTGCCGAGAAAGAACACCACGGGCTTGGCCACGACTTTGTCCTGCACGGTGATCTTCATCCGCTCGCTCCAAAAGTGGAAATGCGGATTCTCATTGAGAGCACAGGTGGTGTAGGTGCCGCTGCCGACATGCAGCGTCCTGTCGTCCACACGTTTGATGCGCTCGCCAAAATAATGACCGCCGTCAAACTCGGTGCGGCCGCGCAGCACCCGGCCCTTTTCCGTGGCAAAGTTGAATTCCATTCTGTCGCCCACCAGCTTGTCGCTGCCGTCGCTGAAAGTGGGCAGATCGATCTCGGTGGCGGTTTTGCCATTCGCCGCGCCTGGCGCAGCAGCAGGCGCAGGCCGCAGCGAATCCGGCAGCGGTTCGGCGCGCAACGTGCGGCTGTCCATGTCGACCGTGATGCGGCCGGCTGTCAACGTCGCGGTTTTGTATTTGACAACCGCCTTGCCGGTGAGCACGATGATGCGCTCCGGCACGAGAATTTCGATTTCAGCAGCCGTGTAGTCGATGGGAGCATCGACTTCCGATTTGGCGGATGAGGAGGCGGGTTGCGGCGGCCGGGTTTTGGCGAAAACGGAATCGGTGGCCGGCGTCGCGCTGGCGGGGGCTTCCTGCGCGTGCAGCGCGCTTGTCGCCAACAGGACTGCAACGAGCGCGCGCACCGCCGGGGGCAGGGCGAAAGGCATCACCTCTCTCTTCATGGGATCAAATAACTCGAAGACAATATTTCGTCGTGCGTGTGCTCATGCAATCGGATGGCATCTGGCAGGCATTCGCGTGGTGCCGCCGTTCATTCGAAGATTGCGGCATTCCGCATCGGGCGCAGGCTGGCTTACCGTGCCTGGACAAGTCGAATGCCGGTTGCGACTACAACGTTAGGTCGAATTCTACTGCAAAGACAAACAGCACCAAAGGGTCAAGCCGGCCAGCAATGGCGCTGCGAGTGCATACTAAACGTTGAAGCACTACTCAGAGTCCGGCGGCGCGGCAGTCTCATCGCCGTTGCGCTGTTCACGGTATTTTGGCCACCAGGCCCGCAGCCGCCGGGCAATCTCTGCTTCCGCGCCGTTGGCGGAGGGCCGATAGTACAGCGCGCCGGTCAAATTTTCCGGCAGATATTGCTGCTCCACGAAGTGGCCGGGAAAATCATGCGGATATTGATAGCCGCTGCCGTAGCCCGCTTGCGCCATAAAGTTTGTCGGCGCGTTGCGCAGGTGCAGCGGAATCGGCGCCAGGGGCTTTTCTCTCACGTCCTGTTTGGCGGCGGAGAGGCCGCGATAGGAGGCATTGCTCTTGGGTGCGCCGGCGAGAAAGGTGGCCGCCTGCGCCAGCACCAAGCCGGCCTCCGGCATCCCGACATAAGTCACTGCGGTGAACGCCGAGGTGGCGACCACCAAACCCAGCGGCTCGGCATTGCCGATATCCTCGCTGGCGAGAATGATCAAGCGCCGGGCGATGAATTTGGGATCCTCGCCGGCTTCCAGCATGCGCGCGAGATAATGCAGTGCCGCGTTGGGATCACCACCACGCACGCTTTTGATGAACGCCGAGATCGTGTCATAATGCTGGTCGCCGGCGCGATCGTAATGCAAGGCACGCTTCTGCACCGCCTCGCGGATGTGTTCGACGGTGAGCACGCGCCGCTGCTGCGCGTCCGGCGGGCAGAGGCGCACCGCCTGCTCCAGGCCGTTCAAAGCCGCCCGGCCATCACCGGCAGCGAGCGCCACCAGCAAGTCGCGCGCTGCCTCTTCCAGCACAATCCCGGCCTGTTGCAACTGCGGATCGTGGGCGAGCGCATGCGTGATGATCTGCCGCAGCGCGGCATCGTCCAGCGCTTTCAGCGTGTACACCTGGCAGCGGGAGAGCAGCGGGGAGATGACTTCGAAGGATGGATTCTCCGTGGTCGCGCCGATGAGGCAGATGGTGCCGTCTTCCACGCGCTGCAGCAGGGCGTCCTGCTGGGCCTTGTTGAAGCGGTGAATCTCATCGATGAACAAAATCGTGCGCCGGCCGCTGCGGCGATTGTTCGTTGCTTTTTGCAGCACTTCGCGCACTTCCGCGACACCGCTCGCCACGGCGCTCAGCATGAAAAAATCCGCCTGGGAGGCCTGCGCCAGCAGCTTGGCCAGCGTGGTCTTGCCGCTGCCCGGCGGCCCCCACAGCAGCAGCGAGCCGAAGGCGCCGGTTTCACACGCCAGGCGCAGGGGTTTGCCCGGGCCGAGCAAATGCTCCTGCCCAACAAACTCATCGATATGCCGCGGCCGCATGCGCTCCGCGAGCGGTGTGCTGTGCTGCAGATTCTCCTGCGCGAGCTGGCTGAAGAGATCCATACGCTCAAGAAAAGCATTCAGAACTCATCATCTTCTTTGGGCGGCAGTTTGTCCTGCGCCGTCACTTCCTGCCAGACCTCCGGTATCCTGGCATCAGCCCCAGCCGATTTCAGGCTTTCTACCGCCGGCCCCGACGCGGCCTCAAGCTCAGGAAACGCCAACAGCAACATCGCCAAGCCCCGCCAATCCGCGCCAGACTTGGACCTGCCGCGCCGCTGGTGAAATCTTGCTGGCGCCCTGACCAGCAGTCCCTCGATCTTCCCTGCGTGTGGCAGTTTCGCGACCGGCCGGACCGCAACGCGATGGCGGTCGCCGGCATTTCTGACTTGCTGGAGGCGGAAACCTTTCCTTTCACCAACCTTGCGCAGGCGCACAGCACAACGCAATCTTTGACTGAGATGATCCTGCATTTCTTTTGCAAGCTCAAGGGCGTGCACGGAAAGCAAGCCGAGATCCTGCGACATGCGAGGCTCGCCCGCGCAGGTATTGACCGTCTGTGCGCCAAAAGAGACGGTCTCCTCGCGGCCGTGCCGAAACTGGAGCACGGCTTCATGAATGGCGGCGAGCAGCAACGTTTCGCTGCATGGCAAACTCGCGAAACGTCAAAAGGCCGGCCTGGCGCCTGATCAGAACGCCACCAACCCCCTTTATTCGAAACGATGAAATGCCTGCCAGCGAAACACGGTCAATACCAAATCCGTTCCGAACCAGACAAGCTCCCGGTCAAGCGCAATGGCATTGACGTGATCATCGAGCAAACCGTCCTCGGTGGTGTATTGCTTCCACTCGCGGCGGCCGGGATGATACTTGAACGCGCCGTTGTTGGTGCCGGCCCACACCACCTCCGGCCCGGCGAGCAGGGCGTAGATTTCCGCGCCGCCCAGCGCGTTGCGCGCCGGCGC
>JBBIKM010000150.1:6306-14790 GCA_037445455.1 bacterium | reverse complement strand
AACAAGAACACGGGAGAACAAGACGCGCTTTGTCAAAGGTCTGCTAATTTGTCTGTGGATATGTGGATAACTTTTTTTGGCCGCAAGCACGTCAACGCCGTGCAGAATGCAAGCGAGACGTATCTTGAGAATCGGTGTTTGAAATCGAACAAGCTCAAGAAACACAGCCCGCAAAATCGCTTCTAAAGCTCAACCGGACAGCACTGCTTTCCAGAGATTCTGTTTTGAACAGATATGACATGCTGCTGATTGGTAAAACTCGTTCCCTGTTTGAACTCAGGGTGAAGGCACGGCAGGATTTTCGGCTTCCAGGTTAACAATCACTTCGTGCGGCTGCATGACGCCAAGCTCAGTAATATAACCTGTGATCAAACTAGCAGGAACCAAATCAAGATACGGCCGACGAATACTAATATTGGCATCCCGCAACTTACGGGAATGCGGGATGTCCGAGAATTCACGTGAGGGCTTGACAGTGCGGGGCTGTGAAACAGACTCATGCGCAAGCTTGCTCAGTTCCGTCACGGCATAGAATGGGATATCAAAAGCTTTGGCAGCAATGGCGATGCTGAGATGACCAGGTGTGTTGAGCATGCTGCCATCCTTAAGTATGCCACGCACACCGCATATCACTATGATCCGGCCGCTGCTGTACAAGGGCTGTTGCTTGTTGAGCTCAAAGAAAGTCGGGACCCATGCCGCTTCCACAAAAGAAGTGTCATATCCCATTGCTTTGGCCTCCAGTGCCATGCTGATACCTTCACTGGCTTCCGGCTCGCTCCGCCACGGCAACAGAGCACGCCCCCGAACCTCGGCAACATAGATGTGTACTTCGGAATGATTTGGGATGCCAGTTAGCAGGGCACGAACACAACTGCTATAGCCAAGCACAACGACCAGGTCGCCCGGGTGGATAAGATCCACCTTTGGAGCAGAAGCCTTGATCTGGTCCAATGCCTGCTGGCGAGCGTGCAGCCAGTGACGGGTAATTTGCTCCATACCGCTACGAACTTCGGATAAGCGCCGCTGCCTGAAGACTGCCTGCAAATCACGCCAGACATTCGCCAGGGCCACGTTTCCCGGGCGTCGCTCATCCGTGCGCTGGAACAGCTCCGCCGCATAATCCTGCAGCCGCTGGGGGGCTTGGCCTGGGATCGAACAGGCCTCAAGTAGTACATCAGCGAAGCGCGCCGCCATTGTGCCAGCGCTCGGCTGTTCCATTACAATATAAGGTGCAAAAGCCTGAATGAGTTCGTTTCGATTGGGGAAGTAGTTCACCTCTTGGCATTTCATAGTTACCGTTCGGTAGGCAAGGCCGCGATAGGAAGCCAGAATAGGATGAACGGTTTCCAGTTCCTCCTGCACTTCGCCGACCAAGATGCTGACTATAGCCCTAAAATCGAAGTCGCCTAGCGTGTTGGTCTTGGGAATCAGCGCATGAATAACAATTTCACCACTTTGCTGTTCAAAGGTGACTGCGTTGACGAGTTGATACCTTGCCCAATGTTCAAGATGTCCAGCGTTCATGCCCATGGCAAAATAAAGACGCCGCAGGAAATCGGGCGTGCGTTCACCGCTCAGTTCCGCCGCGTCCGCCAGCCGCAACAATGAAGCGAGCAATTGCATACGCACTGCAAGGCCTTCGACGAACATTTCAGGCGCACACTCGCTGATGTTGTTCCGTTTACGATGATAGAAGACGATGTTGCTCAAGGCAACCTTATACCATTGTAGTCCGGGCCCTAAATCCAGCGTGGGTGGCCAGCAGTCACTTATGTAGGTAGCCGATCGCTTCTCATGACTGTGGCGAATGTGGTCATCGGTGAACTTGATATCATCATCCAACAACCCTCTAAGCATGCCTATATCGTGAAGCCAAGCTCCGGTCAAGAGCAGAAAAACCTCTGTTTCATTCAATTGAGGAAGTGCCAAATCGTCGCCGCGCGGGAACAGCATTTTATCGAGATTGCTCTCAACGTTGCGCAGATGAACTTCATTGTGCAAAGTATAGAATGGCAAAGGCGTGAGTTTTGTGCAGAGCTGAGTAACGTGCTCGATTATTTGATCGGCAATATGGTGGTACAAACGGTTTGATTCGAGAAGGCGACGCATGCTCATGTGGAACTCCCTTCACTTCGCCATAGTGTACGCAAACCACTGGGCATACGGGTCACGTGCCAAGGCGCTTCGGCTGGGTGAACTCGTTATGCGTAAAGTCGCGGTAATCCCAGAGTGTCAAAGTACTGTGCCGGCATGGCAAAACTCAACGCCGGACTCCGGCTCAAGCGCCAGGGTCCATGTGCCGATTTCACTGTGTTCCAAGCCAGCTTGCGGCTCACCCTGCGCCTGTGGTGCTTACGGCGGCGGTTACGTAACGCTGCAAGTCCTGACTCAAAAAGGCACTGACTATGCTTGAAAGCCGAAAGGATGAATGTCGATGCTTGAGCTGGACGTGATTTCTCGATGGGAGGAGAGGGTTGGCCCGAAGGGATCGATGGAGCATGCATGATCATACTCATCGCATTTCTGCCAGCATCCGCGGAGGTTGCTCAGAGCAGCCACCCATAAATCATGGCCGCATAATGCAAAAACGCCATGAAATAGTCAAGCAGGATTTTGAAATCTAAGAACAATGGGGCGGGCTATCGTGGCGTCGGCGGATGGTAGATGCGCCACTCCGCCAACTGAAGCGGTGGAGGCGCGAGACCGTGCTGGAACGGTCTCGATCGCTGGGGAGCGTCACGTTGGCCTGTAAAGCTCATTTTCAGGCCGTCGCAGAAGGTCATTTCCGGCGGATGGGCTGGGAACAGGGATGGCAATACGGCGGAATTTCGCGAGTCTTGCGGCCAAGATGCAGGGGATCAAGCAGTTGGCGAAAAGCCCTTGGCGGGAAAGGTCATGGCCAGTCACCCGAGGAGCCGCGAAGTACTGAATTTGAAACGGGCAGCCGCGAGGAGCCGGATTTGTCCTGGGTCATAAGGAAACCGGCAGCCGGCGGCAAGGCAATGAGTTCACGGACGTAAGAACAAGCCGGGCGAGACCGATCCGTACCGCAGGCCGCCAAGAACCTGTCTTGGGCGCGGCCATTCCGGTATCGTGGCATCACCCCCAAACGTCATTCCAGCGCCAAACGGTGTACAAACTTGTCCATCTTTGTCCCCGGCCGAAAAACAAAAAAGGGAATCACGGGGATTCCCTTTCTGATCAAAATCATGCGCTTGGCTTGGTTGCGGGGGCGGGATTTGAACCCGCGACCTTTGGGTTATGAGCCCAACGAGCTACCAGACTGCTCCACCCCGCGATGTTTTGTGAACGCCTGCCAATATAGAAGATTCGACCAAAAAATCAAGCTATTTCTTGCCATTCTCGGCGGCCAGAGGCAATTCATAAAAATGTTTCGCCGCGATTCGAGAAAGCAGCTCTGGCGTTTTGGTTAATCTTACTGGTGCATTCCGTGCCGCATGCGGTTCCGCTTGACTCACATTTTGCTGCCGGCATGTGTCCGATGACTCCGGGCAGTTTCACTCACCTCACCGCGGCGTACTTGCCACACTCTGCAATTGCAGGGCAGTGCAGCTTGCCGCAAGCTCTTGTCCTCCCTTCGGGAATTAACCCACGGAAAAAAAGCTGACGGTTTGACATGCCGGATCTGCTCACCCCGCGATGCGGGTTAGCTCTCCATTTCTCCTCGGTTTAGCTCTACCCAGTCCGCCCAGGCCATTCCCTAAAAGTATGCCATGATAATTCGCAAAGTGACAAAGGTGGCGGTATAGTTTAGCAGGCCGTGATCAAAGAGAAGTGTGCCTGGACGTAGATTGAAAGTCTGATTGAAGGTTACGGCGAGGTGTTTCCGCAAGAACGGTATGCGCCAGTTAGATTTAGGATGAATCGCTCTTGGCCTCGTGCTTTCCGCACGCCGCACACGCAGCCGCGGCCAGCCTCGACCTTTTTTCGTTCTGCGCGTCAGGTCGGGCATTTAGGATGAAAACATGGTCGCTCCTCCTTGGCTGAAGAGCCGCTTCATTCCCCTCAACCTGGCGATGGTCCCTCAGTCCCACAATCTGCATCACTGGCCTGCATCGCGCTAACCGAGCTTTAGAAAGGTGAGTCCATGGAAGTCGCAAAAGTTCTGGACGACAAATATGAGATGATCTACGAGATCAAACGAGGCGGGTTCGGCGTCATCTACTACGGCCGTGACCGCCTGTTTGACAAACCGGTCGCGATCAAGGCCATTCCTCCCGAGTTGATCGGTGAAGCCAGATACATCGACCTTTTCCAGGCGGAGTCCCTGGCGATTGCCCGACTCAATCATCGCAATATCGTCCGCATCTATGACATCCGGCGTGGCGAGGGCGGCCAGTTTTACATTATCATGGAATATGTCGATGGCCTCGATTTGGGCAAACTCATCCGCGCCAGCCGCAAGGAGCCGGCGCTGCTGCCGCCCTCTCTCGCCGCCTACATCGTCGCCGAGATTTGCGCCGGCCTCGATTATGCGCACACCCGGCGCGACCCGGACACACATCAGCCTTTGCATCTCATTCATCAGGACATTTCGCCCGGCAACATCATGCTGAATCGTCTGGGCGAGGTGAAGATCATCGACTTCGGGCTGGCCAGCGCGCGGCGCCACCAGGCTGACAACAACCGCAAGAATGAAGTTGTGGTGCAGGGCAAACTGACCTACCTGGCGCCGGAGCAGGTGAATGGCAGCGGCAGCCTCGATCAACGCGCGGATCTGTTCTCGCTGGGCGTGGTTTTCTATGAAACCTTGACCGGACAGCGGCTCTTCAAAGAGCAGGACGCCCAGGCGATGATCCAGCATCTGCGCAACGGGGAGTGGGACATTTCCCTGCTCGCCGACAATGGCGTGCCGGCTGCTTTGATCAACATTGTCGCAAGGGCGATTCAGCGCGAGCCGAGCCAGCGCTTTCAATCAGCCAACCAAATGTACATGGAGCTGATGAGCTATCTTTCGCAGCAAGTGCCGGCGATGGATTATGCTGTTGAGCTGGCGAACATCGTGGAGCGCGTCGCGCCGGCGCGCGAATCGCGCGCGGCAGCGGGCGCGGGCACGGAGGCGGCGCCGCTGGGCGACTGGGTCGAAACGCCCCGTGCCGGCCAGCGGCTGGAGGAAACCGCCAACCCCGGCAGCTTCTTCGTTGAAGAAAACAGCACGGCGGCCGGCTTTGAGGCAGGGCCGAAGCCCCACACTTCGTTTCAGCAAGCGCGCGTGGAATCGGAAAGCGGCGGCGCAGAGAAGGACGAGTTCGAATGGGGCCGGGGATCCGGGCGGCGGGATTTTCCCGAAGAGCTCGAACTGACGCCCGAACCGGAGGATGCCGATCAGCGCGCCAAGAACGGCAGCGAACCGCAGGAGGTTGCCTTCTACAAGGTCATCGCCGAGGAGGAAGAAGAGGAAGAAGTCCGCACCATCATCGATGTGATTCGCCTTTCCGCCCGCTCGCACAAGAAGACGATTCTTCTGACGGCCGGCGGTGTGTTGGCGGCATTTCTGCTGTTCACGCTGGTGGATACCTTCACCCGCTGGACGGCCTGGGGCGCGTCGATCTATGATTTTCTCTTTCCGCCGGCCATCCGGCTGGTGTCGTTTCCGCCCAATGCCCAGGTCTATCTCGACGACCGGTTGCTGCCGAAAACCACGCCGCTGGCGATCGAAAAAATCTCACCGGGCGTGCACAAGCTGACGCTCACCCTGCCGCGCTTTGAGCCGATCACGCGCTCGATTCAAGTAGCGCCGCAAGGCCGTGCTTCGATCATCGGCGAGGGCGCCAGCGATCAGAATCTGCCTTATGTTTTTCGCTTCAAGACCATCCTGGAAATCTCCTCCAAGCCGGAGGGCGCCGAGGTCTACTTGAACAATGTCAAGTATACCCAACTCACGCCCTGCCGGGTGGTCTGGGAAGTGGGCGATCCGCTGGAAGTCGAAATGCGCAAGGAAGGCCTCTCCCCGCTGCAGGGCTTCACGCTCAACACGCTGGAGGGCGTTGAGACCATCACCGACCGGCGGCTATGGCGGTTTCAACGCATCGAAGAACAACGCGAGCACTACGCGCTGGAGGGCATTTTTGCCAAGGCCATCATCATCAGCTCGGTTCCAGATCATGCCGAAATCTACGTCAATGACGGCACCAGCCCGATGGGAATGACCGGCTACAGCAACGAAATCCTGCTCGCCACCGGCAGCCACACCATCACGCTGCAGAAACCGGGCTTTCTGCCCAAGTCCTTCAGCATTACCGTCGATGCCAACACGCCCTCGAGCTACCACGAGGTGCTGTCGCGCGTGGTGCGCATTTTCGCCAAAGACGGATCCGATCCCGGCGATAATGACATCGGCGCGCGCGTGGTGGAGTTGATCTCCGGCGGGCAGCGGGTGCGCACCCGTTCGACCACGCCGTGCGAGTTGACGCTGCTGCCCTACACCTACACCGCCATTCTCTCCAAGGAGGGCTATCAGGACTACAGCCTGACCATCCCGCCCACCGGCAACATCGCGATTGCCCGCATGGAAGGTGAGCGGATCGACGTCGAAGTGGTGGTGCAGGATGAACAAACCGAGGCGCCCCTGAGCGGCGTGCAAATCAGCTATCAACCGCTCTCCCAGCCCAATGCCGTACCTTCCTTCTTCGGCCAAACCGAGGAGAGCGGCACGGTGCTCAACAAGCTGGCGCCGGGGCAATACCGCTTTCGCGTCAAAAAATTCGGTTATCGTCTGGCGGTGAAGGAGCTGAAGGTCAGCGCCACGAGCAAGCGCCTGGTGTTCAAACTGCAGTCGGTTTCCTGATTGCGTTAAGGGATTAATGTCACAGCCTTCCATGGGAAGGGAGAAGAGATCATGCCCAAGCTGGTTCTCAAAAAAAAGGCGGAGGTGTTGGCGGAGTTTCAATTGAGAGGCGCCAACTCCATTTTCACTGTTGGCTCCGAGGCCGGAAATGATGTGGTCATTGCAGACCGCCAGGTTTCGATGCACCACTTGCACATTGAGCGCCAGGGCAACCGGTACTTTGTGCGCGACCTCAAGAGCGCCTTCGGCACGCAGGTGAACAACCGCCGCCTCCACGACAAGACTGAAATTCACGACGGCGATGCGATTCAAATCGGCGATCACACGCTGGTCTTCCGCAACCCGCTGGAGGCGGAAGAGACGCCGGCGGGCGACCGCGCCGGCCGCGGCTCCGTGAATGATTTTTGGAGCGATGTCAAAGACGCGGTCATCGACGTGGTGCAGGGCGAAGTCACCAACCCCGGCGAACGGCCGGGCGAGCCTCATTTCTTCGACATTCGCGAACCCAGCGACCAGGATCGCGCCAAGCGGCTGGAGGAAGCCGAGGAGTTCAAAGCCGACAGCCTGAAAAAGGAACTTTCCGAAGTCCTGGAGCAGGTTTCCGCCGAGGAGGAAAAAGACGCCTTTCAGGCCGGCCGCGAAGTCGAGAAGTCGCCTTATTACCTGCTGGCGATCTACGGCCCCTATTTGGGCAAGCGCTATCAGGTCAATTTTGGTGAGACGCGCATCGGCCGTGATAGCCGGCTGAACGATATCGTCATCCGCGAAAACCGCAAAGGTGAGGTCGATCCCAGCATCTCCCGCCGCCATGCCACCATCACCTATCGCGACAACAAATTCCACCTGAGCGACAAGCGCAGCAAGAGCCGCACGTATTTGAATCAGGACATGCTCAGCGAGACCGATGAATGGCTGATCACGCCCGGCGATGAGATCGAAATCGTGAGCGACCAGCAGAGCACGATTTTTCGCTTTGTCGCCGAAGGCAATTGGGATTTTTCCTATCCCCGCCGCGCCGGGGCCTGGTGGCTGCGCTATCGTTCGCTGGCCATGAACATCGGCGCCGGCGTGCTGACCGCCGTTGCGCTGGCACTCGCGGTGCTGGCCTGGCAGGCGCGCGCCGTGGTGACACACACGCCCAACCCGCTGCAAGTGCAGAGCAAGATCTTCACCAAGATCGATCTGACCGACGTCGAAAAGAACACGGTCAAACTTTCGAAATCAGACACGCGCATTCCGCCCAAGCCGCTACTGGCAGATGTCAATGCCGACAAGTATGTCGATCTGGTGGTCACCAAGAGCAATGGGACGCTGGCGGCCATCGACGGACGCAGCCGGCGCCGGCTCTGGCAGTCGAGCGGGATCGTGCTGGATCACGCATTTCCCGCCACCGCCGCGGACTTGAACGATGACGGCAATGACGATCTCGTGGCGCTGACCGCCGATGCGCATCTGGTGGCCATCGACGGCCTGCATGGCGCGGAGATTTGGACCAGCCCGTTCTTCGAATCCAAAATCATCGGGCCGCCGGTCGTCGGCCGCTTCGACCGCAACGACAGCCCGGATGTGGCGGTGATCAGCACCGACGGCAAACTCGAAATCGGCTATTCCCGCATCTTCAAGCCGGAATGGGTGGAGGTGAAAATGGGGTTGGTCTCGCAGGCGCCACTGTC
>JBBIKM010000150.1:0-6296 GCA_037445455.1 bacterium | reverse complement strand
ACCGCGGACTTGAACAATGACGGCTGCGACGAAATTCTGATTGGCACCGATCGCGGGCTGGTGCTGATTTTCGACGGCGCCGAGCGCCGCCTCGCGGGCACGGTCGATGTCAATCTCAGCCTGAACAAACTCAAAGGCAGCTACAACGAGGACAATCAAATCCGCTATCCGGTGGGCGTTGCGGATCTCAACGGCGACCAGCGTCCCGATCTGGTGGTCTCCAGCATGCAGGGGAATCTGGTTGCCATCGACATTTCGGAAAGAACCCCGGAAGGCAAGATCAAGGCGCGCGAGTTGTGGTGGAGCGCGTTGGCGCCCGCGGGCATGCCGGTGACCGAGTTCAACTACCCGTTCAGTCTGGGTGATGTGGACGGCGACGGCCGCAGCGACGTGGTGGTGGTGGGCGCGGACAGCTCGCTGCAGGCGTTTTCCGGCGCGGGCCGCGAAGGCCAGCAGCAACGCAGCCTGTGGCGCGTCAGCAGCGGCTCGATTCTGCATTTGCCCGCGCTGTTCGATTTCAACAAGGATCGCCACACCGATGTTGTCATAGTCGAAATTTTGGGGATCATCAAAATTCTCGACGGCCGCAACGGCGGCATTCTGTGGGAGGAGCACAAGGCGCTCAAGCATCCCGCGGACATGCCGCTGCTGGCCGATGCCGGCGCGAACAACACCATGGACATTCTGGTGCTCAACTATGACGGCACGGTGAATGATTTTCGCAGCAATCGCCGGGTGGCCGCGGGCACGATCGTGTGGGGGCAGCGCTACGCGGATGCCACCAATCGCGCCGCCGTCACCTACGTCGAGCGCACCACCGGCGCCTATGATGCCACGCTGATTTTCAGCGCCGGCGTGATGCTGCTGGCGAATCTCGGCAATTTTCTGCTGCGCCAGCGCCGGCGTCAATTTGCCAAAAGCTGAATTCCGAGGGAACGAGGCGTGTCATGGAAATATTGATGGCGGCAGCGACCGATCGCGGCACGGTGCGGGAGGGCAACGAGGATTTCTTCTTCTATTCCAAGAAGAAGAATCTGGTCATCGTGTGCGACGGCATGGGCGGCCACAAAGCCGGCGAAACCGCCAGCCGCATTGCCGGCGAAACCGTGCGCGACATTTTCCTTTATCCCGATCTCGCTGAAATCGCGCGGCTGGGCCAGGACATTACCGACCGCCTGCCCGTGCTCGCGCTGCGGCTGGTGCTGGGCGCGCGCCTGGCCAACCGCCGCCTTTTTCTGATGGCCGAGCAGGATCCGGCGCTGCGCGGCATGGGCACGACGCTCGCCGCGGTGGCTTTCTCCGATCATTCCGCCTGCGCCGTGCACGTCGGCGACAGCCGCATCTACCGCCTCACGCGCGAGAAGATTCAGCCGCTCACTGAAGATCACAGTTGGATCAATGAACTGCTGCAGGACCGGGACATCAGCGCGGAGGAGGCCCATCATTTTCGCAAGAAGAACGTCCTGACTCGCGCGCTCGGCACCCATCCCTCGGTCAAGATCGATGTGCAGTGGTTTCCGCTCACGTCGAACACCACCTTTCTCCTCTGCACCGACGGCCTGCACAATGCGCTCTCCGAGCCGGAGATTCTGAAAGCGCTCGCGCCGCGCGAAGATACCGGGCTGCAGAAAAGCGTCGAGCAACTGGTGCAGCACGCCAAGGAAACCAACGGCTCCGACAACATCACCGCGGCCGCGGCGCGTGTGAAGAAAGTGCCGAACAAAGCCTCGCCCTGGGGCGAAGCAAAAATGACCATTCCCAACGAGCCGGCCAAGCTGTTGCCGCTGGAAGACCGCTTCATCAAGAAACAATTCCGCCATGCCGAGGTGCCGGCGGCCTCACCGCAACGGAAACAGCGTTCGCCGCGGCGATTGCTGGTGGCGGGCGCGCTGGTGCTGGTTTTGGCCGCCTCCGGTTTTGGCGTGATGCGCTCGTTTTTCGGGCGTCAGGTCGAAGCCGATGCCGCAGCCGGGAATGCCGGTGAAACGCATGCCGGGCTGCTGCCGGCGAGTGATGCCAACACGCGCGAGGGCATCACCGTGGTGCAGCTCGACAGCAGCCTGCTCGATTTGGCCGCGCGTCCGGCCGCGCCCAGCGCGCCGGCGCGCACAGCACCGGCGGTGGCAGCGCAACGGGCCAGCGATGCGGCAGATACTCTGCAGGCCGGCGAGCGCGAAGCCAATCGCGTACAGACCGCAGCCCCATTGCCCGCGGCCGGCACCGGCAACGCGCGCAGTCCGCAGGCAGCAGGCACGGCCGGGGCCGGTGATGCAGCAAACGAACCGAATGCTTTTCCCAATCTCATTGAGCGCAGAGAGGAAAACAGCGCCACCGCGCAGACCACCAGCCTGGTGCCGCAGGCCGGCGGCCGCATCTATTTGCCCGGCTTGAACCGGCCGCGCTACAACGGCGCCTTGCTGTTCGTCAATGAGGCTTTGATCGGTCCGGTGCGCCAGGTTGCCGATGTCGGATTCTTCCTCCGCCCCGGCCAGTATACCATTGCGATCAAAGACAGTCTGGGCCGCATCATGCACCAACGCGCAAACCTTCGAGTGCTGGAGGGTGACGTCAAACCGCTGGAATTCAACCGGCAGAACTAAGGACACCTCGTTGCGCGTTCGCATCTACGATGACCAATTTACCCCAACAGGCCAATCGTCTCATTTCCATCCTGCAAACGCTGGCCGAGGCCTACTACAGCCGCGGCCAGTATGCCGACGCCATCGAGAAATTCGAACAACTGCTGCAGGCCGGCGCCGAGTCGCCGGAGATCATCCACAAGCTGGCCCTCGCCCATCTCGCCCGCCGCGATTATTCTCCTCCTGCCAAAGCCGCCTACGAGCGTGCCTTCGAGCTTTTTCCGCAGGAGGAAGAGCTGTGCCTGAAGCTCTGCCAGGTTTTGCTGGCACAGCGCGCGCTCGACGCCTTTTCCTTTCGCGTCTATCAACGCGCGCTGGCGTTTCAACCTCCCTTTGAGAAGGACATCTATCAATCCTTCTTTCTCTATTTCCAAAACCAGAATCAACTGCCGCACGCATTCGAAGCGCTCAAACAGGTCGTGCAATTGGAGCGCGGCCGGGAGGCAGGCAATTTGTCGCGGCTGCAGAAGCTCGCCTGGCAACTCGGCCGCGAGAGCGAAGCCGAAACGCTGCTGGAGCGCCTCGAAGCCGTCAGCCCGCACACCGAAGTCATTCACCGCTTGCGCGGACTCACCGCCGCCTTTCGCATTCATCGTGAGCCTGAGGGCGTGGGGTATCCACCGGCCGCAGCGCAGATCATCAGCCGCGCGCTTGCCGCCTATGGCAAATTGAACAGCGTGACGCTGGTGCGGGAATTCTGCCAGTTGCAATATGCCTTGCGCCTGGTGGAGTCGCGTTTGCTCGGCTCGCAGCCGACCATGCCCCTGCCAGTGGCCGCGCCGCCCACCGCCGCAGATGCTGCCGAAGCCGGTGTGCCGCTCACCGCCGCTGGTTTGGCGGGAGAATTGTTTTCGCGGCTGGCCTCGGATCTGGGACTGGATGCCTCCAGCCTGCATCTGCCCAGCGCCACGCTGCGCGTGATGGTGCTGCAAATCAGCAACCTCGAAAAGATCGCGCAGCAAACCAGCGCGCAACTGGCGGAAAACCTCGCCGGCCGCTTCTTGAATTTCTCCGCAAAATATCTCAGCAAAGCGGTCAATGCCGTGTGTTTCACGCTCAGCGACGGCATGATTGCCGTGGCCGGCGAATCCCTGCAACTGGCGCGTGCCACTGTGGAACTGCTTCACAAGATCGAGAACTACAATTTCTCCGCTTCTCCGGCGAGCCGGCTGGCCGTGTCGATGGTGGTGCATGCCGTGCGACCGGAGGCCGCCTCCGCCACGCACGCCCTTGCCGCGCTGCATCTCGCGCTCAATCTGGTGGCGGCGCAGCAAGCCGGCACCAGCCGCGAGCCTTCCCCCGGCAGCCGCCTGCTGTTTGAGCGCAGCTTTTATGAACGGGAAATGAATGTGGAAACCGTGGCCGCGCGCCTGGGCGGGACTTATGTCTCCGAGCTGCCGGGATTTCGTGTTGAGGCCTATGAAGCGGTGTGGTACAATCCGCTGGATTATGTGGATGAAAAGCGCAGCTATCAGCTCGGAAAATTCCAGGTGGTCGAACGGCTGCACCACAACGGCTCTGCCGGCACCTATCGCGGCCGCGACCGCCAGTTGGAGCGGCGCGTCATTCTCAAGGCGCTCAGCCCGCAACGCAGCCTGCGCCTGGCGCAAGACCCCGCCCGGCGCGAACAAACGATCAAAGCGTTGCAGCGCCTCGGCCGTCTGGAACACCCCGGGCTGGCATTGCTCTACGATCTCGGCTATCAGGATGGCCTGTTTTATTACGTCCGGGAATATCTTGAAGGTTCTTCGCTCGGACAGAGCCTGGCGAGCAAAAACCGTTTTTCGCCCTTCGAGACTTCGGCGATCGGCATCAAAATCTGCCGGGTGTTGCAGCAAACGCACAAACAAAAAATCGTGCACGGCAATCTCAAGCCCGCCAACGTTTGGCTGATGGCCAACGGCGAGCTTAAAATCACCGACTTCTTCGTGCCGGAATTCACGGCAACGCCCGGCGCGGCGCAACGGCCGTCAGGGTCAGGCTGGCGCTATTGCGCGCCGGAATGGCTGCTGCACGGCACACTCACGCCGGCTTGTGACATTTATGCGATCGGGATGATTTTGTATGAACTGGTGGCGGGCGAGCCGCCCTTCGCCAAGCAGGAAGTGTTGGAAAACCCGGTCGACTTCCACACCCTTCCACCGCCCGCGCTGGCCAGCCTCCAGCCGGAGATCCCCGCGCTGCTCGCCAGCATCATCGAGCGTGCCGCTGACCGCTCGCTGCAGCGCCGCTTCAAGAGCCTGGAGGAGTTGGAAGCCGCGCTGCAGGTCGCCCTCGAACAATCGCTGCCGGGCGATCAAGCCGCCGCACCAACCGGCCCGGCCGCCTCCCTGTTTTCCTTCCGCCGCATGCTGAAATCGCGCAATGAATGAAGCCAGCCGCGCCTGGGCCAACGCCTCAGTGAACTGAGACGTTTTGCGGCGGCAGCGGCGATTCATCATCGCGCGACACGCCTGCAATCCAACCCTCCTGCTCGCGCAGATCAATGAGATAAACATCCTGCGGGCCGCCGAGCTTGCGCCAATTGCTGCTGAAGAGAATGAATTTGCCGCTGCGGGAAATCACCGCGTTGGGTTGGTCCCAATAGATGTTGTAGGAATAATCCCCCACGGAAAAGCGCTGGCTGCGATGATGCGCGATGCGCCGCACCTCGCGCGAGCCGTCCAGCTTCACGGCAAAAATCTCGTCATCGAAAGGATGCACGTTTTCATCGGCAAGATGCTCGGGCGAGCTGTAGGTGCTGATGATCGCCCAACCGGGCACGTCAAAGTTGCGGCAGGAAACCAGGCGGCTCAAGCCCCAGGCACAGCCGAGCAAATCGGTTTTCTCGCCGTTGTCGAGGCGGTATTTCTCGAGATGTCGCAGCCGATCGGGATAAGTGGCTTCGGCATTGTCGGTCACGTAGACTTCCCGGCCCTGTTCATCATAGCCCAAGTCGGCGTGATCGCTGAAGGGGTAATAGGCAAAGGGCATGAGTTCGAGGTTGGGCGCACGATAAACATCCAGGCCCTGCCATTGCCCGTCGCCGTGCGGCGTGCCCACCAAAACCACGAGATACTTTCCCGAGGGCGAGGCGCTGACCCAATCCACGGTATGGCCGGTGGCGGCGATGGTCGCGCCCACCCGCTGCCGGCTGGCGAGATCGAAGAGAAAGAACTCCTGCAGCCCGGTGGACCACGGCCAATTTTTGCCGGCCAATCCCACATAGCGGCCGTCGGCGCTGAAGTTGCCTTCATCGAAATCGGTGACAAACTGATATTCGGGAAACGCGTGCACCAAACTGGTCTGTCCGCTGGCGAAATCGTGCACCATGATTTTGTTGGCGTCAAACCAGTACAGCCGGTTGGGATCCGTGGGATGCCAGCGCGGTTGCGGATCGGTTTGCGTGTTTTTCACCGGCGCCCGCTGCAGATAGGCGCCGGCAATCGAGTAGACGTGCCATTCGCCACCCCGGCGATAGATCAGAATGCGGGATTCATCCGCATTGAAGGGGTTGAGCTTGGGATAGTAGCAGATGAAGCCATCACTGCCCTGCGCCGCGGCATCGGTCAGCCGCAGGATGGTGGTGCCGAAGACGGGATCTCGATAGCGCGCACCCTTGGCCGGTTTGGCCAGTGCCGGCTCGGGCAGCGGATCATGCGAGGTGATCATGCCGGC
>JBBIKM010000149.1:0-14998 GCA_037445455.1 bacterium | reverse complement strand
TCCAACCAGCCCCAACGGGGCGAAAGGTGATAGCGAAGGGCAACGCCCTGGGAACTCCGTAATCAGGAGAAATCTCCAAGCCCCACCGGGGCGCGATAGAACCACTTCAGGAATACCGCCCCTGCAGGGCTGGAGGCGACAAATTCCATCAGTTCCCAGGGCGCTGTTTCGTCCTGAAATTAGTTGACACTTTCTTTGGAAGTTTGTTGGATGCCCGCTGTGGCGCTGCTTGCCGCCCTGGCTAGCCGGCGGAATTTTTTCGTGTTTCCTGCTCGAGCGTATTCGAGCCGATCCAGAAAGGAGATGGTCAATGAAAAGAACAGCTCTCCTCCTTCTCGTGCTGGCCGCGGCCTCTGCCTGGGCGCAGAAATTCGAAGGCTTGGCGCTGACGCCGCCGATGGGCTGGAACAGTTGGAACAAGTTCGGTTGTGACGTCACGGAAAAGCTCATTCGCGAAACCGCTGATGCGATGGTGAGCAGCGGCATGCAGGCGGCGGGCTATCAGTACATCGTTATCGATGATTGCTGGCACGGCGAGCGCGACAGCCTGGGCTTCATTCAGCCGCACCCGGAGCGGTTTCCTTCCGGCATGAAAGCGCTTGCGGACTACGTGCATGCGAAAGGCCTGAAATTCGGCATTTACTCCGATGCCGGTTGGAAAACCTGCGCCGGCCGGCCGGGCAGCCGCGGCTATGAATTCCAGGACGCGAGGCAGTACGCCGCGTGGGGCGTGGATTACTTGAAATATGATTGGTGCAACACCGAAGCCCTCAATGCCGAAGGCGCCTATTTGACCATGCGCCAGGCGCTCTATGCCGCCGGCCGCCCGATCGTCTTCAGTCTGTGTGAATGGGGCAGCAACAAGCCGTGGGAATGGGGCAGGAACATCGGCCATCTCTGGCGCACCACCGGCGACATCACCAACTGCTTCGACTGTTTCGTTGATCACGGCACGTGGAAATCCTGGGGTGTCACTTACATTCTCGACATGCAGGACGGGCTGCGCGTGCACGCCGGGCCGGATCACTGGAATGATCCCGATATGATGGAAGTCGGCAACGGCATGGCCGTGCAGGAAGATCGCGCCCATTTCTCGCTGTGGTGCATGCTGGCTGCGCCCTTGATTGCCGGCAATGATTTGCGCAACATGACGCCCGAAACCGTTGCCATTCTGACCAACCGCGAGGCCATTGCAGTCAATCAGGACTCGCTCGGCATTCAGGGCTTCAAATACGCGAGCCGCGACAGCCTGGAGATTTGGTTCAAACCGCTGGCGCACGGCGCCTGGGCGGTGTGTTTTCTCAATCGCGGTCACGCGGCGCAGGAGGTTTCCTTTGCCTGGAAGCAGCATGCGATCAGGGATGATTTCTCTGAACGCGCCATCGATTTCACCAGGACGACTTATGCCATTCGCGATTTGTGGGGCAGGAAGAGTCGCGGCAAAACTGACCGGCCTTTCACCGGCCGTGTGGCGTCTCATGATGTGATCCTGCTCAAGTTGACGCCGCTCAAGTGAGAGCCACAGCCCCGGCACCGGCCGCGGGCAGCATCTCCCCGCGGATATGATTCATGTCTGCGGGGAAATGCTGCAGTGGGGGGAATGGTGAGTCGATGGAAAAAGGAGGCCGGGAGGAATTGGGCCGCGCGCATCAATAGAGTTTCTGCAGCGCTGCGCCGCGAAAATAATGCTGCACAATTTCTTCCGCGCGATAGCCTGCAATCGCCATGACCGCCGCGCCAATCTGGCAGAAGCCCACCCCGTGTCCCCAACCCGCGCCGTGCAGCGTGAAGCGCACCGGCAGGCCGCGGCCATCGCGCTCGGTCTTCACGATGAAGGCCGAACTGTAAAGATGGCTGGGCGACAGCCAGCGCCGGATTTCCAGCTCCTTGCCCACGACCAGCGTTTGCTCGCTGCCCACGATTTGCAGTTTCACCAGCCGGCCGGAGGGACCGCGCTGCACCGGCACGAGATCGCGCAGCACGCCGAAGCGCATGCCTGACTTGCGGTGCAGAATCTCCTCGAGCTGTTCGCGTTCATAACTCACCCGCCAGCGAAAGAAATCCGTGGTCTCCTGATCGAACGAGGGCAGGATTTGCCGGAGAATCCTGCCGTCGGTGGTGTTGCAGAAGGCGTCGGGTTGGGAGAGAATCCATTGTTCCGCCGCGGCCTCGCTGCGCACGGGTGTGTGCGGCTGCCGCGCATCCGCGATGCACTGCAGATAAGGCACCGGCGTATTTTCCCAGACATTTTCGAAGTTCTCGCTCAAGCCGCCGCAGGCCTTGGAAAAACGCGCATCGCAGATTTCATTTTCATATACCAGGAAAACACCGCGCGTCGCCTGCACGGCCGCGGCCGCCGCCGGCGCGATGATCTTGGTGACGCCCTGATAGCGCTGGCAATGATCATCGGCGCATACGTCATAGAGATCATGATCCTCGCGATCGTACCAGCGGATCAACTCGCCCGGCCCGGTCAGGGTGCGTTGCGAACGCCGGCCGCGCTGCTGTTCCCGCTGTTCGCGTTCCAGCATTGCCACCAGCCAACTGCGCGAGGTGATGGCATGGCTGCGCAGCAATTCCACCGGCGCGGTGGCGCTCATCTCCGAAGATATCACGCTGGCGAGATAATCTTCCAGCGCGATGATATTGATCGCCGCCAGCGTGCCCTGCGGCCGTGCCAGCAGCAGCAGATCCCCCGCAAAAGTCTGGTCTTCCCGGCGTTCCCAGTGAAAAGCAATGCCGATAACGACTTCGTGCAGCGTGAAGGTGGCGGCGGCGACATTGCGGCAGTGAATGGCGGGCGCGCTCAGCCAGGTCTCGCCGCTGCCGTTCTTCAGGACGACGGCGCCGTTTGCCGCAACGGCCGTAAACGCGCCGTGGCATTGCCGGCCGTCCGGCAGGGCAAAGGCGCCGTTGAACGTGCCGTGCACTTGCTGCCGGTGATCGAGCACACCGATTTTGAGGCGCGGTTCGCTTGCAATCATATGCGTGCCAGGATTTGATGGGTGACTTCCGGTGGAATGGAGACTTCGCGATAAATGTCCGCCACCAGCGCGGCCTCGACCTGCCGAAAGTCCTTCTCGATGGGCGTGACGATCAGCCCGCCCATGTCCACTGCCGCCGGGCTGATCAGAATTCGGTCTTCGCCTTCGCGAAAGAAGACCTCCGGCCGGTGCTTGTGCCGCGGAAAGAGGAGAACGTGATAGAGTTCCTCTTCATAGAAGCAGATGGCGTTCAGCATGGGCTCATGATCGATCGGCAGCACGGCCTGCATTGCCGCCAGCGTGCGGCGCCACACGGTTGCCAGCGCAGCCGCCTCGAAGCCGGTGAGCAGCAGCACTTCGCGGCCCAGACCCTGCAGTTTGTGCAGCGAAACGCCCAGCAGGCTTTTCATCAGCAAACGCCGGGCGGGTTCATACATCTGCGTTTCCGCGGGAATCACCCGCCGCGGGCAGGCCTGAAAATGCAAATGATCCGGCGCCGAGGCGCCGCATTTCGGGCCGTTGTAGAACACGGTGAAATACGGGCTGAAATCGCGGGCGAGCTGCAGCAGCGTCTCGACGTGGCCGGCGAGCGCCTGCGGCTGATGCTGCAGGTGGGAAATGGTGTAATGCTGCGAGAAAATCGGCGCGGGGTTGCACAACACCAGAAATTCTTCGCGATACAGAATGCCCTGTTGCGGCGGCGGCAGATTTTCCATGCAGAGAAAGCAAGGCCGCGCTTGAATGGAGCGGGGATCGACTTTGGCGCCGGAGCTCACGACGCGCAGGGGATTGAACTGCAGCCGCACGGCATACTCGTGATGATCCAACTCGCGCACTTGCACGCTGGCGAGGGCGCGATAGCCTTCGCGGAGTTGCGGCCAGGCCGCTTGTTGCTGGGCCAGCAGATCCAGCGCCAGCCGGGCCAGCGCGGGCGAATTCTTGTCCGGCCCATATTCCGCAAAATAACGATGTGACAGCAAACTTTGACTCCCGGGTTTGGCGGCGGAATCATGCGCTTGCATGCGCGGTGGCGGAATCCGCAGCCGGTGAAGCCGAGGTGCCGCTGCGCTTCAACGGCGGCGGCGATTCAGGCGTTGCCGCGCGAGCAGCTCGATCGTGCGGATCTGATCTTTGTAATAGTCGTTGCGGTTGATCTTGTCGATGGGCAGCGCCGCATCGGTGTTGCCTTCCCAGCGGCGGCAGAGGTAAACACAGTCGTAAATGCGGCCGATTTGATAATCGCGGGAGAGACGCAGCGCCACGGCATAATCCTCGCCATAGCTGACGTTGGGCAGGGGCAGTGCGCGCAGCAAGGCCGTGTCAAAGGCGCGCGGCGCGCCCAGGCCGTTGATGCGCAGCGCGTTGTTGCGGCCGTTGGCCGGCGTCCACTCGCGATGGTCGATCAGGCCCGGCGGAATCTCCTCGAGGTTCATGTTGACCAGGCGGTAGGAGCCGATGACCATGGCGTAATCGCCGCGCTGAAATTCCTCCACGATGCGCTGCAGCGTGCCGGGGCCGCTGTAAAGGTCATCGGAATCGAGCTGCACGGCGTAGCGGCCGCAGTGCTCGGATTGAATCGCTTCGTTCCAGCAGCCGCCGATGCCCAGGTCGCGGCGGCCGGGAATCAGGTGCCGCAAACCGGCATGTTGCGCCGCCAGGCTCTGCAGCTTCCCGGTGGTGCCGTCGCTGGAGTGATTGTCGACCACGATCACATTAAAGGGGAAATCGGTTTGCTGGCTGAGCGCGCTGTGCACCGCGTCGGCAATCGTGCGCGCACGGTTGCGCACCGGAATGATGACGCTCGCCCTCACCGGAAAGGTCGTGGCCGGTTTCGGCACTTTCTTGAAGCGCGGGGCGAGGTAGGCGCCCACGCGCTTGAGATGCTGCGTCACCACTTTCTCCATTTCCAATTGCACGGCTTGATTGCGCGGATCGACATAGTCGAACAACTTCTCGCCGCTCTGCCGCAGGTCGGATTCGACCTTGCTGTAGAGGTATTCCTGCAGGTGAAACAGCGGCGCGTGCAGCGAAAGCTTCAGGCGCAGGTCATACCAGCCGGCATACGCGAGGTTGGCCACCGCCCCGTACTTCTTCAAACTCGCGCGCACCGCCTTCATGTCGTACAACAGCAGCGCCCCGAAATCGAAATTGTCGCGCACACTGCCGGGTTGATAATCATTCAACGGATGCTCGCGGCGTTCGCCGTTTTTGATCTCGTGGAAGTCTGCATAGACCATGCCCGCGCCGGTGCCTTCCGCCACGGTCATCCAGCGCTGTAATGCATGCTGGCCGAGTTGAATCTCCGCGGGCTGCGGCATGATCAGGGCATGGCTGGTTTTGACGCGCCTGCAAATCGCATTCACCGTGCGGCCGGCCTGCAGCCCCTGCACACGCAGGCCCGCCGTCTTGGCCAGCGCCGGCAATTCCACCCCTTGATGCAGCAGCACGATCTCGCGAACCACGGCGGCTTGCGACAACTCTTCGAGCAAAGGTCTTGCATCAGGCGCAGCCGTAAAGGGCATGACAACGGTCAGATCACTCATGAATTCTCCAGTTCTTGGTGGCAAGTGCAGCGCAAGTCTTCTTCTTTCCGGCTGACCCAACCCTGCGCAAGTTTCCAGAAAAGCTAAAAACGCTTGCCCTTCGGGCTGCACGGAAACTTCCCCACGGCTGGAAACAATTCAACCGATCGTAAACCTCCGCCCGGTTGCGTCCATCCCTTGGAACAGCGCCGGCATTACATTCCAAGGGTGACCAGCCAGACGCCTGGGGACCCCGCCCGGCGCAGCCGTGGCTGCAGGCTCAGCCGTCGCGTGCCTGTATGTATCAGAAGCGTAGCTGAATTTCAAGAGGTTTTTCCGGCGCCGGTTTCACCGCCGGCCGGCTTCGGGCAGAATGCGCAACGTGACCCGGCTGGGATATTCCGCCGAGCTGTACACGCGCTGCGTGGCGATTTGAAAATCCCCGGGCTGCGCGGTGAAAATATCGATGAACTTCTGCGGATTGCGATCGGTCATCGGAAACCAGGTGCTCTGCACCTGCACCATGATGCGATGGCCTTGTTTGAAACGGTGCAGCACATCCTGCAGCACGAATTCCACCTTGGTGATTTTGCCGGGCGTGAACGGCTCAGGCGCCGCCAGGCTGTTGCGGAACTTCCCGCGGATGACGTCGCCGCGCACGAGCTGTTGGTAACCGCCCATCTTCACATTGCGCGGATTGGGATCCGGGTCGGGTGTGTTCTCGGGAAACACGTCGATCACCTTGACGATCCAATCGGAATCCGTGCCGGTGGTGGACACAAACAGAGTGGCGGTCATCGGCCCGGCCGCGCACAAGTCCGCCGCGAGCGGCTCACTTTGATAGACCAGCACATCGGGCCGTGTCGCCGCGAAGCGTTGATCTTCCAGCATGAAGGCGGGATTGTACCAGTGCCTGATTTCCGCGGTGTAAGGCACGGGTTTGGCGGGATCGCTGCGGTATTCGCGGAACGCGCTGTCGCGGGCCGCCGGAGCTTCGAAGCGTAAGGTGCCATCGGCGTGGAGATGCAGCGCCACTGCCGCGGCTTCCGCCGGTGGCCGGCGTTCGAATGAGCGCCAGACATTGCCGCCGGTTTCGAACACCATGGCTTCCGCCAGCTCCGGCTGCCTGTGATCCTTGAGATAATGATTGAAGAACGGCACTTCAACGTGCTCAAGGTAAAACGAGGCAGTCTTGGCGCCGAAGTGGAGATCGCCCAGTTGTTCGCCGTCGTCGTTTCCCCACTGCCCATGCGACCACGGCCCCATCACCAGCATGTTGAAAGCGCCGGGATTGTTTTCTTCGATGGCCTGATAGGTGTGCAGCGCGCCGTAGAGATTCTCCGTGTCGTACCAGCCGCCCACCACCAGCATCGCGGGCTTGATCCTGCGAAGATGCGGCAGCACGTCGCGCGCTTCCCAAAAGGCATTCCAGACACTGTTGCGCGCCAGTTCATTCCAGAAGGCCACCTGATTCTTCAGGTAGCGGGTGTTGGCGTTGGACAACGGGCCGAGATTCAGAAAGAACTGGTAACCGTCGGGTGTTTGATGATCGAAGGGGGGAACCGGCGTGCTGGTCGGCGCCGGCCGCGGTTGCCCGAAGCGCACATAGAAATCGAAGGCATGCGAGATGAGAAAAGCGCCATTGTGGTAGAAGTCATCGCCGGCCATCCACTTGGAAACCGGCGCCTGCGGCGAGACGGCCTTGACCGCCGGATGCGCGTCGAGGGCGGCCATCGTGCTGTAGAATCCCGGATAGGAAATGCCGCTGACGCCCACGCGGCCGTTGTTACCCGGGAGGTTTTTCACCAGCCAGTCGACGGTGTCGTAGGCATCCGTGCTTTCGTCGATGTCGCGCCTGCTTTTTTTCGCCGGCAGGTAGGGCCGCACGTCCTGGAATTCCCCCTCCGACATGTAGCGGCCGCGCACGTCCTGCGCCGCAATAATGTAGCCTTCCTGGAAATACCGCCAGCGTTGTTTGTCGGGCTTGTCGAGATAGTGATCGAGGCCGTAGGGCGCCACGCTGTAGGGCGTGCGGCTCAGCAGGATGGGATATGTTTGTGACTTGTCCTTGGGCACGTAAACGCTGGTAAACAGGCGAACGCCGTCGCGCATCGGGATGCGGTACTCGTATTTGGTGTAATGCCGCCGAAGATATTCTGCTTCCTGCTGCTTGTCCTGCGCCATGAGCGGCAGCATTGCCAGCGCTGCCAGCAGGAATCCCAATTTGCACAGCCGTCGCTGCCATGCCATCTTGCTTCTCCCTTCTGTTGCGATTGAGTTTTGAAGTGAGTATGCTGCCGCCGCACCGGCGTTACGCTGCAGCCTCAGGCGAAGCGCAGCGTTGACGCGCAGCCGCGCCGGTCACCGGCGTGAGCAATGCCAGGAAGTAGATAGAGAATCAGGCTGCGTTGTTTTTCGACAGGATGGCAGGATTGACGAGATTGTTTGACATCCGGTAAATTCTGTCACCCTGCCAAAATGCAACTCTTGGAAATTGTGCCCCTCGTCGGCTTACTGCCGGAACCAAAGGCATTGAGCATCGGGAGATGAGGGCGTGAACGAAACCGGGCTGGCCGCCACTCTCCGGCGAGTCATTGCTCATGCCGGCCGCGGGGGATCGTCGTGCAAGGCTTGGGAGCGCATGGTAACCAGCGTTGTTTTCAATTTCAAGGGCTTTTTGTCCAGGAAAGTAATACCTCAGTTATCGGCGGTGTCAAATTGATCGGCAACGGTTGCACCGTTGCTTTTGGCGCCTGGAGCCGGGCGTCGTGACGCCACGGCACAGCCGTGGCCGATCATCCCCACCCATAACTGAGGCCTTACCCAGGAAAAGCAAAGGCACAAAGACACGCGAGGTGTCCTTGTGCCTGGTTGGTTGCGTCACCCTACAGCATTCTTCAAATGCATGTGCAGGTTCGTGGCCCTGCCCCCTGGTGGGGCATTGTTGCAGCCGCGAATCCACTGGCTTCGACATCCGCCCACAAGCGGCGGAGACTGCAAGCCTTTTCATCCAATTGAAAACGGCTGTGGTGGCTTGTTACTTTGAAAAGTATGGTCAGCGCTCGTGTCATTCCGCCAGAATTCTCTGAAGAGGTGAGCACGGCGCCGCTTGACACACCGGATTCCTTTTCAATGACACGCGGAAGCACGCACTCAAATCAAGGCAGCAGCGCAAGTGCTGCGTTGGCAATTTCCGCGGCCGTGACGGCAAGTCGTGGCGAACGGCCAAAGCGCCTTAGCGCAGCAGACTCATCTTCTTCACCTGCACGAATTCACCGGCCTGCAGGCGGTAAAGATAGATTCCGCTCGCCAGCAGCCGGCCACGCTCGTCTTTGCCATCCCAAATGACGCGGTGAAAGCCGGCCGGGCATTCCTGCTCCACCAGCGTGCGCACCCTTTCGCCGAGCAGGTTGAAAACCGTCAGCTTCACGGCTGAGGCCTCCGGCAACGCAAAGCCAATCTCGGTTTCGGGATTGAAGGGGTTGGGATAGTTCTGCTCCAACCGGAACTCCTGCGGCACCCCGGTGGCAGCCAGCTCAGCATCGCCGGTTGGTTTGCCGAGCGCCGGCTGCACCACGACCGTCAGCTTGGGACGATAGGCCGGCGTCAAATATTCTTCACTGGCGTGAAAGTACCGCATGCCGGCATTGGGTTCGAGAATCAGCAACCAGCCCTCGTTGGCATTCGCCGCAAACATGGCTTTGACGGCCTGGGTCACGACCAGTTCACACCAGGTGCCGGGCGCATTGCCGACCGCTTGCACGGCATCAGGCGTGATGAGATAATCACCGCCGGGATTGGCCCACCATGCCTGCGCGTGTTTGGCGCTCAGCCAGGTGACTTCTCCGGCTTTGGCTTCGGTGTTGTCGCCCGCGCCTTCACCCCACGCCCGCAGCAGGCGATGCAGCGAGAGTTGATCTTCCTTGACCCCTTCTGATTCCGCCAGCAACAAAGTGATTTTGGCGGAAAGGATCTGATCCGCCGCGTTCACGCCGCGCGACTGCAGGCCCGGAACAAAATCGAACTTCAACAAGCCGCGCCATTCCTTCTTCTCGGCATTGGCGCCGAGCACGCGCAAGCGGGTGGTGTGGCCGTAATTCCGGTTCTGCGCAAAGTCGATTTCACGAATGTGTGCGTCCTGCGTCACGCCGGCAAAATCAGTGTTGCCGGTTTCGCCGAAGGTGATGGTCTCCGTTGCAGTGGCGGCGGGGGCGCCGAGCAGCACGCTGATCGCGCCCGGGCCATACCAGCCCTTGTTGTCTTTCCGGCCGTAGTTGCCGGCGGCGAGATCCAGAATGCCATCGTGGTTGAAGTCACCCGCAACCACCGAGGTGGGCGTGTCGCCCACCGGATACGCCGCAGGATTCGCCAGATTGCCCTTGCCGTCGCCGCGCAGGACCACGATTTCGCCGGTGCCGGAGGCAGCCACGACGACATCCACATGCCCATCTTTGTCGAAATCCGCGACGGTCACCGCACGCGGTTCACAATCGGTCAAGGCAATGGGATGGATCATGCGCGGGAAGAAGCGGCCATCGCCGCGGCCCAGCAACACCGAAATGCTCTTGCTGCCGGCATAGTTCGGGAAGCCGTCATCTTCATTCGCCACCACCAGATCGAGAATGCCGTCTTCGTTGCAATCGGCGTTGGCGAGCTGCAACGGCCCTTCGCCGGGAACGAAGCCGCGCTGGGTCGTAAAGGTGCCGTCGCCATTTCCCAAGAATACGGTGCCAAATTCCTGCACCGCTGACGCCTCGGTCTTGTCACCACCGACCACGGCGAGATCGAGCCTGGCATCATTGTTATAGTCACCCACGGCCAGTGCGTTCGCCGGATGTGCGCAGGCATAAAAACGCGCGGCCGCGAAAGAGGGAGGCTGATCCTGGCCGAGCAACACGGCAATGGTCGCCTCCGCGTGATTGTTCACCACAATATCTTGCCGGCCGTCGCCGTTGAGATCAGCAATGGCGGCATTCCACGGATCGCGCCCGACTTGATAAGGAAACGCCGAGCCGAACCAGCCGTCGCCGAGGCCGTACAGCACCAGCACATAGTCCGGCGTTGCGGGTTCGAGGTCAGCCGTGCAGACGGCCAGATCCATCTTGCCATCGGCGTTGAGGTCGCCGGTTGCCACGTGTTGAGGATAGAACCGCCGGGGATTGGTGTAGATCGGCCAAGCGTCCGCGCCCAGGTACTTGTCATCGGGGAGTTTCTTGAACGTGCCGTCGCCCTGGCCCAGGAAGATCAGCGCATGATTGGTTTCCGCGCGCAGAATGAGCAAATCGAGATGACCGTCATTGTTGTAATCCGCGGTGACCAGATTGCGCGTCTTGTCACCGGCAAAGAAGCTGAGGCGGTACGGCGAGCCGGGCGCGGCAGCAAAGGTCTCAGCACCCTGAGCCGGCGCAATCATGAAGGAGAAGGTGTAAGGCTCGGCAAGCGCCAGCCTTTTTGACAAAATGACGATGACCTGCTCACCCGCTGCGAACGGTTTTGCCGGCTTGAAGGTCATGGTGGTATTCTCGCTGCTCGGCGTGATTACTCCTGGATGCAATCCCGTCTGACTGCCGGATATGACGAAATTTGCCGGACTGAACAACTTCGGGAGCATGGCTTTGTTGAAAGTAACGACGACCTCGGCTGCCCGGCTGACATTTCCGGAGTTGGGAGGGATGTTTGTGTTCTGAACAAGAGGTAAGGCAGAATACACCATGATCCCATCGCTGGGATTTGACCAGGTCCCTTCCAACCCGGCGCCGTTTCTCGCTCTCACTCTGGCGTACAGGATTTGAGCGTCTGGTCGCCACGCGAGCGCGAGCAGGTTTACTCCTTGACACAACTCAGTACTTAGCCATTCGTCATAAACCTCATTGCCACCGATGGAAGTGCCGACCTGCAATTGATAGCCACTTATTCCCGTTTGCTCATCGCCTGCTGCCCTCCAACAAAAGGTGGTCGAGGCCGCGTCCGTAAAATCTCCTTCATCAGTTGGAGTGCCAGCCAAGGTGGGCGGCGTCGTGTCAATGGTTATTCCGTCACTCCTGGGGGACCAATGCCCTTCGATGCCCGAGCCATTGAAGGCTTGCACGGAGGCATACAGGGTCTGGCCATGTTCCCCTCGAACAGCCAGGCGATAGAGGCCGTCACTGTGTTGGCATTCATCGAAGAAGCACTCATAGAATTCCTCCATGCCGGGCGGTTTGTCAATCTTCACACGATAGCCGGCAATGCCGCTTTCCTCATCCGTTGCGCGCGACCAGGAAAAGGTTACGTCGAGAGAAGAGCTGTACTGGTCTGCATCCGTGGGAATGCCGGGAGCTGAAGGAATGGAGCGGTCATACAGAATGGCGTTTTGAGTGAGCGCGCCATAGGCCCTGGTTCTCCCGCTCAAGTCGGCGGCATGGTATCTTGCAGTGTACTTGTCGAAGAAATCGCGCAAGGTTGTTTTCCTTCCACCCTCCCGCATTGTTGCCAGGATCTTTTCCTGATTCTCTCCTCCGGCATACTTATCCCAACGTTCAGTGGCATCGTCGTTCGAATCAAATAGATCATACAAAGCTCCTGCAACTCGTCCCGGCACGTTATCCCAATCCGAGAGAGCTGTCAGTTTATCGGTGTTTCTCAAGTCTTCCTTATCGCCATTGGCATCGTAGTAGATGCCACCCTCACGAATGGCATAGAAATCCGCCCAGCCATGAATCCAGGCGCTCTCGCGCGACACCTGAGTGTTGAGCGGATGTCCGGCAATGTCACTCACCGGGTAGTTTTTGTCAAAAAGCAACCACATGGCATAGAGGCCATACATCCTGGCAATCACTCCTGGGACTGCCGTAAAGCTGGACATGATATCGGCGCTTGAGAATCGCAGCTCGACATGGTCTGAGTGAGGGGCGAACGTTGTCTGTCCTGTGAAAGGAAAGTCGATGTACAGTGGGGGAGGATCCACGCCTTTGTTGGTGAAGAAATTCTGGCACTCTTGCAAGTGGTCAAAAATGGCAAACGCCTTATTCCGGGGGTGATTTAAGCCATCGTCCTTCATATTCAAATCGATTCGGACTGTTCCTGTTTTGTCCTCCAAATAATTCGACGGTCGAGAATGGCCAATCCAAATCTCCCCGGTGGAATTGTCGTAGGTGCGGGAGAACACCTTGATATAGGGGTCTGGTGTGTCATAGGTTTGGGAGTAGCTCCCACGGTATTCACCGAACTCATTGGTATTTGTTGTAACTTTGCGATTATCTTCCCAGAGGTCGCGCTCCCAAATTTCGACAACGGCGTTCCTGACCGGCTTGTCCTGCAAGTCGTAGTCTTGATAAGTGATTCTGCCTGTGACGGTGACGCTTCCTCCCATGGCGGCCTGGCTCTTTGGCACCGCCGGCTGCTGCGTCTTGCTTTCAGACAAAGGTTGATCCGAAGCGCCATCGAATGCAAGCTTGGCCAGAATGCTTGGATCAGAATTGTAGCGCACCCGCCACGCCTGCAATCTGTCTTCATAAAGCAGGCCCTCGGCATCGACCAACCTCCCACCCGCATCGTCCATGCGAAAGTAGAGTACATGATTCCCGCCGCTGCCTCGTGTTGCAACCTCTTTGGCCTGAACGCTGAGAATGATGCAGTAGTTGCCCGGTGTGCCGCAACGAAACCGAAAATCGAACCTGTGCGTTTGCCCGCTCTGGCTGACGATCATCGGAATCTCGTGCGGCGATAAAATGGGAAGCTCAGGCGAGGTGTTGCAGACGACGTTGTACCCTCCCGGCTCGGTCACAATGACTTCATAAGTCAACGTGACAGGCTCGCCGAGCGAGTAACCTTGGAATAGTCCAGCATTCCTCGAGATGGTCTTTCCCGGCCAGGCTTTTTCGACCGCTTGCTGGAGTTCAGCCGGCACGAGATCGGTGACTCTCACAGCATGAGCGGGCTGCAATTCCAGGCACTTGATAACAACATTGGGTTGGGGCATCTCCCACGCAGCTTGTTGCAAAGTCTGATGCCCATCAGCGCTTCCCGTCTGTGCGTAGGTTTGACCTGTGGTCGCAAGCAAAACCAGGGCAAAACCTGCGATGATAGATTTGTACTTCATGATGCACCTCCTGATTCCTGGTAATACAGTTGCATGACTCCACTTCAAGGCTTTTCTCATACCCTTGATGATGGCCATCGAATCGGAGCGAATGGCCAATGCCACGGAGCATTGCAGCCTTCCCGCTGCCCGCGATCATCATGGGATCGGGCACCATGAAAGCGTGCAGGCCCCAGGCATTCCCGAGACCTTCCAACTCGACTTCACTCTCACACTCCTCCAGACGCAGCCAGCGCGATTTTTATGCAGCGGCGAAAAATTCTGGCGGTCGCCGCAGGGAAGGGAAACCGGTGTCGGGCGCCGGCCGCCGAGTATTCTTGCTGAACGCAAAATCACCCTGCCGGCTGCGCAGCTCGCGGAGGGAGAATTCGACCTCGGGCAGCGGTCAGTCGGCGTCGCCCCCTCTTGCCGATTGCCAGCCTGCGATGAAAAATGCAACCGCCTCCTGCTCCCGCTGGGGTCGCCTTTCTCAGCGGCAAGCCGGCCCAGCTTGACCGGGCAGGTAACGTCTCAGATACTGGCGGAGTCATATTGATCAGCAACGGTTGCACCGTTGCTTTTGGCGCCTGGAGCGGGGTGTCGTGACGCCACGGCACAGCCGTGGCGGATCATCCCCACCAATAACTGAGGCACTGCCCGGGCAGCAATTCACCGGTTGACTCAAAGCAGTCCGCGCGCGCAGAGTTTTCGCTTGCTCTTCAAGCCGAAATGGCGGATATTACCGCCGCAACGATGAGAGCGTCGGCGCCTATGCTGAAGCCAACCGGAGGAGACGCAGATGACTCGCTTCCGACCGATGGCATCGGGAGGGAGACATGACCGTGCCCGACGATGAAATTTTGATCCAGCAGTATCAGCAGGGGGAGGAGGGGGCGTTTCGGACTCTGTTTCAACGCTATCATGCGTACGTCTACAAAGTCCTGGTCCGCAAAGGTGTACCCGGCGCGGATGCGGAAGATTTCACGCAGGATCTCTTTCTCAAACTCACCACCGCGCTGCGCCATTTCGCCGGCCGCAGCACCTTCAAAACCTACCTCGATCGTTCCATCACGCACAAGCTGATTGATTTCTATCGCCAGCAGCACGCCTCCGCACTGCTGCGCCCAACCGAGCTGATGGATTTGCTCGAACTCGCGCCGCCGGCCCCGCCCGCCTCCCGCAGCTTCAGTCATACGCCGGCCGGTGGCGACCTGGAGGAGAGTCTCAATAATTGCCTGGCGAAACTGCGCAGCGGCGCGCGGCGCGCCGTGCTCGCGCTCTGGCTCGATGGCTTCAAGCTGCGGCAAATCGCGGAAATTCTCGTGCTGCCCCAGGGTACGGTGACTTCTCATTTGGCGCGCGGCCGCGTGCAGTTGCGGCAGTGTCTGGAACACGAGCTGGGCCATCAACTCACGAGGCAGCGATGAAACCGG
>JBBIKM010000148.1:6245-15058 GCA_037445455.1 bacterium | reverse complement strand
CGGCGTGAACAGTTGCTACGATTACGGCCCGCTGGGCGTCGAGCTGAAGCGCAACGTCAAGGATTTTTGGTGGCGGGCAATGGTGCAGATGCGCGACGATATCGAAGGCCTGGATGCCTCCATTCTCATGCACCCGCGGGTGTGGGAGGCGAGCGGCCACGTCGCCAATTTCACCGACCCGATGGTGGACTGCAAGGAATGCAAAGCGCGTTTTCGCGCCGATCAAATCGAGGGGGCGCTGTGCGGCTCGCCGGCGTACAAGGGCCGCAAAGCCGCGAAATGCGCGGAAGAAGGCAAATTCACCGAAGCCCGCCAGTTCAACTTGATGTTCAAGACCTTCATGGGGCCGGTGGAAGAAGCGGCCAACGTCGTCTACTTGCGGCCCGAAACCGCGCAGGGCATCTACGTCAACGTCTACAACGTCATGCAGGCCTCGCGCCAGAAGATTCCCTTCGGCATCGCCCAAATCGGCAAGGCCTTTCGCAACGAGATCACGCCCGGCAACTTCACCTTTCGCACGCGCGAATTCGAGCAGATGGAGATGCAGTTTTTCGTGAAGCCCGGCAGCGACATGGAATGGTTCGAGTATTGGAAGGAACAGCGCATCGCCTGGTACGATGAACTCGGCATCCGCCGGAGCAAGCTGCAATTTCACCAGCACACGCCCGCCGAGCTGGCGCACTATGCAGCGGCCGCGTTCGACATCGAGTATGAATTCCCCTTTGGCTGGAAGGAACTGGAGGGCGTGCACAATCGCACCGATTTCGATCTCAAGCGCCATGCCGAATACAGCGGCAAGGATTTGAGCTATTTCGACGACGCCACCCGCGAGCGGTTCGTGCCCTACATCATCGAAACTTCCGCCGGCTGCGACCGCACCGTGCTCACCGCCCTGATCGACGCCTATGACGAGGACGTGATCGAGGGGGAGGCCCGCACCGTGCTGCGCCTGGCGCCGGTCATCGCGCCGATCAAAGCCGGTGTCTTTCCGCTCGTCAAGAAGGACGGCATGCCGGAAGTGGCGGAGAAAATCTATCATGCGCTCAAGAAGCAGTTCAACGTCTTCTATGACGACGGCGGCGCGATCGGCCGGCGTTATCGCCGCATGGATGAAGCCGGCACGCCGTTCGGCATCACGGTGGACGGCCAGACCCTGCAGGATCAAACCGTGACCGTGCGCGAGCGCGATTCTCTGGTGCAGACGCGTGTCGCCACCGACAAGCTGGTGCCGTTTCTGCAGGAGAAGATGGCGGCCTATCAGCGCCCGGCGTGAGGCGGGCGGGCAGCCGTTGTCTTGCTGCACCAACGCACGCGGTGGTGGCGCACTTTTCGAAAACAGCTCTCCGGGCAATCCCCGGCGGCGTGAGGCAAACTGCAGTTCCCGGTGACGGAGGAGGAAATGGGTGCAACCAAAATCAAAATGCGGCAACTGGTTGACTGGAGCGCGGCGCTGCGCGCCGGTTTCTTGAGCGGCCTGCTCTTCCTGGCGGTCAACATGTTGCTCACCAGTGTTTATGTCGGCAGCCCGTGGGTGGTGGTGCGGTTGGTGGCCTCGGTGGTCATGGGCAAGAGTGTGTTGCCGCCGCCGGCCACCTTTGACTTGACGGTGTTCCTGGTGGCGCTGGTCGTGCATCTCGTGCTCTCCATCGGCTTTGCGTGCTTGATTGCGTACGTGCTGCACCGCTGGGGCTTGATCGTCGGGATCCTGGGCGGCGCCGTGCTCGGCCTGGCATTGTACGCCATCAATTTCTACACCATCAGCTTCTTCTTCCCGTGGTTCTTTCCGATGCGCAGTTGGATCATGGCGCTGAGCCATGCGCTCTTCGGCGCCTGCGCCGGCGGCTTCTATGAAGCCATGGAAGTGGAGAAGTTCGTGCCGGCGGAATCCTGAAACGCCAGCCGCACGCCGGTGCCGGCGCCGCTCAGAGGGCGGGCCGGCAGCAAGTCGACCTGAGACAATTCTGACAAACGATCAGTGTGAGGGAGCAGTCATGTTAGAGCGGAATTCGTTTCGTATGCAGTTTCCCCAGCGTGGTTGGGGACAACGCGCCTTCCCGGCAGGCAACCGGGCTGCCGGCGGCTCCGGCAAGATGCGTTTGTTAATCGGTTTGGTGATGGCGGCGTTCGCGCTGTTCTCGTATTTTCGCTCCAGCGTCTATAATCCCGTGACCGGCGAGAATCAGCATATCAACATAACTGCGGAACAGGAAATCGCGCTGGGGCTGCAGTCCGTGCCGCAGATGGAGGCGGAGTTTGGCGGGCTGCATCCGGATCAACAAGCCCAGGCGCTGGTGGATGCCGTCGGCCGCAAGCTGGTACAGAGCAGCGCGGCAGCGCAAACGCCCTACCAATTCGAGTTCAGTCTGCTGGCGGATGACCAGACGGTCAACGCCTTTGCGCTGCCGGGCGGACCGGTGTTCATCACTGCGGCGTTGTTCAACCGGCTGCAAACCGAGGGGCAGCTTGCCGGTGTCTTGGGCCATGAGATCGGCCACGTGGTGGCGCGTCACAGCGCCCAGCGGATTGCGCAGCAGCAGCTCACCCAGGGCTTGACCGGTGCCCTGGTGCTGTCGACCTATGACCCCTACAATCCCGGCAGCCAGCAGACGGCGCAAATCGCGATGGTGATCGGGCAGTTGGTCAACATGAAGTATGGCCGGGAAGACGAACTGCAATCCGACCGGTTGGGCGTGCGCTTCCTGGCGGATGCCGGCTATGATCCGCGTGCGCTGATCGGCGTCATGCAGATTCTGGCGGAAGCAGGCGGCGGTGCGCGCCAGCCGGTTCGGCACCGACGCCGACTACATCCGCCCGGCGGCGCGGGACCGCCGGAATTTTTCAGCACCCATCCCAATCCGGAAAATCGTGTGGCGCAAATCGAAGCCGCCATTCATGAGCGCTTCCCGGAGGGGGTGCCGGCGGGGCTGCGGCCGTGAGGGTGGCATAACCTGCGTTTTTCTGTCACAGCAAACGTTTGCGAGCATCCGGGATTGCCTGCAGAGAGACGGCCATGCTCACCAAATTGACTATTCGGAATCTCAAGCTCTTTGCCGAGGTTGAAATCGAACTCGGCGAGCGCGTCGTCTTCATCGGCCCAAACAACTCCGGCAAGACCTCGGCCTTGCAGGCCCTGGCATTGTGGGAAGTCGGCGTCAAGCGCTGGCTGGAGAAACGCGACAGCGAGAAAACACCGGCACAACGCCCGGGAGTTACCATCAACCGGCAGGACTTGGTCTCGCTTCCCGTCCCGTCCGCCAAATTGCTCTGGCGGGACCTGCACGTGCGGGAGGGTGTCCGGCTCAACGACAAAACCGGCACGCGCAACGTGCTCATCACAATCAGTGTCGAGGGCGTGAACGAAAGAGCCTGGCAATGCTCTCTGGAATTCGACTACGCCAATGAGGAGTCGCTCTACTGCCGGCCGCCGCTGGCCCCTGACAACCGGCGAATGGAGGTTCCCGCCCATCTCAAAGATCTCCAGGTGGCCTATCTCCCACCCATGTCCGGCCTGGCCGCCCGCGAAGACCGGCTCGAAATGGGCTCGATTCGCGTCCGACTGGGAGAGGGTCGCACGGCCGAAGTTTTGAGAAACCTCTGCTGGCAGGTTCTGCAAAGCAAAAACGGCGAACAAAAATGGCTGGAAATCTGCGAGCTGATTGCGAGGCTGTTCGGTTCGAAGCTGAATCGCCCGCAATATGTCGCAGCGCGGGGGGAAATCACGATGGACTTTCAGAACCGGTCCGGCACCACGCTTGACATTTCCGCGAGTGGCCGTGGCGAGCAGCAGACACTGCTGTTGCTGGCCCACCTGGCCGTTCATTCCGGCGCCGTGCTCCTGCTGGACGAACCGGATGCCCATCTTGAAATTCTTCGGCAGCGGCAAATTTACGAGGTTCTTGCGCAGCAGGCGGAGGAGAAGAACTGCCAGATCATTGCCGCCAGCCACTCCGAAGTCATTCTCAATGAAGCAGCGGGGCGCGATGTGGTGGTCGCTTTTGTCGGCCGGCCGCACCGCATTGACGACCGTGGCAGCCAGGTGCTCAAAGCCCTGCGTGAAATCGGTTTCGAGCAGTACTACCTGGCCGAGGAGAGTGGCTGGATTCTTTACCTCGAAGGCGCAACGGATCTGGCCATGCTGCGCATGTATGCTGAACGGTTGCAGCACCAGGCCCGTTCCTTGCTGGCAAGGCCGTTCGTGCACTACGTCGGCAATCAGCCACGCAGAGCGCAAGAGCATTTCTACGCTCTGCGGGAGGCCAAGGGCGACCTGATCGGCATCGCGATTTACGACCGCCTGGACTCCCCGCTGCCCGCTGATCCGAATCTCACTCAGCGCATGTGGCAGCGCCGGGAATTTGAGAACTACTTGTGCCAGCGGGAAACGCTGCTGGCCTACGCGGAATATGCGGGCAGCCAGCAGTTCGGAGAGTTGTTTCGACCAAGCTGGCGCGAAGCCATGGCACAGGCCATTGCAGAAGTCGAAGGGGCCCTGCAGACTCTGGGCAGGGATCCCTGGGGCGCGGATCTCAAGGCGAGTGACGAATTCCTTGATCCGGTTTTCAAGAGATTCCACGAAAAGCTGGCTTTACCCAATCTTATGAGCAAGTCGAACTATCACGTCCTGGTAAAGTTTGTGCCCGGCGAGGCGATTGCTGCTGAAATCCGCGAAATGCTCGATGCCATTGTTGCAGTGGCCGGCAGGGCCAGGCCGCAGGATTAGACGCCGCGTTTTCAACGGCTGCGCACCGCCTCCCCGGCCTCCGCCGGCACCGGGCGGAACCCGGGCAGGAGGCGGAAAACTCTCACTGATGGTGTTTTGTGAATAGCCGCAGAAAGGAGCAGGACCGGTATGTTGATCAAGCACGAAAAGGACTGTGAGGAAATCATTGCCAATGACGGCTGCCGCCTGCGCGAGCTGTTGCATCCCGAACGCGATCGCGGCGCCGCCATTTCTTATTCTCTGGCGATTGCCTACGTGGAGCCCGGCAAGGCAACCTATCGCCACTCGCTGCGGCAGTCGGAAGTCTACTACATTCTCGAAGGCCTGGGCAACATGCACATTGGCGCAGAAACCCAGGAAGTGCAGCCGGGCGACGCCATTTACATTCCGCCGGGCCAGGAACAATGGATCGAAAACCTCGGCCAGAATGTTCTCGTGTTTGCGGCCATCGTCAGCCCGCCCTGGCGCGCGGAAGATGATATTCGGCATGACGTGGCAGCCTGAGCCGCGGCTGGAAATCATCGCGAGGATGAAAACAAATCAATGAAGTAGATGAACTCGCCAGTCATCACCTGCCTGCTCGCCGCCCTTGCCCTCACCGCCAGTGTGCCGGCCGGCCACGCCGCGGAGAAGAATAGCCTGCGCGATCCGGCCTTGCAGCAGCTTTACCAGGCGCTGCGCACGCCGGCTGTCGCGGAGTCCGGATGGCATCTCACGGACACCCTCCGGCTGCACTTGCCGGACTTCCGCCTCACCTTGGTTTCCGGCCGGCTGGCACCGCTGCAAGACGCCACCGCCGGCGTCACCGGCCTGGTGTTCGAAGGCCAGGCCCTGGTGGAATTCCGCCCGCGCGAGCCTGCGGAACAGTTTCAGCTTGCCCGCTTCACCAAGGATTCGGCCCTGACCTGCACCACGACCCGCCTGTTGTTGCGCTTCCCCGCTTTCAACCTTCTGCAGGGGCTGCTGCCGCCTGCTGCCATTCTCGCAACGCCACCGCAAGACCCCGTGAGTTTCTCGCGGCCGGTGCGTGAACTGCCGGGCGATTTGCAGGCGCTGCTGCTCGAGCGCCGCGGCTATAACCTCGCCGCCCATTTGCTGCGCAGCCGGCTGCAACCGGTCATACCCCGGCAAGTGGTGTGTGCCTTCCATCCCGAGCGCGACATGAATCCGTTTCCGCCGCTGTACATCTATCTCTATGATGCGGCCGCCGTCGAGCAAGTCGTGCTGCTGCAGTATTTCCACAAACGCCTGGGCCGGCCGCTGTTCACCGTGTGCAGTTACGCGGTCACGGTGGATTCCATGGCCGCCCTGCCGGCGTTGTTGCGATACAACGGCTGGGTCCAGCTCAATCAAAGCGGCATGCTGGAGGCCGACATGGGCGTGAACGTCCTGCTGGGCGCGGTCAAACCGCCGATTCTCCATTTCGCGCTGGCCGCTGATCTGGAAATCGCCTGGATTCTCTCGGAAGACGGCGACACGCTCAGTTTCGTACGGGAGAAGAAGGAAAGCGAAGTCACGGTCTTTGTCAATGAAGCGCGCGCTCGTGATGACACATTGCGGCTGCTGTTTCACTATCAGGGTGAATTGCTGCGCCGCCATGAAAACGGCATGTATGCCTTGAAGGATCCGGTCTTCTGGGTGCCGCGGCTGGGCTACTTGCAGCGGGCGCACTACAATATCGTTTACAAATGCCCGCCGCGCTTGCGCGTTTTGACCCTGGGCCGCCTGGAACGCGACTGGTACGAAGCCGGATTCCACATGAGCTTCTACCGCACTGTGGCGCCCGCCAAAGCTGCCACGTTTTGCCTGGGCAGTTTCAGCGCGGACACCCTGCGTGCGCCGGGGCTGGGGTTGCCGCAGATCGAAATTTACAGCAGCCCGCGCCACACTTCCGGCACACGCAAACGCGTGGCTGCCGATGTCGCCAACAGCCTGTACTTCTTCGCCAGCCGGCTGGGAGGCTACCGCCTGCCGGTGCTGCGCGTGGTCGAGGTGCCCACCTTTCACAGCCAGGGCTTTCCCGGTTTCGTCACGCTCTCCTGGCTGGGATTTTCCGGCCATGCCGAAGGCCCGCGCGAAGCGCTGCGCAGCCACGAAATCGCGCATCAGTGGTTCGGCAACACGCTGGGCTGGGCCACCTATCATGATCAATGGCTGAGCGAAGCGTTTGCCGAATACCTCGGCGCGCTTTATGTGGAGTGGGTGTTGCGCGACAAAAATCACTTCACCGAGATTTTGCAGGCATGGAGCAATGATTTGCTGGAGCAGGGCAACGTCGGCGTGAGCATCGGCATGCAACGCTTCGGTTTCAGCAAGGAGGCTTTGCGCAAGAGTGAAGGCCAGCGCGCCGGCCCCATCGCCATGGGCGTTCGCCTCGGGCAACGCGAAGCGCTGGACTATTACATGCAAACCTATGAGAAGGGCGCGTACGTTTTGCACATGTTGCGCTGGCTGCTGCGCGATCTGGACACCGGCGACGATTCCCGCTTTTGGGCTTTACTCGCGGACTTTCTCCGCGTTCATCGCGACGGTGAGCCGGCCACCCGCGACTTTCAACTGCTGGCCGAGCAGCACTATGGCGCCCCGCTCGATGACTTCTTCCGCCAATGGATTCAACAAAATCGCGTGCCGACGTATCACTGGCGCCATGAGATTGCCGCGGTGCCCACCGTGCCGCCAGCCGGTTTGCCGGTCGCGCGGCCCGCGCCCCACTCCGGCAGGCCCGAGTATGTTGTGCGCGTGCACGTGCGCCAGGAGGGTGTGCCGGCGGATTTCAGCATGCCGGTTCCCGTCACCGTGGAATATGCCGACGGCTTCACGCTGACGCGGCGCGTGCAGGTCTCCCATGAGGGCGGATTGCTGGAATTCCCCGCCTATCCGGCCCGCGTGAGCCGTGTTGTTTTCAACACCGGCAATGCGGTCTTGTGCCGCCTGTCGCCAAATTGATCCCGCCCCGCAATTCCCTTCCCCGCTGCCATTCAAACGAATCTTTTGAAATGCTCGGCACGGCGCCCGCGTCTTCGCAGGGTTCTCGCCGGAAGCCACTGGTGCGGCATGTGCTTTCATTTCCCGCCTGCGGTTCCTTCTGCGCGTGCTTTTCCCTCCTCACGTGAGGACGAGTGCTTGCGACGCAGCCAGGTGAGCAGCCCGGCGCCCAGGAGGCCGCCCACCGGCAGCGTGAGCCAACCGTAGAAGAGCAAACTCCAAAACGCAAGCACGCCGGCTCCCCACAGGCCGTCTATGAGGTCGGCGGGCGGCTGACCGGAGCGAAGATTGCAGATCCAATACTCGATATTGGCCCAGAGGAAATAGAGGGAGAAGGTGAGATAGTGCCCGAGCAGCGCGGCCAGTCCGCCGGCCAGCGCGGCCCGGCGCCAGGGCGGCAGCGCGCGCCGCGCCACGAGCCGCTGCCAGCAAAACCAGCCGCTCAGAAATGAAGCCGCACCGGAGAAGATCGGCAACAGCGCCCAATCGGCACCGACGGCCAGAGACGCCGCCCACTGGCCAACAGCGACACCCACCAGCGCGCAAAGCGCACCCATCAAGAGTCCGGAGCGCGGCAGCATTGCCTCGAGCGTGAGTGCTTCAGTCGATTTCCTGCGTGAGAATTTCCAGCGTGCCCTTTACCCGGCGCGCGAAATTGGCAGGCATTCGGCTTTCCCCCTGCATGCCCCTCAGCTCATGCCGTTTCCGAAAGCCCTGATTTCCGCCGCGACGATGTCATAGACCTGGCGCAGCGGCAATCCCTGTTGCAGCGCCAGGCGCCGGCATTCTTCATACTCCGGCACCATGTGTTTGCGGCCCTGCCATTCCGCGACTTTGATTTTCACCGGCCCCAGGGAAGTCATTTTCTCCTCCTGCCAGCGCCGCAATTTGCGGCGGCTCATCGGCATGACCCGCACCCCCAGCGTGGTGGTTTCGCCGTAAATGATGGCGAGCATGTCATCGACTTTATCCTGCGCGGCCAGGACCGCGAGCAACATCCCCGGCCGGCCTTTCTTCATGAGAATCGGTGTCAGGAAGGCATCCAGGGCGCCGGCCTCCAGCAGCCGGTCGATGACGAACGGATAGATTTCCGGATTCATGTCATCGA
>JBBIKM010000148.1:0-6069 GCA_037445455.1 bacterium | reverse complement strand
GAGAATCGCCGCGCCGGTGGGTGTGACCAACTCGAAATCGATGGGGCCCGGCTGCGCGGGGAAACCGCGCAGCAGCTCGACTGTGGCGGGCGCCGGCACCGGCATGATGCCGTGTTCACATTTCACCGTGCCGCCGCCCAGCGGCAATTGCGAAACAAAAATGGCGTCGAGATGAAGGGCATGCAGGCCCGCGACGGAACACACAACATCGGCAATGGCATCCACCGCGCCGACTTCGTGAAAATGAATCTTCTCGGGCGTGGTGTCGTGCACGCGCGCCTCCGCCACTGCCAGACGCTGAAACACCTGCAGCGCTTGTTGCTTGACTTCACCGGGCAGCTCCGCCGCGTTGATGATCGCCGCAATATGATGCAGGTGGCGATGCTTGTGCTCCGCAGGAAAACTCACCGTCACGCTGGTGGCGGAAATGTCCCGGCGTTTGACTTTTGCCGCGCGCAGTTGCAGGCCGGGCAATTGCAGCGCCGCGGCGGTTTGCTGCAGATAGTCAAGTGGAACACCGGCGTCAACCAGCGCGCCCAGAATCATGTCGCCGCTGGCGCCGGCGATGCAATCAAAGTAAGCAAGAGGCATGAGGGTTCAAATCCTGAAACAATGATGTCCCTTCCCCAAACTGCGCGCCGTGGCGGCAGGCAGGGTGAGGTCAGGAGATCGAATGTCAGTGGTGGAATTCTGCAGGGCAATGGTTGCCGGCCCGGCCCGCGATTGAAATGGCCGGCGAAAAAGAACGATTGCTCACCCGCACGCCGTGCCGCCGCCTTCAGGCGGTCTCAGCGATGAGCCGGAGATTTGATGCTCAGGCGATGGGGGCGCGCGGGCTCACCATCGCAGCGCAGCACTCGCCCAGGTAAAGCCGCTGCCAAAAGAGGCCAGAATCACATAATCCCCGGGTTTGATTTTGCCCTGCTCCTGCGCTTCATCCAGGGCAATCGGAATCGAGGCCGCGGTGGTGTTGCCGTAGCGTTGAATGTTGCTGAACACCTTTTCCGGCGGCAGGCCCAGGCGCTGGGTCACTGCCTCGGTGATGCGCAGATTGGCCTGGTGTGGCACCACCAGCGCCACCTGTTCGAGCGTCAAATTGTTCGTCTGCACCGCTTCCATGATGACTTCCGGGAATTTGGTGACCGCGTGTTTGAACACTTCCCGGCCGTTCATCTGCGGATAGCAGGAGCCGTCGGTGAGAATGCCGTCGTACAGCCGCGGGATGCGCCGGCTGCCGGGATTTTCCGTCCACAACTCCCTGGCAAAGCGGCCGTCGGCATGCAGATGCGTGGACAGCACGCCGTAGCCCGCTTCATTGGCTTCCAGAATCGCGGCACCGGCACCGTCGCCAAACAGCACGGCAATGTGGCGGCCGCGTTCGTTGTATTCCAGGCCGGTGGAATGCACTTCTGCGCCTACCAGCAGCACGCGGCGATACTGCCCGGTGCGGATGAAGGCATCCGCCACAGCCAGGCCGTAGATGAAGCCGGTGCATTGCGTGCGCACGTCCAGCGCGCCAATCCCGGGGATGCCGAGCTTCTGCTGCAACAGGCAGCCGGAGCCGGGAAACATGTAATCCGGACTCAGCGTGGCAAACACAATGAAGTCGATATCCGCCGGTTTGAGTTGTGCGTGCGCGAGCGCGATCTTGGCGGCCTCATAGCCGAGATCGGATACGCCGATCTCGCGGTCCACAAAATGCCGTTGTTGAATGCCGGTGCGCTCGCGAATCCACTCATCGCTGGTGGGCACGAGCTTGCTCATGTCTTCATTGGTCATGACTTTTTCCGGCACGTAGCGGCCAGTGCTGAGAATGCGACTGCGGATCATGGGTCTCTCTCCTCTTCAGCCAAAGAGCGTTAACCACCGTCAGGATGCAGCAGGCGTCAGGGCGCGGACAGCATCTTCCTTCGGCTCGACGAAGCGCGCGAAGACTTTGGGATAAAGCAGGCGGGTTGCGATTGCGTAAGCGGCAAAAATGTACAGTCCACCGATGAGCAAATCAACAACATAATGCTGGTTCAAGTAAACCGCCGAAAACCACACGCCCAGCGGATACAGCACGAGCACAGCGAGATGGCGGCGGAATTTCTTGTAAGCAAAGTACACGATCACGATCGGGTAAGCGCCGTGCAGCGAGGGGATGGCGGCAAAGTGGTTTGCGTTGAACTTGCCCCACAACGTGGTGAAGAAATCAAAACCCATGAAGCGGTCGATGTCGATCATGCGGCCGGCGCTCGTGCCCCAGAAGGTCGAGTTGGGTTCCGGCTGGCCAAAGCCGAAGCTGTAGACATACCACGGCGGCGCCGCCGGGTAAAGCATGAACGTGATCAGCGCGAGCAGATTGAGCGTGGTCAGGGTGTAGACGAATTTGTAGAACATCGGGCGGTCATTGGTGGTGTGCCAGAAAATCCAGCCCAGCACCAGCGGCAGCGCAAAATGCATGACGTAGAGATTGCCCGCCAGCAAATCGATCGTCACTTTGAGCCAGTACCAATCCTGGTCGAAGCGCAGAGTCTGCAGATCGAAGGGCGGCATGTCCATTCCCGGCAGCCACTGAAACAACCAGTGTTCCAGGCGATAAGGCTCGCTGACGTGAATCGTGCCGCGCACGGTGTCGGCAATGCCCCGCATCATGTCATAAGCCACCCAAAACAGGATGAAGGGCAGCCAATCCAGCAGGAAGCGTTTGGCGCGCGCCCGGCCCAGCACGAAGGAGAAAACCAGCAGCGCAAAAAAGTAGTGATCGGGGCGGCGATTGGTAACCTGGTTGATGAGAATGAGGTAAATGATCACGCCCACGAAGATGAACCACTTCCAGCGCTGGTCGGGATGCTGCAGATGCCCGCGCAGTTGCTGCCAGCGGGATCGCCACGCCGGCGGCGGGGAAGAGGAGTGACTGGTTGCAGGCGGCAAAATGGTCTCCGTCAAATGTCGCGTTCAGGGTTGGAGGAGATGCTGTTCATCCGGCACCTGCTCTTCGCGCAGGAGGGCGAGTGCATGGGGCAGAACCGGCAGCACCACCGCCAGATTTTCGCGCACGCCTATGGGACTGCCGGGCAGATTGATGATCAACGTCCGGCCGCGCACGCCAGCCACGGCGCGCGACAGCATCGCATACGGCGTTTGGCGGAGGCCGGCGCTGCGCATTGCTTCCTCGATGCCCAACACGCGCTGGTCGATCACCGCGAGCGTGGCATCGGGTGTCACATCGCGGCGGCTCAAGCCGGTGCCGCCGGTGGTGAGAATCAGATCGGCGTGTTCCACCTCCGCGAGGTGAATCAGGCGATCGACAAGCTGGCCGGCGTCATCCGGCAGGACAAGCTGCGCGAAAACCGGCAGCCCGTGCTGCTCGAGCAGTTCCCGCAGCACAAGCCCGCTTTCATCGGCGCGACTGCCGGCGGCGGCGCGATCACTCAACGTGATGAGGGCGATGCGATAAGAGGATTGATTCATGGCTCAGCGACTTCGGCTTGGTCACGTTCTGCTGATGCGATTTTGGCGTCCGGGCGGGCCGGCGAAGTGGGGAAACGGTTCAGTGGAGCGGAGTATCAAATTCGTCGAACAGCTTCAGGATTTCTTTGGGGGAGGCGGCGGTGAGAAGTTTGTCACGAAACTCGCTGCGGCGGAGCAACCGGCATAGTCGGGCGAGAATTTGCAGGTATTGGTTGGCTTCGTCCTTCGGCGTGCCCATCATAAAGATGAGCTGCACCCCGTCATTGCGCGCGGCCGTGAAGGGGATGCTCCGGCTGGTGCGCGCAAAGGCGATGATCGGTTTCTTGACACACATGGTGCGCGTGTGCGGCAGCGCCACTCCTCTTCCTATGCACGTCGGCTCCACGGCCTCGCGCTCGATCACTTCGTGCAGGAATTTCGCAGGCTCGGCGATGGCCTCTTGCTTCGCCATCTGGGACACCATCGCGCTGAAAGCCTCGTACTTGTCGTCCGCGTCAAGATCGAGAAAGATCAAGTTCTCCGACAAGTAATCGGACAATTGCACGGGGAAGACTCCAAAGTCCATTCTCATTCGACAAATGATTAGGTCACTTTGTCGTCCTGACGCTCACCCTCTTCCCGGGGCCTTGCCCAAGATATTCTCCTCTCTCCGGTCATATCGTTGGGGATGATTGTGCGCGGCGTTTTCCTCTCTCCTGCCCGGCGCAATGCCGGGCCGAAATTTCTCAGGTCGGCAAAATATAGCTTAGCCTCTTCTAAGAGTCAACAAGTTTGTCGCAACACGACGATCAGTCAGCGCCAGCAGTGCCGGCACGCAGTGAAAAAGACGGCCGCCGGCATGCGATTGTTCAAACGGCAGTCTGGGGCAAACCAGCCGGTTGTGCATGCTTGCACGAAATGGTGTACCGATTCACCGCCCGCTTTTCAGTCCGAAACTGGGTGGCACCTGCCAGCGCTGCGGCCGTGTGCGCGGCGCTTTCCGCTCGCCCGCAAAAACAGATTGCATTCATGGCAAACTTTTTCGTTATATCCAGACTGAAGAACCGCCGCACCCGTGACGTCACGGCTCATTTTGAAAAGGCAGCACCGCATGTTTTTCCTCATCGCGTTCAGTCTCTACGCGTTCGCTTACAGCTATGTCGGCTGGCGCCTGCTGGCCCCGCTGCAAATGAACGCGCTCGGCACCGGCCTCGCCTGGCTGGGCATCCTGGTGTTGATCGCATTGCCGCCGCTCACCTTCAGCATCGCCCGCCGCCCGCAAAAGCCGTGGTGGCAGCGGCCGCTGGCGTGGCTCACGTTTCTGAGCATGGGCGGTTTGAATTTTCTCTTCTTTCTTTTGTTGCTGCGCGATCTCGCCGGGCTGGCGCTGTGGGGCGTGCAGCATGCCATTGCCCTGGTGCATGCCTCACCGCATGGCCCGGCTTTGCTCAATGGCGAGCAACGGCACGAGCTGCTGCTCGCGACCAACCTGGCGGTGCTTGGCCTCACTGCCGTGTTGGTAGCCTACGGCGTTTATCAAGCCCGCCGCACACCGGCCGTGGTGGAAGTGACCGTGCCCCTGCCCAACTTGCCGCCCGAGCTTGAAAGCCTCCGCCTGGTGCAGATCAGTGATTTGCATGTCGGCGACACGATCTCTGCCGCCTTTGTGAAAAAAGTGGTGGCAACCGTCAATCGTCTGGCGCCGGATGTGATCGTTTGCACCGGCGATTTGGCCGACGGCCGGGTGGCCCATCTGCGCGAGGACGTCGCGCCGCTGGCCCAACTCAACAGCCGCTACGGCAAGTTCCACATCACCGGCAATCATGAATACTATTCCGGTGCCGAGGCCTGGCTGGCGGAGGCGCGCCGCCTGGGCTTCACCGTGCTGTTAAATGAACATCGCGTGCTGACGCACGGCAACAGCCGCGTGCTCATCGCCGGGGTGCCGGATTTTGGGGCCGGGCCGTTTGTGCCGCATCACGATTCCAATCCCGGCCAGGCCCTTGCCAATGCGCCGCCGGCCAGGGTGAAAATCTTGCTGGCACATCAGCCGCGCAGCATTTTCGCGGCAGCCGAGGCCGGTTTCGATCTCCAACTCTCCGGCCACACGCACGGCGGCCAGTTTTATCCCTGGAATTTTCTCGTGCCGTTGCAGCAGCCTTATGTCTCGGGTTTGCACCAGCACGGCAACACCTGGATCTATGTCAGCAACGGCACCGGTTATTGGGGCCCGCCGATTCGCCTGGGCGCGCCCGCGGAAATTACGTTGATCAAATTGAAAAAGGGATAAGCAGAACCAACGCGAGGGCGCAGATTGCCGCGTCAGTCAAGTTAGCATCGACATTTTCATATCACCAGAATGGCCTGGCATTGGTGCAGGAAAATGTTATCATTTGCTTCAACCGCCCCGAACGGAGCAGCAGGCAGCAGGTTAAGAAGTCGATCACAACCTCCGCAGGCCTCAGCGGGGCGAAATAGGATCGCGGTGTCGGGATCGAGCGCAGGCAATTCTATCCCGCCCCGTCGGGGCTTCATACCCCAACGTGGACAAGTCACAACCAAAAAGCAACAGCGACACACAAAGACGCAGAGACGCAAAGATTCGCAAAGTTTTTCTCTGCGTACCTTTGCGCC
>JBBIKM010000147.1:10364-15735 GCA_037445455.1 bacterium | reverse complement strand
CGTGTTCGAGCCGTTGCACGCGCTGTTCGAGACCATCACGCCCGGCACGTTGCTGCTGAATCTGGCTTTGATTGCCGTGCTGGAGCTGGCGCACGCCTGCGAGACCGACAAGGAGTTCATCCGCACGTTTGCCCACCGCCCGGCACTGGTGCGCTGGCCCGCCTATGTGCTCTTGACGCTGGCCATTCTCTACCTCGGCGCTGCGACGACGCAACAGTTCATCTATTTCCAATTCTGAATCACGTCAACCCTGGCACGTTCCGGAGAGGTCATTGGTCATGAAACGCTTTGCCTGCAAGCTGGGCCTGTTCGCCGCCCTCATTTTCCTGATTGACGCCGGCTGGTCGCATCTGCTGGACCGCGGCCGGCCTGCCGATTACGCCGCCTTCGTCGACAGCAAGCGCGAGTTCGACCGCCTGGCGCAGCTCGACATTCTGTTCCTCGGTGACTCGCAGACCGCCGATGGATTCGTGCCCGCGGTGTTCCGCGAGCGCCTGGGCGCTTCCGCCTTCAACTTCGGCGTCTATCAGCTCTCGCCCTTCGAAGGGTACTACCTGCTGCGCGATTTGGTCGAGCGGCTGGAACAGCCACCGGCGCTGGTGGTGCTCGGCACCGATGCCCAGATGTTCCGCTATCGTGTGGCCGACGGCAAATATGCGCCGCTGTTCATCACCTCGCCTTTCAATCTGATTCCGCTCTTCTTCGAAAGCAGCAATCTCGGGGCGCTGACCGAAGCCGGCCGCAAGAAGTACCTGTTCCCCGGCCTGCTGCGCTGGGCCGTCACCGGCCAGGTCCCCGGCGAAACGCGGCGCCAGATCCAGCTCGTGGAAAACGGCTATTTGCAGAATCCCAAACATTTCTCCGACGCCAGCCAGTTCGATTGCGACAAGGATCGCGGCTTCTTCAGCGAGACGCTGGTCGCGCAACAAACGGAATACTTCCACAAGACGCTGGCCTATCTGGCCGAGCGCAACATTCCGTGCGTGATCGCCAATCTGCCGATGCATCCGCAATTCCTGGCCTGCTTGCAGGCCAAGCCGGCTTATCAGGAATTCCAGCGGGAGCTGGAGAAAATGGCCGGGACCCACCGCGTTCCGGTGTTCAATCGCGACCACCGCCTGCTGCTCGCGGATCTCCGCGACGAAGACTTTCTCGACGGTGATCATCTCTGCCATGCCGGCGCCCGGAAGTTCTCCGCTGCCTTTGCCGATTATCTCGAACAAACCGGATTCCATTTCCAGTCCAACCAAGTCGTGGCGGTGCAACCCGTTTCCGGCACGCCGCTCACTGAAAGGAAGTAGCCATGCGTATTCTGATTGCCAGTTCCATCGCCCCGGAGGCCATTGACCGCCTGCGCACCCAGCACGATGTGGTTTGCGCCTTCAATGCGCCGGAGGAAAAGCTCAATGCCCTGGTGGCAGACCGTGAAATTCTCATCTGCCGCAGCGGCGTGACGATCTCCGCCGCCGTCATGGCCAGCGCCCCGCAACTCCAGCTCATCATTCGTGCCGGCTCCGGCACCGACAACATCGACATGGATTACGTGCGCCAGCATAACATTCGCCTCGAGCGCATCCCCGAACCCGGCGCCAAAGCCGTGGCCGAGCTGGCCTTCGCGATGATGCTCGGCCTCGCGCGCCAACTGCTGCAGGCCGATCGGCTGTTGCGGCAGGGCCATTTCGCCAAACATGAGTTGAGCGGATATTTGCTGCGCGGCAAAGTGCTCGGCATCGTGGGCGCGGGCAATATCGGCTCGCTCACCGGCGAGATGGCCGCGGCCTGGGGCATGAAAGTGCTCGGCTGCGTGGCGCATCCTTCGCCGGCAGTGGCTGCCGCGCTGGCGGAGAAGGGCATTCAACTCGCCACGTTCGAAGAGGTCGTGGCCAGTGCGGATTTTCTCAGCCTGCATGTGCCGCTCACCCCGGCGACGCGGCATTTGATCAACGCCAGGGTGCTGGCTGCCATGAAGCCCGGCTCGTATTTGATCAACATGGCGCGCGGCGGCGTGGTGGATGAGCAGGCGCTCCATGCAGCGCTGTTGGAAGGCAGGACGCTGCGCGGCGCGGGCCTCGATGTCCATCAAAACGAAAAAGAGGGCCAGGTGTCGCCGCTGGCAGCCCTGCCGAACGTGATTCTCACGCCGCACGTGGGCGCGCAGACGATCGACTCGCAGCGCGAAATCGGTGAGCGCATTGTGGCAATCGTGGCAGCGCTGCGGCCGCGACCGGTGCAGCAGCCGCCGGTGCGGCCGGCGCCGGCACCGGCGCGCTACGCGACCTCTCCGCTGCGCGCCAGCCGGCCGCTGGCTACACTGGCCGGCGCCGGCGTGTGTTTTGGCCCGGTCAAATGTTTCGCCTTTTAGGATACTCATGTCATCCCGCTCCGGCAGGCTGCTGCCATTCACAATTTCCGCGCGCCTCGCTGGCTGTGATGAGAAAAACAGGATGGTTGATTATGATGAGGAAAACCGAACAGTTCAAGCGGCTGTTGCGCTCGCCGGACACCGAGTTTCTGCTGGAAGCGCACAACGGCCTGAGTGCAAAAATCGTGGAAGAGGCCGGCTTCAAGGGGATCTGGGCCAGCGGCCTGTCGATCTCCGCGGCGTTGGGCGTGCGCGACAACAACGAAGCGAGCTGGACGCAAGTGCTGGAAGTCATCGAGTTCATGAGCGACGCGGTGAGCATTCCCATCCTGCTGGATGCCGACACCGGCTACGGTAATTTCAACAACGTGCGCCGTCTCGTGCGCAAGCTGGAACAACGCCAAATCGCGGCCATGTGCCTGGAGGACAAAGTCTTCCCCAAGACCAACTCCTTCATCAACGGCGAAGACCAGGAACTGGCGGACATCGAGGAGTTCTGCGGCAAGATCAAAGCGGCGAAGGACACGCAGCAGGACCCCGATTTCTGCGTGGTGGCGCGCGTGGAAGCGCTCATCGCCGGGTGGGGCATGGCCGAGGCGCTCAAGCGCGCGGCGGCCTACCAGCAAGCCGGCGCGGACGCGATTCTCATCCACAGCAAGAAAGCGAATGCCGATGAGATTCTGGCGTTTGCCGCGGAATGGCAAAACCGCTGCCCGCTGGTGATCGTGCCCACGATGTACTACAAGACGCCGACGGTGCGCTTCGAAGAGGCCGGCATCCGGCTGGTGATTTGGGCGAATCACATGCTGCGCACGGCCGTCCGCGCGATGCAACAAACCGCGGCCCGCATTTTCGCCGAGCGCAGCCTGCTGGCCGTGGAAGAGGAAATCGTGACAGTGAAGGAAATCTTCCGGCTGCAGAATGCCGCCGAGTTGAAAAGCGCGGAGGAGCGTTACCTGCCCGCCAAGCCGGCCATGTCCAAAGCTGCATGAACAACCGGGGCGGCGCGCCGCCCCGCGGGAAATTGACAAACTTTCGTTCGAAGGTGCCCCTATGAAATCTGTTGCCATTGATCACACCCTGCCCTACGCCGTGGTTGCCGGCCTCGATGACTATCCGGGTTTGCAGACAGCCCGGCTGCTGGCGCAGCGCGGAATTCCGGTGATCGGCGTGGCGCGCCACCCCCACTTGTGGTTCTGCCGCTCCATCGTCTACCTGAACACCGATCGTGAAGAATTCATTCAAGGACTGGTCGCGCTGGGCCGGTTGTTCAAGCAAAAGGCCGTGCTTTTTCCCAGCACGGATCTGTGTGTGCTGCAGGTTTCCCGGCATCGTGAGCAGTTGGCGCCGCACTATCATTTGGCTTTGCCGGCAGCGGCGGTGGTGGAGAAGCTGATGAACAAACTCAGCTTTCTCGAGTACGCGCTGCAGGAAGATCTGCCCATCCCCAAGACGTTCTTGTTGCGCAACCGCCGCGATGCCGAACAGGCCAGCCGCGCCTTGAGTTTCCCCTGCATTCTGAAGCCGCCGATGAAGACGGCTGCCTGGGAGCAGCACACCACCAGCAAGGCGTACAAAGTCGCCTCAGCCGCGGAGTTCTTGCGCCTCTACGATCAGTGCGCCGGCTGGGCCGAACTGCTGATCGCGCAGGAGTGGATTCCCGGGCCGGACTCCAATCTCTATTCCTGCAATTGCTACTACAATCGCGCGGCCGAGCCGCTGGTGACTTTCACGGCGCGCAAGCTGCGCCAATGGCCGCCGGAAACCGGCAGCACCAGCCTGGGCGAGGAATGCCGCAACGACGAAGTTCTGCACGCCGCGCTTTCGCTGTTTGGCCGGGAACGGTGGCATGGCCTCGGTTATCTGGAGATGAAACGCGACGAACGCGACGGCAGACACTACATCATCGAGCCGAATATTGGCCGGCCCACCGGCCGCTCTGCGCTCGCGGAAGCCAGCGGCGTCGAGCTGCTCTACACCATGTACTGTGATTTGCTCGGCCTGCCTCTGCCGGCGGCGCGGCAGCAACGCTACACCGGCATGAAATGGATGTGTTTGCTGGAAGATTTGCGCTCGGCGCGCATCTATTGGCGGCGCGGCGATCTCACGCTGCGGCAGTGGTGGCAGTCGGTGCGTGGGCCCAAAACCTACGCCGACTTCTCCTGGTCTGATCCCCGGCCTTTTCTTGCGGATGTCAAACGGCGATTGACCTTCAAGCTGCAGCAGGCGTGGCAAAAACTCATCGCGGCGCTGCGGCCGCGCCCGCTGCCGGCACCGCACCAGCAGGTCGCGGTCAGTGCCGTGTGAATGAAAAATCGGCCCGTAATCTGCCCGTTGCGGCGCCGCACAGGCAGCGATCAGGATCCTGCCGGCCAAGACGGCCTTCTCTCTTCCTGCAAGAAAACACCGTCCGGGTGGAGCCTCAGCCTCAGGGTGCTCGTCCATTCAACCTGTCTCACTCGCAGCACGCCACCCGGACGGTTTCTTTCCCCACGACGATTCTCCTGCGCTCCTTTTCTGAATGAACACTTGCCGGCTTTCGTTGTTACTGATTCCTGGAAAAACCAAAGGAAAGTGTCATGCCGGAAGCATCTTCTTCAAATTGAAGCCGGGGCTGAATCACAAGGGAAATCCTCCGGAATGACGGCAAGCCACCCAGCGCGGATAAGCCGCAACCAAAACGAGAATCTCTTGCGAATGGAACAACTCAACTGAAAAGCCTTAACGGTTGGATTTTTCTGTCCATTGGATGAGTCTTTGCTTTTTTGCGACGATATCACTTGCAACGACTTCGCCAGTAGTTGGACAAGCTGAAACCATCGCCCTGCGGGCAGCCCAGAATTTTTCCAATGGATGAAAGGCCCCAGCGGTTAAGCGATCAGCTTTTCAAGCTTGGAAAAAATCCAACTCTTTTTCAACTGATAGAAACAATCCGACTGCTAAGCATGCCCCATCGGTTGGGTTGTTTCTATCGGCTGGGAAATTTTTGTGTTGCCGCAGGACCAAGAT
>JBBIKM010000147.1:0-10256 GCA_037445455.1 bacterium | reverse complement strand
AGTTGGGTTCTTCTATCGGTTGGAAAGTTTTTGTGCTGCCCGCAGGGCGAAGGTCTCAGCTTGTCAGAACACTTGCGTAGGCGATTAGTTTTTCAAGCTTGAATAAAATCCAACTCTTTTGCAACTGATAGAAGAATCCAACTGCTCAGCATGCCCCATCAGTTGGGTTCTTCTATCGGTTGGAGAATTTTTGTGCCGCCCGCCGGGCTTCAATTGTCAGCGAAGCTGACAATTGGCGCAGGATTTTGTCCGCTGGATATTTCCATCCATTGGAAAAAAATGGAATCTCTTTCCGAGTTTGAGAAGCTGATCACCCATTGTGTGGCAGGTCTCCTGCTTTGTGCAAAACTCAACAAGAGGCGGCGCCAGGGTTCAGACAGAGTGAGTACTGAAGCCCGTGGTCAGCAATGCGCCCGATTCGTACACTGTTGTCGCGCACGATCTGTCCAGCAGAAACCTTGTCATCCAGTCAGAATCTTGTGAATGTTTGGTGGCACGCCCGTGCTATTCCTCGAAAGCGCACCGCCGGGACGCCGAGATTCACAAAGATTTCCTGATCGTCTCCTGCCCGCCATCACCAGAGGCAATGCGCGCATCGTGTCTTTGCATGCTGCTGCGTCTCCGCGTCCTGGCGGCGTTTTGCCATTCTTCGTTGCGGTTCGTCCGGGTTGGAGGCCTGCTTGCCGGCTCTGCCGCTCCCGCCGCATGCACTGCCGCATCGTGTCTCCAGACTGCCGGCATTCTGCCGGCGTCTGCTGCCATCCCGCCTTCCGTCGCCTCCCGCGCTGAAATTGACCTTGCATTTGTGGCGCAATTATGGCAATTTCGATCACTATTTTGGTGCTACAACGTTGAGTAAACACTCGCATCGTTATTGGAGTCCAGCCAGACGCCGGCGGAGTGGCATGTGTTTGCCCATGGGCAGCACAGTGGGAAATGATGGAATTGTCGCATTCAGGGCGGTATTCCTGAGGTGATTCTATCGCGCCCCGGTGGGGCTTGGTGATCTCTCTAATGACGGCGGTTCCAGGGCGTTGCCCTTCGCTGCCACCTTTTGCCCCCTTGGGGCTGGTTGTCCGGGCAGTTGAATTCGACTGAACGAGGTATTCGACTGTCCGCACCAAGTCAATTACGCCTTGCAGTGGAATGCACGGAATTGAGTATGAACCAAAACGTCGATACTGCCGCAGGAACCGGGCAGCAGACCGCCAGCGTTCGCTCCGATGATGAGCTGCTCCGCGCGATGGCCAGGCGGGAACACGGGGCGCTCGCCGAGTTGTACGATCGCTATTCCGGCGTGCTTTATACGCTGGCTCTCAAAGTGCTGGGCGGGCCGGCGCCGGCGCAGGACGTGGTGCAGGAGGCGTTTCTGACCGCCTGGCGCAAGGCTGAATTGTATTCACAAAAGCGCGGCAGTGTGCGCACCTGGCTGATTGTGCTGTGCCGCAATCTCGCGATCGATCATTATCGCGCCCACATGCGTCTCGCCTCGCGCCATGTGGAACTGGAGGCCGTGGGCGAGAGGCTGATTGCGCCGGGCCAGAATCCTGATGATCTGGCGCTCGCGCTCGAAGACGGCCGCCTGCTGCAGCAGGCCATGGCGCGCTTGCCTGCCGAGCAGCGCGAGGTGATCGAACTGGCCTATTTCCGCGGTTTGAGCCAGTCGGAAATCGCCGAGCAAACAAAGACGCCGCTGGGAACGGTGAAGACGCGCACGCGTCAGGCCATGTCCAAACTGCGCGAGGCGCTGCAGCAAGCGGGGCGCGTGGCAGGGTAGAGGAGGAGAGCAGAACACCATCACTGGTGAAGCAATATGACGACCGACTACACTGAAATGTTGGGCGCTTATGCCCTGGGCGCACTGGACGAGCCGGAACAAAAGGCTGTGCCGGGCCTGCTGTCCAGCGACGCTGCTGCCAGCACGATGGCAGAGTGGGCCCGTGTCATCACCGGCATGGCGTACAGTCTGGCGCAAGTGCCGCCGCCGCCCAGCCTCAAAGATCGCGTGCTCGCCGCGCTGGCAGCGGAAGACGCCGGTGAAACCGCAAACCGTCCTGCCGCGCCGCAGCCGGGTGTGCAAGTTTGGAAGAAGTGGAACGCGCCAGCGAGCCGGACGGAGCTTTATCTGCAGCGTGCCCAGGAGGGTGAGTGGGAAGCCACGGCCGTCCCCGGCGTCGAAGTCAAAAAGCTGTTCGTGGACCAAAGCCGCAGCTATGCCACCATGCTGGTACGCATGGCCGCCGGCACTTCCTATCCCGGCCACCGCCACGCGGGCTTCGAAGAGTGCTACGTGCTGCAGGGCGATCTGCACGTGGGGGACACAGTGCTGCATGCCGGCGATTATCAGCGCGCCGAAAGCGGATCGACGCACGGCATTCAAAGTACGGCGGGCGGATGCCTGCTGTTTATCGTCTCGTCGCTGGCGGACGAGCTGATGCCGTGAAACGATGGCAGCGGCACGCGCGGCCCGCCAAATCATTGTGGCTGTGCAGGCTGCCGGACGGGTCGCGGCGCACAAAAACTGAGGCATGCTTTCGTTCGTACAGACTGCAGGCGGCGCAGCGATTGCGCTTGCCCGCCCAGCACCAGCGTGAAGTTTTGGTGAGGTGACGCGCATAGAGATCACCAAGCCGATGGCATCGGTTTCGCCGACCTTCGCCACCTTGAATCGCCCTCATGCCTGACGAAAGAATACAAGACCTGGCCGCAGCCTACGTGCTTGGCGCGTTGGAGCCGCACGAGGCCGCAGAATTCAGCCGGCGGCTCGCCGCCGGTGATGCCTCTGCCACGGAGGCGTTTGCGCAAGCGCAGCGCGTGGTGGCGGCACTGCCTTTTGCCTCGCCGGCGCAGTCACCGCCTCCCGGGTTGAAGCAACGGGTGCTGCAGGCTGTCGCGGCCACGGCAACCAGCCCAACCATTCCCCGCCTGCCGGTGCGCAGAATTTCTGCACCTGCCAGGCGCACGCTGGCGCTGGCCGCGGGTTTCCTGGTTGTGGCACTGGGCGCCGTCGCCTGGCTGCTGCAACGGCAGGCATTGCAGGCCTTGCGCCACGAGACCGCCACCTTGCGCCAGGAGCTGCAGCAAAAGGAGGCCGAGCTGGCGCAGCTCAAACTGGCACTGGCGCTGCATCATGATCTCGCGCGGGCATTACACCAGCCGCGTGCCCTGCTCGTGACGTTGCATCCCCCGCAGCCAAATCAACCCGGCCAGGCCACGGTGTTGTTTGATCGGGAAAAACAGCGCGCTTATCTCGTCGCGCTTGATTTGCCGCCGTTGGCGGAGGAGTACGATTATCAACTCTGGCATATCGGCAATGCCGGCCCGGTCGATGGCGGCGTGTTTGAGGTGGATGAGGCCGGGTACGCGGTGCTCGAAGTCCGCAACCTGCCGGCCGCCGGGAACGCGTTGACTGCTTTTGCCGTCACGCGCGAACCGCGCGGCGGCAGCGCCACTCCCACGCTCACCCAAATGCTGTTGTTCGGAAAAGTCTGATGAGGTAGTTGATTCATTCATGAAACCAGCCTGCCCCTGTGACGTGTCGCCAACGAGCCAGTTGACCCACCGCTTGTCTCGCCGCTCGCGTCGCCGCACCAACTCGGACCTTCTGATTCGATGAAGAGGTTTTTTGAGAACATCGCCCGGTTTATCCTGTTTTGCGGCCGTTTCTTCGGGTGCTTGTGGCGCACGCGGGAAGACTGGCGCGAAACGCTGCGGCAGATGTACGAAATCGGCGCCAAATCGATTTTGCTGGTGGGCGTCGCCGGACTCGCCATCGGCATGGTGCTGGCGATGCAAACCAGCAGCACGCTGGCGCGCTTTGGCGGGCAGAGCCTGCTGCCCAGCATGATCGCAGTGGCGGTGCTGCGCGAGATCGGCCCGATGATCACCGCGCTGGTGGTGGCTGGCCGCGTGGGCGCCGGTATCGGCGCGGAGCTGGGTGCGATGCGGGTCACCGAGCAAATCGATGCCATGGAGGTTGCCGCGCTCGATCCGTTTCGTTATCTCGTCGCGACGCGCCTGCTGGCGACCGTCTTGATGCTGCCGCTGCTCACCGTCTATGCCAATGCCCTGGCGCTGTTCGGCGGGTTTCTGGCCATGCGGGTGGAAGAGAGCATCTCGCTCAAGCTCTACTTCGATTCCGCCATCCGCTTTCTCGATTTTCGCACGGTGCTGCCGGCGCTCGCCAAAACCGCGGTGTTCGGCTTTCTCATCGGTGCGATCGCCACGTTTCTGGGCTATCACACTTCCGGCGGCACGCACGGCGTGGGCCGCAGCGCGATGCTGGCGGTGGTGCTCGCCTCGCTGCTCATTATCGTGGCCGACGTGATTTTGGTGAAGCTCACCCTCATCTTTTTTGGATAGGAGCGGCGCGCAGGAGCGGCCGGGATGAACATGATCGAGATCACCGATTTGCACAAAGCCTTCGGCGGGCAACCGGTCCTGCGCGGCGTGCAACTTGCCGTGGCGCGCGGCCAGATGCTGGTGGTGCTTGGCCGCAGCGGCAGCGGCAAGAGCGTGTTGCTGAAGTGCCTGGTGGGTTTGATTGCGCCTGATCGCGGCAGCATCAAGATCGACGGGGAGGAGGTGGTCGGGCTGCCGGCGGGCAGGCTCAATGCCCTGCGCCGGCGCATCGGTTACGTCTTTCAAAACGCCGCACTCTACGATTCCATGACCGTGGAGGAGAATCTGGCTTTTCATCTCGACCGGCAGGCGGCACTGCCCGCCGCGGAACGCCGCCGCATCGTTTTGGAAAAGCTGCGCTTCGTGGGCATGGCGGAAGCCTGGAACAAGTATCCCGCCGAGCTTTCCGGCGGCATGCAAAAGCGCGTGGGCCTGGCGCGCGCGCTGGTGCTCTCGCCGGAAATCGTGCTGTATGATGAACCGATTACCGGCCTCGATCCCATGACCGCGGCCGAAATCGACGAGCTGGCGATTCGCTTGAATCGGGAAACGGGCGTCACTTCCATTGCCATCACGCACAGCCTGGAAAGCGCCCGGCGCACGGCGGATGTGATCGCCGTGCTGTCCGAAGGCCGGATCGTCGCCAGCGGCACCTTTCGCGAGCTGCGTGACTGCGCGCATCCGTTCGTCCAACAATACTTTGCTCATGCCCTCACGGGCTGAGGCTCTCATGAAAAAGAACAAACTGTTTTGGCTGGGCCTGTTTTCCTTCGGTGGAATGATCCTGCTGGTGTGGGGCATCTTCCTGCTGGGCACAAAGAAGAAAATCTTCGAGCAAACCTTCCATCTGCACTCGCCGTTCGAGACCGTCGCCGGTTTGCGGGAGGGCTCACCGGTGCGTCTCTCCGGCATTGACATTGGCGTGGTGGAAAACATTGCCCTGCCGGCCCGGCCCGGCGACAAGGTGGTGGTGACCATGCGGCTGGATGCAGCGGCGCAGCATCTCATCCGCCGCGATGCCTATACGGTGATCGAAACCGAGGGCCTGGTCGGCAACAAGATCGTCGCGATCAAAGGTGGATCCGTGCAACTGGCGCACGTCGCCGACGAGGATTCCATCAGAAGCCGCAGCCCCATCGATCTCTCCGCCATTCTCGACAGTTTCGATGAAACCGCGCGCTATATGCGATTGGTCACCGCCAGCCTGGACGGCATTACCTCCAAAATCCGCAGCGGCGAAGGCACCATCGGCAAGCTCGTCTATGATGAAGAGTTCTACCAGAATTTGATTCTGATGACCGACCGCAGCGACTCGACATTCGCCGCAGCGTTTGCCGAAACCCGGCGGCTGGGCGATTTGCTCACCAAGGTCTCCACCTCGGTGGATTCCGTGATCAAGCGCGTGGAGAGCGGCCAGGGCACGCTGGGCGCGCTGGTCTATAAAGATGATCTTTACAACCTCACTTACGCGACCGTCAGCGCCACCCAAGACTCCCTGCAAGCACTGCTGCACGACATGCGGCGCGGTCGCGGGCTGCTGGGCAAGGTGATCTCCGATGAGACTCTCGCGGCCGAGCTCGACACCTCCGTGCGCAATCTCGCGCGTCTGCACGATGAGCTGATGGAACTCAGCCGTCTCGCCCGCGCCGGCGCCTTCAGTTTTGCGGAAAACATGGAAGCCCTCAAGCACAACTGGCTATTCAAGGGCTATTTCGAGCGCCGCGGCTTTTGGAACCGCGCGGAATTCGAAAAGGACTACGCCGACCGCACGCGCGAGCTGTCCGAGCGCGAAGCCCGCCTCAACGAGTACGAAAAGACTCTGGGGCAGCAGTTTCGCCAGGTGCAGGAGCTGCACAAGCAAGTGCAACGCCGCCTGCAGCTCGTCGAAGAGTTGGAGAAAAAGATGCGCCCGGCTGAGCAGCAGGCAGAACAGCAAAAGCCCGAGGCTCAACCGCCGGAACAGCAGCCACCTGAGCCGCCGCCGCCGGAACAAGAGCAGCCATGAAACGCGCACACCGCCCAATGCCGCTGACTTTGCGGTGAGGGTCTTTCTTCTCCGCAAAAGCGGACGCACGGCTGTATTGTGCAGAGGCTCGGTTGTTTCTTTGTCGGGCGCAGCGTGTCCGCATCAAACGAGCGCCGCCTCTTGTATCTGCTTGCTCCGCTGCCCGCGGCCCGGCGCTCGCGCCGGGAACAGACGGGGCAGCAGCATGATCATCAGGAATTCCAACAGACCATTCTTTATGCCGGTTCGAGATTTCCGCTTCGACACGCCCAATCAAAAATCTTCCTACGTTCAAGAGATGTTCGATCGCATCGCCCCGCGGTATGATCTGATGAATCGGATCATGACGTTTGGGCGGGACCAGGCCTGGCGCCGGCGCCTGATCCGCCGCGCCGGCATTTCGGCGAATGCCGTGGTGCTGGATATTGCCACCGGTACTGGTGATATCGCGCTGGTGGCGCAGGCAGCCGGGGCGCGCCAGGTGGTGGGTGCGGACTTCAGCCGCGAGATGCTCGGCTATGCCCGCCGCAAAACGCGCAAAGGCCGCCGCCTCCATCTCGCAGTGGCAGACGGCTTGAAACTGCCTTTTCCGGATGACACCTTTGACGCGGTGGTCACCGGTTTCTCCCTGCGCAATGTCGCCAACCTCGACGCCTTCCTGCGCGAAATGGTGCGCGTGACCAAACAGGGCGGCAAGGTCGCCAGCCTCGAAATTACCCGGCCGCGCGGCCGCTGGTTTCGCAGTTTCTTCGCATGGTATTTCGGCGCGATCGTGCCGCGCCTGGGCGCACTCATCTCGGGCGCGAAGGATGCCTACAGTTATCTGCCGCATTCCGTCTCCGTGTTCATCACGCCGGAAGAGTTGCGCGTGCGGCTGGAAGATGCCGGCCTGCATCACGCCCGGTTCGAGACTTTGATGTTCGGTTGCATTTCCATTCATTCCGGCACCAAAATCCGCGCTGCCGCTGCCCAGCGGAATCAGGTCGCCGCCTCGGCACGGCGGCCGGCGGCTGCACCTCTGCGCTTTTGAAAACGCCACCCAGCCGCCGGCGCGAGGTCATGCTCGCGTCGCAGCATGGTAATCCTTGCAATTCAATCCTGCCTTTGGTATTTTCGGCCCAATTTGATTCTTGCGGCGTTGATCTACAGGAGGTTGTCGCTCGTGTTGGAAAAAATCGATCACATTGGCATCGCGGTGCGGGATCTGGAGGAGGCCGTCAAGCGCTACACGCTGTTGATGGCGGCGCCGCCCGCGCACGTGGAAGAAGTTCCCTCGCAGCAGGTGAAAGTGGCGATGTTCACGGTGGGCGCGTCGCGCGTCGAACTGCTCGCCGCCACCTCGCCGGAATCGGCGATTGCCAAATTTCTCGACAAGCGCGGGGAAGGCATGCATCACATTTGTTTCAAAGTCGATGATCTTGCTGCCGCCCTGGCACACGTGCAGGCCGGCGGCATGGAAGTGGTGCCGGGCGCGGGCGCAGCCGGCGCGGGCGGCAGCCGGGTTGCCTTCCTGCATCCGCGCAGCGCGGCGGGCGTGTTGATCGAACTGGTGGAGCAGAAGCAAGCAGAGTCCTGACCATGCCGGGTGAGCACAAGCCATGAGACGTATCCGCATCGGCATTGACGTCGGCGGAACGTTCACCAACGCCGTTGCCCTCGATACCTCGAGTTTCAGCATCATCGCGCACACGAAGACGCACACCACCCATCACGCCGAAAACGGCGTGGCGTACGGCATTCTGACGGCGTTGCGCAAACTGCTGCGCAAGGGCGAAATCGATCCCGCTGAAATCATTCTGGTGGCGCACAGCACCACCCAGGCCACCAACGCCCTGCTGGAGGGCGACGTGGTGAAGGTGGGAATCATCGGGATGGGCACCGGCCTGAAAGCGCGGCGAGTGCGGCGCGAAACCAACATCAAAGACCTGGAGCTGGCGCCGGGTAAAATACTGCCCACCTGCCATCGCTTCCTGGACACACGCCATGATTTCTCCGACGCCGTGGTCCGGCAAACCCTGCGCGATCTGCAGGCCGAGGGCGCAAAAGCGATTGTCGCCGCCGAGGCCTTCTCCGTCGAAAATCCCCGCTACGAACAGCAAGTGTTGGAATGTGCCCGCGCCTTGGGCCTGCCCGCCACGGCCACCCAGCAGGTCTCCCAGTTGTACGGTCTGCGCATGCGCACCCGCACGGCCGTCCTCAACGCCAGCATCCTGCCGGTGATGCTCGCCACCACCGACTTGATGGAGCGCAGCTTGCGCGAAGCCGGCATTCAGGCGCCGTTGATGATCATGCGTTCGGATGGCGGGGTGATGGATGTCAAGGGCATGCGCGAGCGGCCGGTGTTGACGCTGTTTTCCGGTCCGGCCGCGGGTATTGCCGGCGCCTTGATGTACGCTTCGCTGTTTGAAGGCATTTTTTTGGAAGTCGGCGGCACCAGCACGGATCTAAGCTTGATTCATCGCGGCCAGGTGGCGGTGCGCACGGCACGCATCGGGCCGCACCAGCTTTATGTGAAGGCGCTCGATACCCGCACCGTGGGCGTGGCCGGCGGCAGCATGATTCGGCTGCAGCACGGCCAGATTCACGACGTTGGCCCGCGCAGCGCGCACATTGCCAGGATGCCCTATGAAGCTTTCAGCCTGATCACCGATCTCCACGACGCCGAGCCGACGCTGGGCGCGCCCCGCAGCGGCGATCCGAGCGATTACGTCTTCCTGCAACACCAGGAAAAAAAGTTTGCCCTCACACTCACCGGCGCCGCAAATTTCCTGGGCTATGTGCCGGATCATGATTATGCGCGCGGCGGCCAGAAGAGCGTCAGCATGAGCTACGCCAAGCTGGGACGGTTGCTGGATCAACCGCCGGACAAAGTCGCGGAAGCGGTGATGCAAGCCGGCTGCCGGAAGATTGCCGAAGCGGTGCGCAGCTTGATGAGCAGCAACGAACTGCCGCGCGAGAGTCTCCGGCTGCTGGGCGCAGGCGGCGGCGCTGCCACGGTGGTGCCCTATGTCGCCAAGCTGCTCAATCTGCCGTTCACCGTGGTGTTGAACAGCGCCATTTTCTCGGCGATCGGGGTGGCGCTCGCGATGATTCGGGAAACCATCGAGCGCAGCCTGGTCGATCCCACCGAAGAAGATTTGCTCAGCCTGCGCCAGGAGGCGGAGCGTGCCGTGCTGGCCATGGGCGCCTCGATGGAAAGCGTCGAGGTCAAAATCGAGGTGGACACGCGCCGCAACCTGGTGCGCGCGATTGCCACCGGCGCCACCGACGCCCGCCTGCTGGAGAGAATCCGCCGGCCGGTTCCCGCCGACCAACGGGTGAGCGTGGCCGCCGGCGCACTGGATACCGAGATCGAGGATATTCAAACGCTGGCGCATACCGGTTTCTTTACCGCCTATGCCGCGGTCAAAACCGTTCCCCGCTTGTTTGGACTGTTCAAAAGCAGGCGCCAGCCGGTGGTGATCGTCGATCAGCACGGCGTGGTGCGACTCACTTTCGAGCGCGCGGAAATCATGGAAATGACCGCCGGCGAAGGCCGCCAACGCTTGCAGGAATTCCTGGAGAGATGCACGCACTACGGTGACAGCGGCGCGTGGCTGCCCGGCATTCACCTGGCGATTGGGCCGCGCCTGGTGGATTTCTCCGGCCTGGTGAGTGTCAGCCAAATCGTCTCGCTCGGCGGGCACGAGCTGCAGCAATCCACCGCCGATTCGCCGGTCCTGCTGGTCGCGGATATGTTAAATTAATGCGAGTGAATGCCGAGCAACAAACTCATTGTGATTGAACTGCAGGATCTGCGCTTTTCCCAGGACTCTGCTTTGGAAAAGTGGCCCTTCGGGCAGCAACAAAA
>JBBIKM010000146.1:4936-16185 GCA_037445455.1 bacterium | reverse complement strand
AAATCCTGAGTCCTGACCACTAGACGAAGGGGACGCACAGAAAACTGCTGGAGTTTTGCGAGAACGATGGGCGCTAATGCCACAAACTCAGGGTGAGTGAGGGGACTTGAACCCCCGACCACCAGAGCCACAATCTGGTGCTCTAACCAAGCTGAGCTACACTCACCATGTTGTTCAGCCGACCGCGATTCGCTGGCGCGATGAACTGCGCGCCAGGGGGGACTCGAACCCTCAACCCACAGCTTAGAAGGCTGTTGCTCTATCCGCTTGAGCTACTGGCGCAACACCCTGCATCGAATCTCTGAGCTGCGGCGCGAGCGTTGGCAGCGTTTTCCATTCTGCCGTCTCGGCCGCGAGGCTCATACGGGCGGGGTCCGTCGGGGCAGCAGGATTTGAACCTGCGACCTCCTGCTCCCAAAGCAGGCGCGCTACCAAGCTACGCTATGCCCCGCGAAGAATCTTCGAGATTTTCAAAAAAGACCGGCAAAGATAAAGCATTCCGTTTCTAAAATCAAGCAGAATTTGGGCGGAAACTACTGCAAAATGAAGGCGGAAGTGCGCGGCCGAGGGATTTGTGTCTCCAGGCCGGCACGCCCCGCCTTCGGCCATGTGCCGCGGCGACAACCGGTACGCTCGGCGCAGGCGGCTCAATCCAAATAGACCCACAGCAGACGCAGGCTCTTGGCGTCGAGATCCTCGGCGCGCGCGATGAGGTAAATATCATTGCACACATCCTTGATCAGCACTTCACCGGTCGCCAGGCGCCGCGGCCGCTCGTGGCGGCGCGTCATGAAGCTGCGCTCGCCGGCGGTGGTGACCACGTGCCAGTGAAACAGCTCGGTTTCATCGGTGACCGCCTTGATGGCGAGCACGCGCGGCAGAAAATTGCGCGCCGCCAGCTCCTCTTCGATCAATTGGCGCTGTTGCGCGTCCACTTCCTGCAATGATTCCAGCAGCAGCAGTTCGTGGCCCTTGTCGTCGCGCAGGCTCACATACTGCAGCGGGTGGCTCCACGGAAAGCAGCACGCGAGATGCACCGGAATCTCGCTGCTCCTGCCGCTGGCATCGGACTGCAGAATTGCCAGCCGGCCGTCCTCGCGGCGCCGCAGGCTCAACCTCTGCCCGCTGACCGGCGCCGCCGGCGCGGCGGGAGCAGCAGCCGCTTGCGGCAATATTTCCGTCATACTCTCTCCTTAGTCTTTTCATACGACGCGCAGCGCGGACTTGCAGTCTGCAAGCCAGGCAGGCATGCTGCCCGCGCTGCACTATCTTCGTGATTGTGATCGTTTCTCAGGGTGACACTACACTGCAATCAGGGCCTGCAACTCCATCTGGGTACGATGCAGTTTGGCGTAGACGCCCTCGGGCTTGGCCAGCAACTCCTCGTGCGTGCCCTGCTCCACCAGCTTGCCATCTTCCATGATGAACAGCCGGTCCGCCGCACTCAGCGTCGAGAGGCGGTGGGCGATGGCAAACGTCGTGCGCCCGGCCACCAGGCGCTGCAGCGCCTCTTGAATCTTCTTTTCCGTCTCGGTATCGACCGAGCTGGTGGCTTCATCGAGAATCAAGATGCGCGGATTGTGCAGGATGGCGCGGGCGATGCTGATGCGCTGGCGTTCGCCGCCGGAGAGCGTCAGGCCGCGTTCGCCGATGATGGTATCGTAGCCGTCCGGCAGGCCGCAGATGAATTCGTGCGCGTTGGCGGCGCGCGCCGCCGTGATGATGTCCCGCAACGAGGCGTGCTGCGAGCCATACGCGATGTTCTCGGCGATGCTGCCGCGGAACAGGTAAGGCTCCTGCAGCACCATGCCGATCTGCCGCCGCATGCTGCCCAGCTCGAGATCGCGCACGTCGATGCCATCGATCTTGACCGCGCCGTTTTTGACATCGTAGAAGCGGCAAATGAGATTGACCAGCGTGCTCTTGCCGCTGCCCGACGGCCCGGCCAGGCCGATCATCTCGCCCGGCTGCACCTCGAAGGAAACGCCCTTCACCACGTTGCGAATACCGTCGTAGTTGAAGGTGACGTTGTCGAACGTCACCCGGCCCGCGAGCGGCTCCAGGCGGATGGCATCCGGCTTTGAGACGATCGTTGGCGTTGTGTCCAATACTTCGAACACGCGCGAAGCCGAGGAGGTGGCACGGTTGAGCGTGCGGCTCATCATGCCGAGGTGGCGCACCGGCTCCCAGAACATCCACATGTAGCCGGTGAAGGCAATGAACACGCCCAGCGGCATGCCTTCTGCGCCCTGGCTGAGCACGTGCCGCAACACCCGCGGCGCGCCCACCGACCATACGATCAGGCTGCACACATGCATGAGCATGACCATCCTGGGCCAGAAGCGCGTCCAGGTTTCATGCAGATTATCGGTTTCACGTTCGAGCGCCCGGTTCTTCTCTTCGAAACGGTCGATCTCATGACCTTCCTGCGCAAATGCTTTCACGACGCGAATGCCGGGAATGACATCCGACAGCACGCCGGTCATCGCCGACCATTTGCGCCAGATGCGCAGAAACAGGATCTGAATGCGCTGGCTGTGGCGATAGAACAGCCAGGTCATCAGCGGCAGCGGGATCAACACCAGCAGCGCCAGCGACCAGTCCATCAACATCAGCGCAATGGCGACACCGATGATTTGCAGCACCGCCACGATGATCTCGATGATCCCGAAGGTGATGAAATCCCACAGCCGGTCGGTGTCCGAACTGACGCGCGTGATGAGCGAGCCGGTGGACCGCGCGGAGAAGAACGCCAGGCTGAGCTTCTGCATGTGGGCGTAAATTTGTCCGCGCAGTTGCGCCGCGATTTTCTCGCCGGTGAGCGCCATGATGCGCAACCGCAGATACGAGAAAAACTCGCCGCCCGCCCAGACAAAGGCCAGCGCGCCAATCACCACCCACAACCAGAACCAGGGATCGGCAATCGCGCCGGTTTCCGCCGGCCGGATGATTTTGTCGATCAAGGCACCGGTGAGGTAGGGCGGCAGCAGATTCAGCCCGGTCAGCAAGGCGGCCAGGCTCAAGCCGAGGGAGACGTTGCGCCAATGCGGCCGCAGATAAGACAGCAGCCGCATCATCACACCCATCTTGGGCACCGCCAGCGTCGATTTCGCCTCGAACACCGCTTTCAGCACGGCCTCGCGGTATTCTTCCGCACTTTCGATCTCCGCCGCACTCTCCGGCGGCTTTTCCGCCGCGCGCAGCCGATCGCGGGTTTGTTCCGCGAGAAACTGCAGGTTGCTCATCGCGCGGCTTTGCCGCCGGGTGAACTGCAGGGAGGCGAGCAGCCTGCCATCGCGATGAATCAGGTTCAACCGGCTGCTCGACAAGCCTTCCAGCCATTCCCATTTCTCAATGTCAACCAATGGCAGCTTGGTGAGGCTCCACGCCGTGCTGCCGTTGCGCCACTCGCCGTTGGGTTCCACTGCCGCGAGGTGCGCTTCACCCAGAATCAGCCAGCGTTCGGTAAAACGCTTGTGCTGATCGAGATCGCCCATGGCATAGGCCTGCACCTTCTCATCCACGAGGCGTTGCTCAACCAACTGGGCCACCTCGGCAGGCAGTGTGTCCGGTTGTTGAAAGTATTTTTGTAGCAAACTTTGCGTCATTCAACCTCCTTGTTTCTTGAATGTATGCTGTGACCGGGCTTGCGCCAGCATCGCAGAACAACGCAGGCTCCGGTTAGTGCACAGCGAGTATTCCTTCTGGAGTCGCTCAAGCAATGAAGTCATTCTTTCATCATGCGCACGCCAAGCTCTCCCTGCGCCGGCCTCAGGTGCTATGAGGATAAAGCGCAACTGGCTCACGGCAGGTGCCGGAGATCACGTGGCTTTGTCGCAGCGAGGTGGGCTTGGACAAGCGCGCACGAATTCCCGCGGTCACAGGGCGTACACCAATCTCGGCGGCGGAGAATACAGGAAACTTGCCTTGAAGCTTGGGGAGAAGGCAATAGCACGCCGGAAGGAGTGTCCGGCCAACTTCAGGATCGGATCGCGAGCAGGCGGCTAGCGATCGACTCGTGGCATGTAAATGCGAGGAATCATGGTGGATTTCCCCCTTTCTGGAAGCAGGTTCACAGCCGGCCGCGCCGAAACGGATTTCGTCTTTCTACCATCACAACCGGGCGGCGTTGTCTCCACGGGGATTTGATTCTTCAATGAGTGAAGCAGGGAAAAGTTCCAAACGCAATTGTTGGAACGCGGCGCAATATACGACAATGGCCGTTCACTTCAAAGATGAATTCCATGCCCCTGCCTCATTCATGCAACTCAGCCTTGCTTTTGGAAGGCAATTGCCTATCTTCATCCAAAATTCCCAACCGCCTGTTCAACCTGGATAGCCGCTCCCATGATGCCTGCCCTGCAAAAGCCCTTTGCGGCACTGGAACGATTTCGCGCCGACCTGCTCAACGCCGTCAATGGCCTGCCGGCGAGCCAACTCAATTTCAAACCGGCGCCGCAGGCGTGGTCGGTACTGGAGGTGATCGAGCATCTCATTCTCGTGGAGAAGGCGACGCTCTCCTATTTGCAACAGAAGGTGAGCGTGGCGGCCACCCTTGCGCCGCTGGGCTGGGACTCGCATTGGCGCTGTTTCCTGCTGATCTGCGCCATGCGGTCACCGCTGAAATTCAAGACGCCCACGCCGCTGGTGTTGCCGGCCTCCGGACGCAGCCTGCAGGAACTGCAAGACGAGTGGCAGGCATTGCGGCAACAGTGGCGCGCCACGCTGTCCGAATTGACGCCTGCAATGCTGCGGCTGCCGCTGATCCGGCATCCCGCCGCCGGACGCCTGACGGCGGCGCAGGGCCTGCTGTTCATCAAGGCGCACTTTCAGCATCACCTCAAACAGATGGCACGAATTCAACAAGCGGGCAGGAAAAAATCATGAACACAACCGAGGCTTTGTTGGCGGCGCTGCGGCAGGCGGTACAGCAGGCGCCGGAGAATGTGGCGCTGCGCATGCACCTTGCCGATACGCTGCTGGGCAACGATCGGCCGCAGGAAGCCGAGAAAGAGTATCGTGCCGCGCTCGCGCTCGCGCCCGACGATCTCATGCTCAAGATCGGTCTGGCTTGCGCCTTTTATGAACAAGGCAAGCTCTCGGAATCCCTGGTGATCATCGAAGACATTCTCCAGGATGATAAAGCGCCGGTGCGCGCCCACATTTTGCACGCGCGCCTGCTGCTGGCCGCCGGTGAAAAAGAAGAGGCGGCACGCGCCTATCGCCGGGCGATTGCCGCCGACCCCAGCCTGGCCAACGATCAGCTTGCTGAACGGCTGCGGCCTTATCTCAACCTGCAGGAGGAAGCCTCGGATCAGCACCGTGAACGACTGCCGGCGGGCGAATTGCCCACCGCGCCCGACACCGCCGTGGAGCGGCCCCAGCTTTCGTTCAAAGACGTGGGCGGCATGGAAAAGCTCAAAGATGAAATCCGCATGAAGATCATCTTTCCGCTCACCCGGCCCGAGCTTTACCAGGCCTATGGCAAAAAAGTGGGCGGCGGCATTTTGCTCTACGGCCCGCCCGGCTGCGGCAAGACTTATTTGGCGCGTGCCACCGCCGGTGAAGTCAAAGCCGGCTTTCTTGCGGTGGGAATCAATGAAGTGCTGGACATGTGGCTGGGACAAAGCGAGGCCAATCTGCACGAGCTGTTTGAGCAGGCGCGGCGCAACACTCCGTGCGTACTCTTCTTCGATGAAGTCGATGCGCTCGGTGCCAGCCGCAGCGACATGCGCCGCAGCGCCGGCCGGCAACTGATCAATCAATTCCTGGCCGAACTCGACGGCGTGAATGCCAACAATGAAGGCGTGCTCATTCTGGCGGCCACCAACGCGCCCTGGCATCTCGATCCGGCCTTTCGCCGGCCCGGCCGTTTCGATCGCATTCTGTTCGTGCCGCCGCCGGATGCCGGCGCGCGCGCCGCCATTCTCAAGATTCTCCTGCAGGGCAAGCCGGCGCAGGAAATCGATTTCGCCCTGCTGGCCAGGAAAACGGAGGGGTTCTCCGGCGCTGATTTGAAGGCAGGCGTGGAAGTGGCGATCGAAGACAGGCTGCGCGAAGCCATGAAAACCGGTACGCCCGCGCCCTTGACGACCAAGAATCTGCTCGCTGCCATCGCGACGCTGAAGCCGACGACGAAGGAATGGTTTGCGACCGCACGCAACTATGCGCTCTATTCCAATCAAGGCGGGATTTATGATGAGATTCTCGCTTATCTGAAGCTGTGACCGCTGTCACTGCGCCGGCAGGCTGCGGTCGCAATTGCCTTGGCCAGCCGCACCAGGCAACCGCCTCCCGGGCGGAAGGTTTGAGGAAGGTTTTCTCCCCCACTCGGAATCTGGCGGCAGTGCGCGCAGGTTCGCGCCTCAATTGCCGGTCGGATCAGCAGCCGGAAAATATACCCGGAATTCGGTTCCCTTCCCCGGTTCACTTTCCACATGTATGACGCCCCCGTGTGAACGCACGATGCCGTAGGCCGTCGGCAATCCCAAGCCCGAGCCTTTGCCCGCCGCCTTGGTGCTGAAGAACGGTTCGAAGATGAGCGGCAGATTCTCCGCGGCAATGCCGCTGCCCGTGTCCTGCACTGCCACCACGACGAATCGCCCCGGTCGCGCCGCCAAATGCGTCAACGCATCCGGCTCCTGGTGTTCGCTGGCGTAGGTGCGGACGGTGATTTCTCCCTGCTGCGCCATGGCCTCCACGGCGTTCTCCAGCAGGCTTTTCATCACCTGGTGAAACAGCATGGGATCGACCCGCACTTTGGGCAGACCGGCGGCGAACGCGGTTTGCAGGCGCACGCCGGCCGGCAAGCTGCGGTGAAACGTCTCCACCACCGATTCAATCAGATCGTTGATGGCCACGTCGATCAATTGCCCCACCGCCCGCCGGCTGTAGAGCAGCAACTGCCGCGTGATTTCCGAGGCACGTTGCGCCGCCGCTTCGATCTCACACACGTCAGCGTAGTGACGGTCATCGACGGATAATTCGTCTTTCATCAGCGAGGCATAGCCGATGATGCCCATGAGCAGGTTGTTGAAATCATGCGCAATGCCGCCTGCCAAACGGCCGATGCTTTCCATTTGTCGTGCCTGCTGCAGTTGCAGTTCGAGGCGGCGCTGCTCGGTCATGTCCAGTCCATGCACGTGCACCACGCGCTCCTCGGGGATGGAATGCAGTTCATAGTAGATGATTTGCCCGGCCACGCTGACTTCGCGTTGCACGATCCGCCGCAGCGGCACGGGCGCCAGCAGCTCGCGGCAGATGCTGGCGAGATCTTCCGGCAGGATGGTATAGATTTCTTCCGCGGTTTTGTTTTGCTGCAGCAGAAAGGCGGCCGTCGCGGGGTTGAAATATTGCACCCCGCCCCACTCATTGAGTTCCAGAATCAGATGCGGGCTGAGTTTGGGAAAGTTGGCCAGCCGTCGAATCTCGGACTCGGCGCGCTGCTGCTGGGTGATGTCCTGCACGATGCCTTCGAAATACAGCAGCTCGCCCGCGGCGTTTCTGACGGCGCGCATGTTCTCGCGCAGGACGATGGGCGTGCCGTCTTTCCTGCGATAGGTATGCAGCTCGTCGCGGATTTCGTCCTCGCGCGCCAGCCGCTCGCGCAGCGTCGCAAAGTCCGCTGGGTTCAAAAAAAGATCGCGTGGCAGATTGACCTGCAACAACTCTTCGGGCTGGCCATAACCCAGAATGCGGGTGAAGGCCTCATTGACCATCAACAGCCGGCCGGCGGGCGTGGCTTGAAAAATCCCCACCAGCGCGTTTTGCACCAGGCGCTGATAGCGCGATTCGGTTTCGCCGAGTTGGCGCTGTAACGCGGCTTTTTCCAGGGCGCGGCGCACTGCCAGCGGCACGATGCTGATGTAGTCCTTGCCCTTGACGATGTAGTCGCAGGCGCCGAGCTTCATGGCTTCGACGGCAATGCGCTCGTCACCCTGGCCGGTGATCATCAACACCGGCAGGGCGGGGTGGGTGGTGCGGCAGCGTCTCAACACCTCCAGCCCGTTGAGATCCGGCAGGAAATAATCCAGCAAAACCAGGTCAAAGTCGGAATTTTGCAGCTCGGCGAGTGCCGGCAGTGCGGCTGGATGGTGGAGGATGCGGGCCTCGAAGGCGTGGCGCAGGCAATAGCTCAACAATTGCGCGTGATCCACGTCGTCCTCGATGAGCAGAATCCGCAAATCAGCTTGGCTGGTCATGGCAGGTGCAAGATGTCGTACACGATGCTGCGGGAACGCAGCAAGATAGAAAAACCGCACCCCTTTGCAAGCGCTTTGCAGAATTTGGAGGAAATTTAACATTTTGCGTTTGCAATTTTCGACGGAAATGTCATCTTTCCCAGCGCCACCGAATCCGGCGCTGCGTTGTTCCTCAAAAACTGCCGCCCCAACGGCTTCACCGTCTTTGCTGCGAGGAGGGCATGAACTTCGGCTTCATCATCGATAATCGCAAATGCATCGGTTGTCACGCCTGCACCGTGGCCTGCAAAGCCGAGCACGATGTACCGATTGGCGTCAATCGTACCTGGGTCAAATATGTCGAGAAAGGTGAGTTTCCCCACACGCGCCGGCTGTTTTCGGTGCTGCGCTGCAATCATTGTGACGAGGCGCCCTGCGTGGAGATTTGCCCGGTCACCGCGCTCTATCGCCGCAGCGACGGCATTGTGGATTTCGACAACCGGCGCTGCATCGGCTGCAGAGGGTGCATGCAAGCGTGCCCGTATGACGCGCTGTACCTCGATCCCAACACGCACACGGCCGCGAAGTGCAACTATTGCGCGCATCGCGTGGAAATCGGATTGGAGCCGGCCTGCGTCAACGTCTGTCCGGAACATGCCATCATTTCCGGCGACATCGATAACCCTCTCTCCGAAATCGCGCAATTGCTCGCGCGCGCGCAGGTGACCGCACGCAAAGTGGAAAAAGGCACACGGCCCAAATTGTTCTATATCGAAGGCGATGATGCTTCCCTCAAGCCCAGCGCCACCGCGCCAGCCGGCAGCTACATGTGGAGTTCCCAGGCCGCCGGCGTGGGACACTTCGCGCGTTTTGCCGAAACGCGCAGGCAGCAGGCGGATCCGGCGAAGCTGGCGGAAACTCTCGCGGGAATGGGAGAATGGGTGACGGCGGGAGAGGAGGAGGGGGAGACGCGGAGAGCGGGAGAGGGCGAGATGGGGAGAACTGGGGATGCGGTTTTGGTGCCGCACAGCGGGGATGAAAAAAAGATGAAGCAGAAAGCGCTGGCCGTGGCACAGGAAAAAGCGCGCCGCGTCTACGATGCGCCCGGCAAGGGCGTGCTCTGGGGCTGGGAAGTTTCGGCTTATGTTTGGACCAAAGCGATTGCCGCAGGCGCATTCCTGGTGCCGTTTCTCGCCGTCAGCCTCAACCTCGCGGAAGTGACACCGGCCGTGCAATGGTCGAGTCTGGCGCTCGCCTTGCTCTTCTTGATTGCCACGACAGTGCTGCTGGTGAAAGATCTGGATCAGCCGCAGCGGTTCCTCTACGTCCTGCTGCGGCCGCAGTGGAAATCCTGGCTGGTGAAAGGCGGCTACGCCTTAACAGGTTACGGCGCGCTGCTCACGCTGGCAGCCGTCGCCGGATTTTTCCACTGGCGGAATGTGGAAATTTTTGCCCGTTGGGCGGCGGCATTCTCTGCGGTCATTGTGGCGGTTTATACGGCATTTCTTTTCGCCCAAGCCAAAGGCCGGGACTTTTGGCAAAGCCCGGTGCTGCCCCTGCATATGCTGGTGCACGCCTTCCTGGCCGGCGCCGCGATTCTCCTCCTCAGCGCATCGTTCATGCCATCGCCGGAAGCCTGGATTTCGTATTTGCGCGTCACGCTTTACGCTGCAATTGTTCTCAATCTCATCATCCTTGCCGCCGAGTTGCTCACGCCACACCCGACTGCCGATGCCAAGGCGGCGAAGGAAATGATTGTCTCCGGCAGATACGGCAGAGCGTTTTGGTACGGCGTGCTGCTGTTCGGCAATGCCGTGCCGCTGCTGCTGCTGGCGCTCGCCGGCACGCTGCTGCTGCCGGCCGCGGGCGTGCTGGTGTTGATCGGCATCTACCTCACCGAACACCTCTGGGTGCGCGCGCCGCAGTTGATTCCGTTGAGCTGACTCTCAAGATGTAAGCCGTCTTTGTGAAATTCCCTAATCTCCCTGTCATCCAAAAGGGAGTTTGTGAGGCATCAGTTACAGCGCCGATAACCTCGCAGAATTTCTTCCCGCATGAAATGATATTGGCAAAGTCAAGATGAAAAGAGCACGACGATGCGACCAAAGTCTATCCTTCCGTTTCTTGTTCTGATCGGTTCATTTTGTTCCATCTCCTGCGCGCAAGAAATGAAAACCGGATTTCTCCAACGCGAAGTCAGGATCAAGGGCAAAACCTACTGCTATCAAGTCTTCGTTCCGCAGGAATTCACGCGCACCAGGAAATGGCCGGTGATTCTGTTTCTGCACGGCGCCGGCGAACGCGGCACGGACTGTGAAAACCAAACGCAGGTGGGAATCGGCCCGGCCATTCGCCGTCATCTCGCGGAATTCGCCGCTCTCGTGGTGATGCCGCAGTGCCGGCCGGATTCGGTTTGGATCGGCGCGATGGAAGAGCAGGCGCTCGCCGCTTTGGACCAAACCATGGCGGAGTTCAACGGCGACCCGCAGCGCACTTATTTGACCGGGCTGTCGATGGGCGGCTATGGCACCTGGTATCTTGCCTCACGCCACCCCGGAAAGTTTGCCGCCCTTGCGCCGGTCTGCGGCGGCATCATACCGCCGCCCGGCCGCCTGTTCCCGCTGCATGCGCTCAAACTTGTTCCCGCGGACCAGCCGCATGCCTCAATGGCGCGCAAGATTGGCAAAACGCCGGTGTGGATTTTTCATGGTGAAGCCGATCCCGTCATTCCCGTCACGGAATCGCGCGAGATGAATGCCGCGTTGCAAGCGCTGGGCGGGAGCGTGAGATACACCGAATATCCCGGCGTCGGCCACAATGCGTGGGACCAGGCCTACGCCGACACGGAATTTTGGAGCTGGCTGTTTTCGCAAACCACCGCCAACTAGTGTCCGTCCGTCATCGCGAACTTTTGAACAAATGTTCCTGCAACGGTTTGGCCGTTGCCCCAAAACCCTCAACCTTTCCCCGACACTCGGAGTTTTGGAAACCTCGCATTCGCTGACGGCGTGACATGATCGAACGCAGACGAACCCTCCATGCCGCAAATGGCAGCCGCGCAAGCAGTAT
>JBBIKM010000146.1:3093-4906 GCA_037445455.1 bacterium | reverse complement strand
TCGCTATGAACACTCTCAAAACTCTTCTCAACCTGCCGCTTTCCACCAATGAAATTTGGGAAGGCAGCCAGCGCAAATCGCCGTTTTGGATCACCGGCGAGGCCGGAGGCCCTTATCGTCCGGTTTTGCAAATCTGGGCGGAAGTGCGCAGTGAGATGATCGTCGCCCTTGAGGTGGTTCGGCGTATGCCCACGCCACCGGCCTCCCTGCGCTTCCTGTTGCAGGCGATGACTGCGCCGGACGTGGGGCCGCCACGGCGGCCCTCCTGCCTGCGCGTCATGGACAAATCGCTCGCCGATTTCATGCGGCAAAAGCTGGCCGGCGCCGGTATCACGGTTGAACTGGTTGAACAAAGCCCTCTGATCGACCGAATTGTCGCGGAGATGGAAAAGAGCATTGGAGGCAGAGGGCCAAGGTCAATGCCGGCGCTCACGACTCTGCGCGGTGTCACACCCGAGCGCGCCGGTGCGCTGTATCAAGCCGCCGCTTATTGCTACCAGCAGTCACCCTGGCGTGTTGTCTCAGATGAAATCCCGCTGGAAATCACCTGCCCGCATTTTTCCCGCAGTCCGGTTTATCTGACGGTGATGGGCAACGCCGGTGTGGAGTTCGGACTCATGCTCATCTTCAGCCGCAAAGAACTGCAGCGGCTGCGCGCGACTGCCGATGCATTCGAACTGGCGCAATCGCCCATGCGTTGTCTCACCCTCAGCTTTGCTGATCCGACCTATCTGGCCATCGTTGATCATGATGCGATCGAGCGCCATCACTGGCCGATCGCGGGTCCGCGGGCCTTCCCACACGTGTTTCAAATCATGCCGGGGCGCCGGCCGCTGCTTCAACCGCCCACGCTGGCGCAGGTTGACCTCCTGGAAGCCTGCCTGTTGGCACTGCCGAAAGTCGTTGCCGGCCGCCAAACCGCATTTCGTGCCGGCCGGCCCTTTGTGGAAAACGTGCCGGTCGAAACGTTTCACGGCATGAGGGAATTGCAGATAACCTGGCCGCCGCCCGGCTTGTGAAAATTCGTGCGTGCGCCGGTGCCAGCCAGCCGCCAGGCGTTTGGCGGATTCACGTTTCGGGGCCGCGGCGTTTCGGAAGCGAAAAAGAGATGATTGACCACACCTGGTACCAACGCCCGCCACATGTGTCAGAGCATGATTCTGCCGGCGGCGTGGTCGTGCGAATTGAAAACAATCATATCTACTTCGCGTGTATCGGAGAACCAGGCCTCTCCGGTTATGTCTTACCCAAAGGCCGGGTTGGCCCAGGTGAAACTCTTGAACAGGTCGAACGCCGCGAGATCGCAGAGGAAGCCGGGCTGACGCAGCTCACTCTGCTCAATTTCCTGGGTACGCGCGAACGCCCGGACTATGACAAACGCGCATGGAGAAGGATTCACTATTTCTTGTTTCTCACCGATCAAAGCAACGGCCGGCCCACTGATCCGCGGCACGAAGGTGAAGCGAAGTGGTTTCCGCTCGACGAGCTGCCGGAGATGTTCTGGCCCGAGCAGAGGCAACTGATGGAAGAAAATCGCAAACGCATTGTCACATGGCTTCAAGCTTTCCTCTTATCCTGATATTGAAAAGGTGTTGTGTAAAGGCAAATCTGCACTTGTGATTTCAGTGTCGCAATCGCGTGGCGTATTGCATTTGTACAAAAGCAGTGTGTATCGTCGCGCCGGCACGAAGGATATGCCACTTTTGCCGGAGGCAGTTATGGCACTTGCGCGCGATGCCCGCTTAATTCGATTTGATCATCAAGCTTGTGCCACGCAGCTTGCGGCTAGCGCTCAGTCGGCGGTGCGAATCTT
>JBBIKM010000146.1:0-3083 GCA_037445455.1 bacterium | reverse complement strand
CCCGCAACGCAAATTCGATGCTGCCCCGGCTTTGCCCGTCCGTGAAATGCTCGACAAGCTCGAATTGCAGCACAGCAATCAACTCTTTCCTGCGGCCGTTTTGCTTTGTTCAGTGGGGAACTTTCTGAATTCTTTTCTGAGTTTGGTTGACTTGTCCGCATACAGGACTCATCATGGCAATCGACAAAGAGTTTTATCGCAGAATGCTGCAAGCGTATCGCGAGTGGAATGAGTTTGAGCTGGTTGATCGCGCGCGCAATGCCGGCAGGCTTTCACCGGAAGAGGCGTGGCAACAGTACGTTGATTTATGGGAGTTCGCCGTGAACACCGCCCCGCCCCAAAGCGAGTTGCGGCTGAAACTGCGTCTGCAAGAATGGGAAGAATACTATGCCAGGATCCAAAAATTCGAAGCGTGGCGGCGCACGCGTGCCCAAGAAACTTACGACACCTCTGCGTAAAGCCATCAAGACTTTGGAGGAAAACGGTCACCGCTATGCCGTCATCGGCGGGATTGCGCTCGCGCAATGGGGTGTGGTGCGAGTCACGCAGGACCTTGATCTCAAGGTGTTGGTGCCGAATCTTGACTATGCCGGTGTTCGCGCGTTCCTGACGGAGGCTTTTCCCGAACCCGCACGACGCCAGGCCCCCCAAAATCCTTTTATTGTCGCTGTAAAGATTGATGGCGTGATCGTTGATTTTCTCTTGACCGCGCCAGGCTATGAAGAGCAGATCATCGCCCGCGCGGTCCGCCGCAATCTCAATGGTTTCTCCGTCTGGGTCTGTTCCGCTGAGGATTTGATCATTCAAAAAGTGATTGCAGGCCGGGACAAGGATTGGCCTGATGTGGAAGCCCTGCTGATTGAACAGCGCGGCAAACTCGATGAAGCTTATATTGAAAACTGGTTATCGCAATTCGCCGACGCGCTGGAGCAACCGGAGCTATTGACAAGATACAAGCATCTGGCCGAGAAGGCCAAAGCGCTCCAGTAAGAGACCAAATGCCAACTTCAAATTGAAACCTGAAAGCGATTCCCATGTCGACCGCACACTCTCCTTCCCTCATTGAAAGAATCGCCGAAAAACTTCACCTCATCCCCAGCTTGCACGAAGAGCCTGGTGTTGAACTGCCGCGCCTCACCGAGCCGGGCGATCTCACCAATTATCCGCCGCCGGAGCAGTGGGATGATTGGGTGGAGTACGAAGCCAAACGCTGGCCGCGGCGCGAGGCCAGGCATTACATGATCGTTCCCACCATTTGCTTCAACTGCGAAGCGGGCTGCGGCTTGTCGAGTTGTGTTGATAAGGAAACGTTACAAGTAAGCAAGTTCTCGTTGCCGTCTGCCTCAGCAAGCTTGTATTCCTGGAAACTTCTTTTATCTTGTAAAGCACAAGCAGTCGGGCCAGTACGCCACGGTTCTCTCCAACAAGCATTCTGTTGAGATTTGGCATGAAACCATCTGAAACTCACAGGTGAAACCATGACAAACAACTGGCAAGACCGCATCAGCATCAACCCCAACGTCCGTCACGGCAAAGCGTGCATTCGCGGCACGCGCATCCCGGTGTCGGTTATTCTCGGCAATCTCGCCGCAATTGTGAGCAAGGAAGAAGCTCAGCGCAGCTATTCTTCTCTCGCCAGTGAAGACCTTGACGCGGCCATGGCATATGCCGCCGGGCTTGCCCGCGAACGCTTCGTGCCACTTCCGATGGAAACCGTGTCATGACGAAGGCATTATTCCCATACTCACCGACGGTGTGGAAATCTCATTTTGGGAGAATTCCCAAATGACAACCACCGAACTGATCCCTGCCATGTTGGAACGCATCGTGCGCCAGTTTCAGCCTGAACGTGTCATTCTCTTCGGCTCGCATGCCCGCGGCGAGGCCGGCCCGCAAAGCGACGTAGATCTGCTGGTGATTCTGCCGCACGTCACGAACAAGCGCGAAAGCGCCGTTGCCATCCGTCGCGTGCTGGCGGATTTTCCAATCGGCAAAGACATTATTGTCGCCACGCCGCAAGAAATCGCGCGCCGCGGCGATCTCGTGGGCACGATTTTGCGTCCGGCGCTGCGAGAGGGAAAGGTAATATATGAACGAAGCTGAACGATTGAGCCTGGTGCAACGCTGGCTGCGCTACGCCCGGGAAGATTTGTTGGCCGCCGAAGCCATGATCGGGCAACAGAAGATGTGGCCGCGCCATGCATGTTGGCTGGCGCAGCAGGCCGTCGAGAAAGCTTTGAAAGCTATTCTGGTTTTTCTGCAGATTGATTTTCCGCGCCGGCATGATCTTGACGAGCAGCGAAATTTGATACCAGAAGGGTGGCAAGTCAAAACCGATCATCCGGATTTGGCGGCCTTAACGGAATGGGCGGTTGAGTCTCGCTACCCCGGCGATTGGTCGGATGCAACGGAGGAGGAAGCGCGTGCTGCCGTGCAACAAGCACGCGCGGTTTGGGAATCGGTGCGAGCCGATTTTGCCCGACATGGCATTGATGCAGAGCGAGCAACATGAACTACAGCAAGAATCTCTCAACCCTCACATGAAACCACCTGCACCCTGAAGCAAGTCTCTCCCACTCAACCGGAGCATCACATGCCCTCATCCCATCGCCCTAACTTGGTTGAACGCCTCGCCGAAAGACTTCACCTCATTCCCAATTTGCGCGAGGAGCTTGGTGAAGAACTGCCGCGCTTAACGGAGCCGGGCAATCTCACCAACTATCCGCCTCCTGAGAAATGGGATGATTGGGTGGAATACGAAGCCACACGCTGGCCGCGCCGCGAAGCAAAACACTACATGATCGTGCCCACGATTTGCTTCAACTGCGAAGCCGGCTGCGGCTTGTTGAGTTATGTTGATAAAGAAACGCTGCAGGTGCGCAAGTTCGAAGGCAATCCTTATCACCCGGGCAGTCGCGGCCGTAATTGCGCGAAGGGTCCAGCCACCATCAACCAGATCAAAGACACCGATCGCATTCTTTATCCCATGAAGCGCGCGGGCAAACGCGGCGAGGGACAGTGGCAGCGCGTGTCGTGGGACGAAGTGCTCGATGACATCGCCGGACGCATTCGACAAGCGTTGC
>JBBIKM010000145.1:0-16280 GCA_037445455.1 bacterium | reverse complement strand
AATCGTCGATTGACAGCAGGTTGCGACCGATCAGGCTCAACCGCAGACTGCGCAAGCCGAGCATTTTCGGATGCAAATCATACGACACCGCCAGTTCGCGCAGCTTGATGAATGAGCCGTCTTCAATCCAGGCCCCGAGGATCGAGAACAGTGCGGTGTTGTAGCCGGCGGGCACCTTGCCCTCCAGCTCGCGTTGGTAATCCACCAGATTGCCGTAGAGCGGCCCGCGCGCGCCCACGCGCCGGGTAAAGTTGAACACGTCGAAGCCCTGCACCGCGTCGACTTGCGCGCGCACGGAGAGATTGCGGCCGATCTCCAATTCATTGATCCACGAAAATGTATAGTCGGGATTGGGATCGCCGGTAACCGTGCGAATGGTGCCCCCGGTGGGCTGGCCGGTTTGCGGATTGCGGCTGCGCTGTTCGGGCTGCGGCAAGCCGGCGGGCGTCAGCAACAAGCTGCCGTCGGGATTGCGTGCGTAATACGTGGTGTAGAACACGCCCAAGGGTTCGCCATTCTTCGCCGCGACCTGGCCAAAGGCATCCGCCAGCAGCAGGATGTCGCCTTCAATGCCGTTCACCTCGTTCTTGTTGGTCGCATAGGTGAAGGTCGTGCTCCAGCGCAGCTTGTTGGTTTGCAGCGGCAGGGCGCGCAGCAACACTTCCCAACCGGTGTTGTCCAGCGTGCCGACGTTTTCCAGGCGGCTCAAGAAACCGGTGGAAGGCGCGAGCGAGCGGAACAGCAGCAGGTCGGTCACATGCTGATCGTAGTAGGAAAGCTCCACCGCGATCCGGTCGCGCCACAGGCTGAAGTCCACACCCACTTCGTATTCGCGCTGGCGCTCGGGCTTGATGTTGGCAGTGCCAAGCTGGGTGCTGGGCACCAAGCCGGATTTGCCGTCATAGGACACCGGGCTGTAATTCGTGAACCGGTCAAAGGCACCGATGGCAGTGAGATTTCCGGACTCGCCCCACGAGGCGCGCAGCTTGAAGCTGGGGAAGAGGTTCGCGAGGCCGCCATTGCGCCAGAAGCTCTCTTCGGAAATCAAGTAGGAAGCGCTGGCTTTGGGATAAAACTGCCAGCGTTCCTCCCTGCCGAAAACCGAAGAAGCGTCGATACGGCCGGCAGCGGTGAGGAACAAACGGTTGAGCAGGCCAAACGTTTGCTGCGCAAAGGCACCGTAGATCGTGTTCTGGCTGCGGAATTCGCCGATGGTCTGCGACGCGCCGCTCGGCACGATTTGCGACACCGGACTCAACTGGGTGGCCTGGGCAGTGAAGTTGCTCGCCTTCTCGAATTGCAGCGTGCCGCCCAAAACCGTGGTCGACTGCAGCGACGTGGAGAGATCGGTTTGGTAGCGCACGTTGAGATCGTTGTTCAATTGCAGAAAATCACGCTCGCCGCGGCGCGCCAGCCCTTGCGGATAAAGCGCGGCAGTGGTGCCGGAGGGAATGAAGCCGGTGCCGATTTGGGCATAGGTGTCATAGCCGACGGTATAGTCCACACTCACGCCGCGCCAGGGCGTTAGACTGAGCTGCACATCACCGATGAAGCGGCTGGTTTGCTGGCCAAACTTGAACAGATCAATCGCCTGCACCGGGTTGGTGCGGTTGATGGCGGCAGTGTTGGGATACACGCCGTTGACCGGCCGCGGGTCGGTGAGGTTTGGCGAGAAGATGAAGCCCGTGAGCGCGCCATAGGCTTCGTTGATGCCGCCGTTGGGCACTTCGTCGCTTTCACTATACGTGTAATTGGCGCCGGCAGACAATCGCGCCCAATCCGTGAGCATTTGATCGAGGCGCGCACGGCCCCCGGTGCGATGATAGGAAGTCGCGTTGACGATCCCCTCATTGCCGAGATAAGAGCCCGAGAAATAATACTGGGTATTGGAGGTGCCGCCGGTCACCGAGAAGTTGTTCTCCGTGCCGTAGGCGCGCCGGAAAATGAAATCTTGATAATCATAGCGCGTCACCGGTTTGGCGGTGGGATCGCTTTGCGGCTTGTCAAACGGATACTTGTTGACTTCCAGGGTCTTGCGAATCGCGCTGGTGGTGAAGCGGGAAGTGATGCTGATGCGCGGCTCACCAATGCTGCCGCGCTTGGTGAAGATTTGCACCACGCCGTTGTTGGCGCGCGAGCCGTAGATCGCCGCGGCGGCCGCGCCTTTGATCACCTCAATGCGCTCGATGTCCTGGGGATTGAGATCGACCAGGCGGTTTTGCCGGTAACCACCGAGATCGATCAACTGCGGCGAGTCGTTGTTGACAATCACGCCGTCGACAATGTAAAGCGGATCCGCGTTGCCCAGCACCGTGCTCGCCCCGCGCAGCCGCACGGTGATGCCACCGGCCGGGTTGCCGGAGTTCTGACTGATTAGCGCGCCGGCGATTTTGCCGGTGAGCGCCGCATCAATCGCGGTGGCGCCGGTCGATTCCACCGCGCGAACATTCACCGTCGAAATGGCATTGCCGAGCTGCCGTTTCGAGGTGGCCACCGAAGTGCCGGTGACCACGACTTCGTCCATCTGCAGCGCATCGACGGTAAGCGCAAAATCGATCTCGGCGAGGCCGCTGGTCTGCGTGATACTTTTCCGTACGGATTTGTAGCCGATCAGCCGCGCTTCCAGCACCGTTTCCGCGCCCGGCGATGGCACCAAAATGGTGAACTTGCCGTTCACATCCGCCGCAGCGCCGCGCGTCGTGCCGGGAATCAACACGGTGGCGCCCACCAGCGCTTCGCCACGCTCGTCGGTGACCGTGCCCTGGATGGTCAACTGGCCGAATGCGGCCAGCGGCATCGTCGCGAGAAACACCAGCATCGACAAACAACGTCGCAGGTTGAACATGAAACTCCTCCCTGACGGGTTTTTGAGTGACCATAATGAAGACACAGGCTGCCACAGCATCAGAGTAGAGATCTCGTCCGGTTGTGCCTCCTTTCTGCGGTGGCTTCCGCATGCCTGCCGCCCCGCCGCAGGCAAGCAAGCCAGTTCCCGACCGCTTTATTTTTCGTTGCGCTGGCCCATCTGGCGATCCAGCATGAGCAGGCCCGGCGTGTGATTGCCGATCATCTTGAGTTGCTCGACGATCTCCTGCGCCGTCTTTTCCTCCTCCACCTGCTCGGTGATGAACCACTGCAGATGCGCCTGGGTGGGATAGTCGCTTTCCTTGAGCGCAAGTTCATACAGGCGGTTGATCAGACCGCTGACTTTTTGTTCATGATTGAGCGTGTGTTCCATCATGTCGAGCGCCGATTTGTAATCCGCCGGCGGCTGCGCCAGCGCCTGCAGCGTCACCCGGCCGCCGCGATCATTCACAAAATCGAACAGTTTGAGCGCGTGCCCGAGCTCCTCCTGGCTTTGCGCCCGCATCCAGCTCGCAAAGCCGCGCAGGTTGACCGATTCGCTGTAGGCCGCCATCGCCAGGTAAACATAGGCCGATTCCAACTCGGCTTTGATTTGCTCATTCAAGGCATCTTCGACGTTTTTTTTCAACATGGGGCTCTCCTTTCGGGGTGGAAACAGCGGGAAAACACCTGCCTGGTTGTTGCAAAATTGCGCTGAATATGTCTTTTTTGCGGCAAATGCGCAAGAGGATGTTTGCGCAGGCGCGTGCCCCGTGGTTGTGGCTGACCGCGGAATTGTGTAGATTCGGCCGGAGCCTGTGAGAGCTGCGAGCGAATCACATTCAGGAGACCTTTCCCGGCATGGCCGCAACCACCACTCAGCAAAAGCTGGCACGCTTGCAGCGCGACCTCATCGCCTGCCGGCGCTGTCCCCGGTTGGTGAAATGGCGCGAACGCATCGCGCGCGAGAAAACCAAACGGTTCGCAACGGAAGCCTACTGGGGCAAACCCGTGCCTTCCTTCGGTGATTGCAATGCGCGCTTGCTGATTGTCGGTTTGGCGCCGGCCGCGCACGGCGGCAATCGCACCGGCCGCACGTTCACCGGCGACCGCAGCGGCGACTGGCTGTATCGCGCCTTGCACAAAGCCGGCTTCGCCAATCAACCGGTGTCAATCCATCGCAATGATGGTTTGCAGTTAAAAGACTGCCTGATTACCGCGCCGTGCCGCTGCGCCCCGCCGGCCAACAAGCCGACACCGCAGGAGCTGGCAAATTGCCGCGGTTTCATTCTCACGGAAGTCGCGCTGATGCAGCAGATCAGAGTCGTGATTGCGCTGGGCAGGATTGCCTTTGACACTGCGCTGTCCGTTTTCGGAGAGGTTTATGGAATCGATTACTCTCCCAAACCAAAATTCGCCCATCGTGCCGAGGTGAAGCTGACCGGCAAGATCACCCTGCTTGCCTCGTTTCATCCCAGCCAGCAGAATACCTTTACCGGCAGACTGACGGAGGCGATGTTCGATGCGGTGTTTCGCCGCGCGCGGCAGTTGTTGGATTCGGAATGAGGCAGATTGCAACCTTTCGTGCGCCGGGCGATCTGGCCGCTGTCCGAAAATCTTCGGAAAAAAGAATAACTGCCCGGGCGCCTGGCCTCCAAGCATGCACAGGTCGAACAAAACTCGCTCTTGCTCAGGGCGAAGCGCCCGGGCGGTGGTGTTCTTTGCGGTGTTGGCCCAGCCGACGCCAATCCCATCCAAATGAAAGACCAGACGCCACGGCCAGGCCGTGACCGATCGTTAACGTTTATTTCCTCATGCCCATTTACATTCTCGGCATCGACGCAGCGTGGACCGCGCATCAGCCTGCGGGTGTGGCGCTGCTGGGTGCGCGCAAGAATGCCAAACCGGAATTGCTCGCGCTTGGCCGCTCGTATGACGAATTCCTCGCCGGCGGGCGGCTGGCGAAAATCGATTGGCGCACGCCGGTGCATGGCTGCCTTCCGCCCATCAATGCTCTCTTGTCACATTGCAGGAAACTCACCGACGCCTGGCCGCAAATCATTGCCCTCGATATTCCGCTCTCGCCCAAGCCTTTGCGCGGCCGCCGTGCCTGCGACAATGCCGTGACTGCGGCCTACGTGAGCCGCGGCGCCGGCACGCACACCCCCAACGCCCGGCGGCCCGGCCCGATTTCGGCATCCCTTTTCCACCAGCTTTGCGCTGCCGGTTACCACTGGCACACGCACGGCGCGCCGCCTGCCAAGCGCGTGTTTCTCGAAACCTATCCCCATCCCGCCATCATCGAGTTGATGCGCCTGCCGATGCGCCTGGCTTACAAAACGGCGCGCCTCTCGCAGTATTGGCCGGAAGCTTCGCCAGACTTGCGCCGGCGCCGCCTCTGCCGGAATCTCGAAGCGTTGCGGGCTGCGCTGGCCGCAGAGATTGCAGGCGTGACCAGCCTGGTGCCGGCCGCGCACGCGGTGCGCCGTCTCGGCAGTGCCGCGCGCCTGAAAGGCCTGGAAGACTGCCTGGATGCGCTGGTGTGTGCCTGGATTGGGTATCAATTCTGGCGCGGCCGCGCCCGGGCCTACGGCAGCAAGGAGGCCGCCATCTGGATTCCGTCGCCTGATTTCCGCTCCAAAAAACTGGTGAAGCCCTCAGAAAACTGATGGCCACGGCCGGCAACCGGCATCGCCGAATCCGGACCCGAAGAGCCTCATTTTCACTTCTGTGTTCCTCGCCTCCTCAAGATCAAAATTTTCAATCTGGAAAATCAGGCAGCCTCAGTGGCACCGGCCCTGCAGCGCAGGCGTTAATTAACTGGCGCTTGGCACTACATTTGAAATCAATCAGCGCGTGCCGAACGAGACTCGTCCCACCGGCAATTCCGCTGCCCCAGCGCAGCATTTTCATAAAAGAGAGCGCGGCGGCGCAGAGGAAAACCTGCGCCGCCCGCTGATTTCATGCGCTGATTTCCAGCACAGGAGCATGAGAGATGCGCTACTTTGCGACGATTCTGCTCGCGCTGGCTCTGCTGCCCTGTCTGCAGGCACGCGCCCAAACCGGTAGTGCGTTTGACCTGCAGACTTACACCAGTTTCCTGGAGAGCCATCGGGATATGACCGGCGCGCAACTGCGCAGCCTGCATCCCACCCCCGCCTTCCGCGCCGCGCTCCACCAGCCGCTTAAAGGGATTGCCTTTCTCGACACCATCATCCAAATCTACCAGCTCACCGCCGATGAACGAGCCTTGCTCTCGGATAACGGCTTTGTGGTGAGCGAGCGGCTGCAGCGCGAGAACTTTGGGGATGCTTTCCATGAAATCTACAAACATGATTTGCCGGTTTTCGTCTCCAGCGATGCCATCTTGCATGCGCTGCATCGTTCCTACGATGCGATTCTGGAGGACATGGAACGCGGCCTCCTGATCCCGCGCCTGCAAGAATTGCTGGTGAAGCTGCGACGGGAATGGCTGAGCCTGGCGAATCGCCATGCCGGCCAGCCGGCCATGCAAAGCATGCTGAACGACATGGACGTTTACCTCACTGTGGCTCTGCGCTTGCTGGAATTGGAGTATACGCCGCAGCGCGCAGAGAACAACGCCACGGTGGCGGCCCTGCTGAAACTGATCACCGATGAACAGCCCGCGCCTTTTGCGCTGTTCGCGGCAACGCCGCGCCTCATCGATTTCAGCCAGTTCCGGCCGCGCGGCCATTATGCCAATGAAACGATTCTCAAGAATTATTTCCGCGCGATGATCTGGCTCGGCCGCACCGAGTTGATGCTCCGCCCGCCGCAACAGCATGGCATGCCGGCGCCCAGCGCTGCCGACCTCCAGCGCCAAACCATCATGGCCTGCCTGCTCTGGGAGGCCGCCAAAAGCAGCGGGGCGCTGCCGATTTGGGAGGAAATGGAAGATCTGCTCCGCTTCTTCGTCGGCGAGAGTGACAATGTCACGCTCGCGCATTTGCAGCTTTTGGCGGATGAAATCGGCCTGACCCGCGCGGAGGAATTGCTCGACGCCGGCCGCCTGCAAGCGCTGCAACGGGCGCTGGCGGCGCAGTCTTCTGCCGTGCAACGCATCAATTCCCAGATTTTGCTCTCTGATCCCGCCGTTCCCGAGCAGGCCATTCCGCCCACCGCCTTCCTGCTGCTCGGCCAGCGTTTCGTCATCGACTCCCATGTGATGGGCAGTGTCGTCTATGATCACATCCTCTATCAGGGCGAAAAAATCCTGCGCATGATGCCCTCCAGCCTGGATGTGCTGTTCGCCCTGGGCAATGAGGCCGGCGCGATTTTATTGCAGGATGAGCTGGCGCATTATCCCTATGCCTCCAACCTGGCGGCGGTGCGCTATCTGGTCGATTCTTACGAGCCGGAATTCTGGAGCAGCTCGATGTATAATGCCTGGTTGTCCGCCATTCGCGCGCTCAATCCGCCCGGCGACCTGGCTCCCTTGCCGGCATTCATGCAAACCGGCGCATTTTGGCAGCAGAAGATGAACACCCAGCTCGCCTCCTGGGCGCAATTGCGGCACGACAACTTGCTGTATGCCAAGCAGTCCTACACCAGCGGCGCGACCTGCTCCTTTCCATACAGCTTCGTGGAACCGTTGCCGGCGTTCTATCGCGCCCTCGAACGTTTTGCCAGGCAGGCCCAGGCCAAATTCGGCACGATTGCGTTTGCGGAGGAGTGGCGCAAGAACTATCTCACGCACTATTTCTCCGGCATGGCCGGCATCATGGACACGCTGGCGGTGATCGCGGGCAAGCAGCTCCAGCATACGCCATTGGACGCCGCGGAAACGCGTTTTCTGAAAAGTATGCTTTATGAACGCGGCGGGTGTGTGACGGAGTTTGACGGCTGGTATGTCGATCTCTATTATAACGGCTCGGGGCAGGTGAATGAGAAAGATCTGGTGATTGCAGACGTACACACGCAACCGACGGATGAAGCGGGAGCACCGGTCGGCAGGGTTCTGCATGCCGGCACCGGGCCGCTCGATCTCGGCATTTTCATCGCCGAAGATCACACGGGCAGGCCGATGGCATTCATCGGGCCGCTGCTGAGTTACTACGAACACGTGACCTGGAACTTCCAGCGCCTGACCGATGAGGAATGGCAGCAGCTCTACCGGCAGCCGCCCTCGTTTCGCCCCGCGTGGGTGAATGTTTATCTCGCTGATGCCGAAGGCCGGCGCCGCACCGCGGGTCCGCAAATCGCGACGGCAGTCACCGAGCCGTTGCAGAGCGGGGCGCTGCCGCAAACACCGGCGTTGCACCAGAATTTCCCCAACCCCTTCAATGCCAACACGCTCATTCGTTTTGAAATTTCACCGGCGTCCGCGCATGCTCCGGCGCAGTTGGCGATTTACAACCTGCGCGGTGAGCTGGTGCGCGAGCTGCTCGCGCAACCGCTGCCGGCGGGCGGCTATCTTGTGCGCTGGGATGGAAAGGACAACACCGGCCGCGAAGCGGCTTCCAGCATTTATCTCTGCCGGCTGCAAGTTGGAAAATGGGCGGCAACACGCAAGCTGACGCTGTTGCGCTGAGAATCGCGGGATGACCACAACCGGATTGATTTGAAACATGCGCCTGTCTTCTTCGCTGTTGGCCTGCTGCGTGATCGCAACGCAGGCTGCCCTCGCCCAACAATTCGAGCCCTTCGGATTGGAAGGCAAGTCCGTGACCGCGATGCACGAGTTTTTCGGCACGCTTTACGCCGCCACGCAGGACAGCGGTGTCCATCGCCGCTATCTGGCAGATTCGGATTCGGGCTGGAAGCCGCTCGGTGTGCCGGCAAAGACATTGACCTCGATCTTCGCGTTTCACACCGTCTGCCCGCTGGTCTGCTGGAAGGGCGTTCTGGTTGGTACCGTTTCTCATTTGACTGCGGGCGATTCGACTTTGATCTACTTTTACCAGCAACGTCCCGACACTTGCCAGAAGCCGGGCGCGTGGCTGGCAGCCAGCAAGGGAATAGATGCCCTTTCCGTGCGCCGCATCCAGGCCCTGGCGGGAGTCGCCGTGTGCCAGCCCATCGGCCCGGAGTTCGTCACTGCCTTTGCCGCCGGCCAGGGTGCAATCTTTCGTTCCCTTGATCGCGGGCAAAGCTGGCAGCCGGTTTGGCAAAGACCATTTCATGACTTCCGTGTTCTGACTGCCAGCCAGCGTTCGTGGTTCGATCCTCTGGGCCAGCAAATCTGGGCCGGCGGCCATTTTCTCCCTGATACGCTCGACAATGCCTGGCGTCCCCTGATCCTGTTGTCTCGCAACGCCGGCGAACAGTGGGAAGACCTCAGCCCCGCGCACATCAACTGGAACGAAAAGTGTGTCGCCCTGGCGCCTGATCCCACCGATAGCAGCCTCATCTATGCCGCCTTGACGCACTCGATTCTGCGCTCAGGGGATCGCGGCCGGAGTTGGCAGGCGGTGTTTCCCATGTCCCCTGCGATCACTTTCACGGCGCTGGCGGTTGATCCACAAACGCCGCAACACCTGCTTGCCAGTGGCAGCACCGGCAACAATGCCGCCGTGCTGTACGAAAGCCGGAATCGTGGTGACGAGTGGCAGAGGCTGCCGCTTCAGCCGCCGCTGCTGACCATCAGCAGCATGATCTTCGATCCCTTTCTCGCGAACCCTCCTGCGCTGCCACGATCGGTTTATCTCGCGACCTCTGGCAGCGGCGTCTGGCGCTACACCTTCGCGGAGACGCACGTCCGCGACACGCCTGCGAAGCCGGAAGATTTTCACCTCACAATGACTTTCCCGAATCCCGCCAGACAAACGGCGGGCGCAGCGCTCACGTTTCGCGTTCTGGCGCAGGTGCCGGAGCCTCTCACCGTTCGGCTGTACAACACCCTCGGCCAACAGCTCGGTTTTTGGCGTGTGCCGGTGCACAGCGGCGGGCAGAGCTTCACGCTGCCTGTTTCTCCTGCCAGTCTCACTGCCGGCGTTTATTTCGTGCATGCGGAATGGCGCGGCCGGGTGATCGTGAAGAAGTGGACGATATTGCCGTAACATGCAACACGCGGAGAAGATTCTATGAAGGGTTCAGTCAGACTGAGGATACTCTTTTTCGCGGGCCTGCTTGCCAGCCAAGCCCTGGCGCAGCCGGGGACCGCCGGCAAGTTGGAGGCCTTTGGCCTGCCGGGCAAGCGCGTCACGGCGATGGCAGTGGCGCAACCTGGCGCACCCTCGCAGGCGTTGCTCTATGCCGCTACCGAAGAAGAGGGCATCTATCGGCGCAACCTGGCGGCGCCGGATTCCGGCTGGGTCGAGCTGGGCTTGAAAGGCAAAAGGCTCACCGCGCTCGATGTCCAGATTTGGGGCGCTGGTCCCGCCGATTTCCACGCGCCCGTCGTCGGCCTGTTTCCCAACTACAGCGCCGGTGATTCCACACGCATTTACCGCTTTGAAAACGGCGTTTGGGTGCCGGCCGATTCCGGGCTGCCGTGGCCTGATTTCTTCATGGTCAAAGCGCTGGCGAGTTTTCGTTCCACCGGCCATCTAGCGCCAGGCCCTGCCTTTGCCGGCGGCAACGGCCTGGTCTACCGCTCGCAGACTTTTGCCCGCTGGTGGCAGCCGGCGTTCAGCGTCGGCCTGGGGGTCACCAACGCGTTGGCCGTGCATCAGCGTGATTACTTCAACGGCACGATTTGGGCCGGCGGCGAAAATGGAATCTTTGCACCGTGGATCGCCAAATCCCGGGATCACGGCGTCACTTGGGAAGTCTTCATGCCGAATCTCCGCGGCGACAATGCCTGCAACGCGATTGCCATTCATCCAGAGCACCCTGACACCGTGTACGCCGGCATGGAGGGCGCGGTGATCAAAACCACTGATGGCGGCAAGACCTGGGATTATACCGGTCTGCGCGATACGCCGGTCTACTTCAATGGCCTGGCGCTCGATTCATCCAATCCCGATCACATTTACGCCGGCGGCTTGATTGCGAATCCCAATACTTGGGCGCTGTGGGAAAGCCTCGATGCCGGCGCGACCTGGCAGGAGATTGCTGCGCCGGTGCTGGACCCGCCCGCGGTGGCCGCAGGCATCACCAGCATTGTTGCCGATCGGCAGGCGCCGCGCGTGATTTACATTGCGACGAACGGCCACGGCGTGTGGCGCTATCAAAGCGGTCCGGCCGCGATTGGCGATCGCGGAGAAGGGGGGTTGCCGAATGGCTTCTGGCTGGCGCAGAATGTCCCCAATCCCTTCAATCCTGAAACGCTGATTCGCTATCGCCTCGCCGCCAGCCGCCACGTCAAACTGGAGGTGTTCGACTTGCTCGGGCAGCGGATGGCCACGCTGGTTGACGAACGCCAACCCGCCGGCGAACACCAGGCGGGCTGGGAAGGGAGAAATCCAGCGGGAAAACCGGCAGCCTCCGGCGTTTACTTCTACCGTTTGTCTTTGGATGGCAAAGCTGTGGCCACGCGCAAGATGCTGCTGGGGAAATAGTATCGCATAACCTGAACCGCGATAGGGCCTTCGGGATTGCACCCGACTCGGAGTGTCAAAAAAGCGCAGGCATGCACAACGACACAGCAGGCATGCAAGGTTGTAGCGCAGGCCAACTTTTTGGCAGGTGAGGTTCCGTGATGCCGATCAACCGCAGCCTGGGGTTTGAAGCGCTGGGCATTGTTGCCCTTGCTATATGGCCGCTTTCCGGGGTTTTTGCCCAGCTCGAGCCGGATCCTTGGTCGCTGCTTTATGCGCCGTTTGTGCGAGACCAGCGGGCAAGGCCAGAATACCCCTGGATCATCGACAAAGCCAGACAGCAAAAGGACGTTTTTGCCAAGCCGGACAGCAACCTCACGCTTGTTGGCTTATGGCCGTGGGGGCCGTGCACCGCCGTGGCGGCGCGAGAGCATTATGCTTTCATCGGCAATGGCGGTCTCTTTCAGGTGTTTGATCTTTCAAATCCCGCCCAGCCGGAAATTCTGGGTGAAGTGTTTTTGGGCCAGTCCCTGGCTTATGATATCAAGCTGAAAGGAAATTTTGCCTTCGTTGCGGATGGCAATTTGAAGGTCATCGACATCTCCAATCCTGCCCGGCCGCAAGGCGTTTCCGCCTTGTATCTGCCGGAAACTTTCGCCGTGCGCATTTTGATTTCTGGAAATTATGCCTATGTCGGCTCATTGGGCGCCATTGTTTCTATCGTCGATATTTCCACGCCAACTTCGCCTTTTGTCAAGAATACCTTTCGGCTGAGTGACGATTTCGTCAAAAACATGGCGATCTATGAGGATCATCTCTTCATCAAGACCGAGCATCCGTTGGCGCCCATTTATATCATTGACGTTTCCGATCGCGACCATCCTCGTTTGGCTGGTTATTACGGAGGCCGGCACTATAATTTCGCGGTTCAAGATCATTATCTCTATCTCTCGCATGCCGATTCCGGCCTGCAAATCGTTGACATTACCACGCCCGCAACCCCGGAAGCGGTGAGCCGGTTCGCTACACCCTTTGCAGGTCCGATTATAGTGCAAGATACTTTGGCTTATGTGATTGCTGGAAAAACTTTGTTGGCCATCATTAACATTGCTGACGTTTTCAATTGCTTTATCGTTGGAACTGCTGTCGGTGACCCCGGCGCCAACCAACGCCTCGCCGTTGCGCCGCCAGTTGTTGTCGCATCAAACAACATAGGCTTTTGGACGATTGATATTAGTCACTTGGATCGTCCTGAGCCATTGACATTCTTTACCACAGGCAATGCCGCAGTGAAGGTTCAGGTGGTCAACAATCTCGCCTACCTTGCTTGTTTGCAAGCTGGCTTGTTTATCATCGATATAGCTAATTCATCCAGAATACAATTTGTTGGCAATTCCTCCATTGGAGGATGGGCAGATGATGTTATTGTTGTGGATAGTTTAGCCTATTTGAGTGGCTATCCATTTGACCCGAATGTACCGCCTCAACTTTCTGTCGTGAGTATAATTCGGCCCAATCAACCCCAAATTGTGGCTCAAGTTCCCTTGCTCACAGAGCGACCTCAAGGAGGGCTTTATCCCACGGCTTTGGATCTTTCTGGAAACTATGCCTTTGTGACGCATAATTTGGGATTATCAATTGTGGATGTATCTGAAAAATGCAATCCGCGGTTTGTCAAACTGATTCCGACGACAAGAGTTCCATTTGACGTTGCTATCATGGGGCATTTTGTTTGCCTGGCAAACGCCGAGCTTGGATTACGGATTTTTGATATTTCTGACCCCAAAAACCCTCAAGAAAAAGCTGCCTTCCCTGGCTTTGCTGCAGGCGTGACGAGTCGGCTTGATACTCTTTTTGTTGCTCTCGATGGAGGGATAACAATATTCAAAATCTTGTCATCCGGCTCTGTGATTAAGCTTGGAGAAGCAACCACGCCGGGGTCACGAACAACAGTGGACATTGCACTAGCTGGACATTTTGCTTACATGGCGTACAATGAAAATTTGGTTGTCGTTGATGTCTCCAACCATCTTCAACCTCAAATCGTGAGTCAGGTTATAACACCAGCATCTGCTTGGAGCGTCGCCGCAAAATCAAACGCAATTTATGTCGCTGGCGGAGTATGGGCTTTGCAGATTTACAAAAACAACTTAATCACCCGCATAGATGAAGAACACTTAAATCATATACCGCTTTCTCCACGGCTTTACCTAAACTTTCCCAATCCATTCAATTCATCAACTACAATTCAATATGAGATCCCTCGGGCTGGCAAGGTTGAATTAAAAATATTCAATTCATTGGCAAAGGAAGTCTCCCAGCTTGTCAATGGCTGGCAAAGCGCTGGGAAGTATCACATAACTTTTGATGCCAACAATTTATCAACTGGTATCTACTTTTGTCGTTTGCGATTTCAAGACTGGCAAGCGACCCAAAAAATTTTGATCCTAAGATAGGAGGGTGAACCATGAAACATACATTAGTATTTTGCGCCGCTGTGATGATATTGGCTTCACCTATGCACGTTCATTTGGGTCATGCGCAGACACCGTCAAATATTCAAATCACCACGAATGCGAAGGACCAATCTGAGACAGCCATTGCGGCAAACCCTCTGAACAATAAGCATCTCATGGTCGTTTGGAACGATTTTAAAGATGCTGTTGATCCGGATGCTGCTAAAAAAGCAAAAGCTGGTTACGCTTTTTCTACAGATGGAGGACATACATGGCCAATAGTGAATGTAATTCCGGAGCACAGACTAGACGGTATTGACTATCGATGGGGTTTTGATCCTTCTTGCGCGTTTGATCGTTTCAACAATGCTTATTATTGCTACGTTGCTCGCAGAACAGATTTGGGTGAGGAACTTGGGCCAATACATTTATCGAGGACAATCGACAATGGGTCGATTTGGAATCATGCGCGTGTGAGCCCAACTTTGATCGGCCAAGACAAACCGTTTATAGCGATTGATAATGTCAGCTCGAGTTACAGCGGCCGCATCTATGTCAGTTGGGTTGATTTTGCCAATCAGCAAAATTTGATCAAGTTTGGGCTCTCTGTGGATGGCGGCACAACTTTCCCAACTGTAGTTACCCTGGCAAGTGGCAGCGCCGTTGCCAATCCCAATGCCCATGCAGACCCTAAATTAATCGGCACTTTTGGCGTTCCGATTGGCCCTTTCGTGCAAGGCCCGGTTCCCGCTGTGGCGCCCGATGGTACCGTCTATGTCGTCTGGTTGCAAACAAATGGAGGGACCGGCAAGAAAGCCGTCATCAACTTTTGCAAAGGAACGCCCTCTCCAACCAGCCCATTTATTTCTTTTGATGCCGCCCAAGCCGTGGCGGATAGCTTTACTGTTTTATGGGGAGGCGATAGCGATCACAACGAAGGCGCTTACCGCATCTCCTCTTTTCCAACTATTGCCATTGACCAAAACACCGGCTCAATCTATGTCGCCTGGACGCAGCTCGATGGCGCAGGCAATGTGAGTGTGTATTACACTTACTCCGGCGATAACGGACAAACTTGGAGCTTTCCAATACCTGCAACAGATCCGGCATTTGACTCTTCCGATCAATTCTTCCCATGGCTGAGTGTGGATCCCACTGGTCGCGTCGGGTTGGTGTTTGGTGATGATCGTAACGATCCGCTAGGCATGCCTCCGCCTCAGATAGACGTTCTTTTCACGGAATCGCTCGACAACGGTTTTATTTTCTCCGCTCCAAATCTTCGCATCACTTCCTTGACGTCTGACGCCAGCAAAGCCAGGTTTACGACGGATTACCAAGGTCTGGCTTCTACCTACGGATTTTTCTTTCCGGCCTGGAATGACTTTCGTAATTGGACCGCACAGAATCCGGAAAACACAGATGTTTATTCTGCCCGCGTCAATCGCGGACCAACCTCCAATTCCAGCGTTGCCACGGCCTGGGGTAGTGGCCGCAAATCCGTATATACAACCAACAACTCCAGATGGCATCAAATTTTTCAAAGCAATAACCAAGTCATCCATGCCTATTCCGCCGATGACGGCTCCGCGTGGCAAGATTATAATATCATCAGTGGACAAGTCAATATCAGCACCAGCAGCAATCCTGCTCTCGCCACGCGCAATAACTTTCTCTATTCCGTGTTTTCCAGTAATCAAGAAAGTGGCGGCTTCTACCGCATTTACTTCAACCGCAACAGCAGCGGTGCCTGGCTGGCCACTCCGCTTGCGCTCTATTCGACCAGCGCCGAAGTCAGTCAGCTTTCTCTTGTCATTGCTTCTGATGGCACCGGGCACGCCGTCTGGGTTGAAGGGCAACAACTGCTGCTTGGCCCCAATTCGGTGAAACACGGCACGTTCAATATCACGGCAGGAACGCAGGCGCTCGGCAACATCACAACCATTTATTCAACAGGCACCTCGAACAATCCGGCGTTGGCATTGGACTCCAATAACAAGCCGCACGTTGTTTGGTCGGTGAGCAACGAAATCCGCTACAGCAACAAAACCGGCAGCAGTTGGTCCAGCGCAACGAATCTCAGCAACAATGCCGGCGTTTCACAATATCCTTCTATTCTCAGCAACGGCACGACCATTTATGCTGTTTGGCACGACAATACGCCGGGCAACTACGAGATCTATTATCGTGTGCGCACCGGCAGTTCGTGGAGCGCCACGCAAAACCTCAGCACTAGCTCGGCCTCGTCAACCTATCCTTTCATCGGCGGACCAGTGAACAACGCGCCGGTAGTCTTGTGGGTTGAAAATGTCAGCGGCAACAATGAAATCAAGTATGCTTGGGTCGGCCAAGCCAGCAGCGGACTTTTTGCCACAACGCCGGGGCCGTCTTCATATCCGACGTTTACCGCACGCAGCATTGCTGGTGGCACACGCATTTTGGGATTGTGGACAGAAGGCTCAGCTTCACCCTATTTCATCCAGAACAGTTTTGTTGATCTGGTGCCGTTGGCCAAGCCATGGGCGGAGGAAGACCGGCATAC
>JBBIKM010000144.1:0-16292 GCA_037445455.1 bacterium | reverse complement strand
CATTTGCCCTGTATCCGAGCTATCCCAATCCATTCAATCCCGCCAGCACGATTCAATATGATCTGCCCGAGGCAGCGCTGGTGCAATTGGTGATATTGAATATGCTCGGCCAGGAAGTCGCCCGCTTGGTGGAAGGCTGGCAGCCGGCCGGCCGCTATCAAGTGAACTGGAGAAGCGGCGGGCATCCCAGCGGGATCTATTTCTGCCGCCTGCGCGCCGGGGAGCTCGTGGAAACGAGGAAGATGAGTTTGTTGCAGTGAATCAGCACAATCATCACGACTGCTGTATTTATGCTGCTTCGCTGCGCGCCTTCCGCTGAGAAGGGCTGGCCGATCATGAGAGGCATGTGTCCAAAGATACCAAGCTCTTGCACGAATAAGAAGCAATTGCTGAAAGCTGAATCAGGCGATTTCTTCCGGCAGTCAAAAAGTTCTTATTGAATTGTGGCGCTTCCTCGCCGTCACACGAGCAGGAAGAACAGGTTCGAAGCCAGCTTCCGCTCAAATTCACCCGACCCGCTTTGAACCGTAATTCCGGAGGGTTATTCATGAAACGTCTCATGTTGCTTGCCGCCCTCTTCTTCGGCCACCTGCCTCTGCAGGCACAATACTGGAACGACTATGTGCTGGAAAAGGGCTTCGACGCGCGCGACTATTTTTTGCGGCCGCATCGCATTCTCTCGCTCAACTTGAAAAACGTCGACAGCGGCTTGCTCGGCGTGCTGCCGGATTACTTGAGCGAGATGTCCTTTCAGCCGGCAACGCTCTCCTCCCTGGAGGGCAGCCGGTTTTATATCGATCTCAAGGGCACCGCGGAAAAACCCAAAGCGCCGAAGTATCGCGTCTACCCGGTGTACTTCTACGACAACGCCTACTTCGCGCCACCCTTCTATGCCCGGCCCGTGGAACGCAAGCTCGAGCCGCTGCTTTCGGCAATCTATCTCGGCGAGGTCGCCGCGAAATATCTGCCGGGTTTGAAATACGCGCTGTCGTATGAGCTGACACATCACTCCGGAACGTTTTATGAATATGTTCCCTATTGGTACTACGGCGCCTATGATGCCTTCGGCATGCGCACGGCAGAAAGCAGCAGCTTCGCGGAAATCGAACCGAACGTCAAACAGGACGGCCTCGACGAGAAAACTGAAACCGCGCACATGCTGGCGGCTTTTCTCTCGTTCAAACTCGCCAGATTTCTTTCCGCCGGCGCCAAAGTGAGCCGCACCCTCACGGACATTGCCGGCGACTACGTGCGCTTCAATGACTACAGCCAGAACTCCGACTATTCCTATCAGTCGCGCTACCTCAACGAGAAAAACGCCGGCGCGGCCCTGCGCCAAAGCGAATTCAGCGCCGGCGCGGTGTTCACGCTGCCGCAGGCGCGTCAAATCGGCATCTTTGGCGGCCGCATTTCCGGCCATCATGCGCAATCCAGCGGCGATCGCGACAGCAGCTTTTACAGCTATGGCTCCGCAACACAGCCCGAGTATTTCAGCCGTTCCTACTATTCCCACCGGAGTGACAGCCGCTGGCGCCACGAAGGCACAACGCACTTCGCCGGCATTCATGGCGAATTGCCCATGCAAAACAACATTGCTTTCCGCTTTCGGCTGGAGTATCATGAGTCCGATATCGACCTGACCAACACCGGCGCGGTGCTCGACACCAGCTTTCACCGCTATCGCTACAACTATTATCCCGACAGCGTGATGTACGAGCCGGCTTATAATTCCAAATTCAGCGACAATCGCCGCGGCGTGGGCGAAGAGACCCGCACGCGACGAAGCGGCAGCGCCGGGCTGGTGATTCCCATGTACAAAAACAGTGAAGCCACCGTGGCCGTGCACCTCGAACAGGATGAAAGCAAGGCCCTGGTGTATGAAGATGCGCAAGTCTACCGCGCCAGCCGGCAATTGGTTACCACACCGTGGTCACCGGCACAAACCACCATCGGCATCGAAGACAAGACGCTGCGTCTTGACAAGCGCTTCAAGACCACACGCGTCGCCCTGCCGGTGGCCATGACCTTCGGCATTGGGCCGCACTGGTCGGTGCATCTGGCGGCGATCAAACAATTCCTCAGCATCAAGACCGACGAGGTGGTTGACATTTGGTATCGTACCGATTCCACCATCGTCATCCGGCCCGATGGTTCCACGACGCAGACCCGGCCGGAGCGGGTTGATCGCTACCGCGCCGTGCCGGTGCGCCGCAGCGAAGCCTCTTTGAATTTCCGCGCCGGCGCGAGTTTCCAACCGGCGAAGGCCGTGCGCATCGACGTGGGGCTGGGCGCTTCACCGACGGATTTGGAAACCTGGCAGTTTGCCGTGCTGTTCAACCTCTGACATTTGCGATCGAGAATCCCGCCGGCCACGTTCAGCAGAAAAACAGAATGGTGCCCGGCAGATTCTCATGGAACAACTGGCATGACGGCGAGTGCCGATGCGCGAGCGGCCCGCGGTCCGTCATTTCTCAAATCATGAGGCTGATCATGAAGGGGCTTTTCATCCTTGGCGCGCTGCTGGCCGCGGCCTGCGATTCCAATCTCACGACGCCGGCGGCAACGGTGGACACGCCGTTCGCCGCCTCGCGGCAGACGAGGTCACGATCGGTTTTCTTCAGGTTCTGGGCGATTCCAGATGCCCAACGAAATACCGATGTGTGATACCGGGCAGCGCGGACATTCGTCTTTCTTTGCGTGGCAGGAAACTTGGGTCAACCTTTGTGAAAGTCTCCATACCCGGTTATGTTGCGCAAGCCGATACCTGCTGCCATTTGCCGGTCGACACGCTCGGATACGAAATCACGCTGCTGCAGCTCGATCCCCGGCGCGCAGCGAGTGAAACAATCCAGCCTTCTGACTATAAAGCGCTGCTGCAGATAATAAGAACGCCCTGAACGCAACACACAAAAGCGAGGCACACATGAAACTCCAATTTTTCCGGCTCCTGCTCTTGCTGGGTCTGAGCCTGTGGTTGGTACAATGCGAACACAACGTGGTCACGCCCGACAACCGCAGCTTCCGCGAGCTGACCTCCTTCGAAAAAAGATTGGTGGTCTCTGGCAATCACTTCGGCTTGCAGCTCTTTCGCGAAGTCGTGCAGCAACGGCCGGGCGAGAACGTCTTCCTCTCGCCGTTGAGTGTGGCCATGGCATTGGGCATGACCCTGAACGGCGCGAGCGGCGAAACCTATGAAGCCATGCAAAACACGCTGGCGCTGGCCGGCTTGTCGCAGGAGGAAATCAATCAATCCTACCAGAGCTTGATTGCGCTGCTCATGCAGCTCGATCCGCGGGTGGAATTTCAAATTGCCAACTCGATTTGGCACCGGCAGGAGATGGTCTTTGAGCAGGATTTCATCAAGCGCAACCAGACTTATTTCAACGCGCGCGTGAGCGGTGTAGATTTCAGCGCGCCCGCCACCCTTGATCTGATCAACGCCTGGGTGCGGGAGAACACCCGCGGCCGCATTCCGCAAATCATCGAGAAAATCCGGCCGGAAGAAGTGATGTTCCTTATCAATGCGATATACTTCAAGGGCGCATGGACCTATCGCTTCGACCCGGCCAACACCCAGGACGACTGGTTTACCACGCGCAGCGGTGAGCGGCGGCCCTGCCGGATGATGAATCATTACAAAATCGTACTCCCTCACCTGGGCACGGCTCTCTTTCAGGCGGTCGATCTGCCCTACGGCGATGCCGGTTTCAGCATGACCATCCTGCTCCCCAGTCCGCGTGTTTCCGTGGACTCCCTGAGCGCCGCGCTCACCGCGGACAACTGGGCGCGCTGGCAGGCAGAATTCACGCCGCGCGAGCTGATGCTGGCCCTGCCGAAATTCAGCATGACCTGCGAAATGAATCTGAACGAGGTTCTGCAGAATCTGGGAATGGCGATTGCCTTCAGCGACCGCGCCGATTTCAGCAGGATGTATGCAGCGGGAGGTTTGTATATCACCGACGTGAAGCACAAGACTTTTGTGGAAGTGAATGAAGAAGGCACCGAAGCAGCGGCCGCGACCTCAGTGGGGATCGGTTTAGTCTCGGCACCGCCCGCATTTCGCGTCGACCGACCGTTCCTGTTCGCCATTCGTGACCGCCATTCACAAACCATTTTGTTCATCGGCAAAATGGAATATCCCCAATGACACATGCACCCGGAGATCTCAAGTCTGCAAGAAAAGTGTGCCTGTTTGCCGCCCTGGCCTCCTGGTTGTTCCTCGCCGCGGAAGATTTGCCTGCCTGCTCCTGCCTGCCGCCCCCGCCGCCGGCGCGCGCCTTTGCCGAGGCGGACGCTGTTTTTCTGGGCCAGGTTCTTTCGTTTGAAGCGATCCCTGCAATCCATCAGCGGCGTGCCCATCTTGCCGTGTTGCAGATCTGGAAGGGCAACAAGAGCGCGGCGGACACGCTTTTCACTCCTTTCGATGAGGCCGGCTGCGGTTATGACTTCCGGGTCGGCGAGACCTATCTCATCTACGCCTACCAATATGGGCAGGAGCCGCTGTCAACCAACCTCTGTACCCGCACGCGCCATGCCTCCCGCGCGGCGGAGGATTTGAGCTATCTGAATTCAGTTGCCTATCTGCCGCTGGCAATCGGCAACTCGTGGACGTTCGGTTCCAACTTTTCGGGCAAGATGACGGAAACCATCCTCGACACCACGCATACGGCCGGGCATCTGTACTACCAGTTCGATCAATTCCGCGAATTCTCCCGGCCGCTGCTGCGCATGAATGATTCACTGGAACTGATCGTGCGCCACGACAATGAGGAACAAGTCTGGCTCAAATTCGGCGCGAATATCGGCGAGCGCTGGCACGTCTACGGCCCCCAGCACCTGGCAGAATGGACTGTGACGCTCGAGAGCACAACCGACACCATCCGGGTCGAGGCCGGACGATTTTACCCATGTTATCGTTTCTATTTCAAATTCCCCGGCGCAGATAATGATTGGGTCGAATGGTACACCCCCAACCTCGGTCCGGTGCGGCGCGAGCTGATGGGCATTGCCGTGATTGAATATCCCCTGGCCAGCGCCATCATCAACGGCCAGAAGATCCCCACCGGGGTTGATGATCCTTCTTCGCCAGCCCTGCCTCAAACGCTCGAGCTGCGGCAAAACTTTCCCAATCCGTTTGCACCGAGCAGCGCGGAGCCGTTTTTGAACACGACTGCGATTCACTATCGTTTATCGCGGGAGGCGCAGGTGACATTGACAATTTACGATCTCCTCGGCCGCGCGCTCAGCACGCTGGTGCAGCGCCGGCAAGGCCCGGGCGATTATGTCGTCACCTGGAACGGCCGGGATCACCGCGGCGAACGCGTGCCCGGCGGCGTTTACTTTTATAAACTGACGGCGGGCAGCTTCGCGCGAACGCGCAAGCTGGTGGTGATGCAATAACCTGGGCTTCGCCATGAGATGAGACGATGAACAGCAAGACTTTCATTTCCATGTCGGCAGCATTGGTGATGATCGCCGCTGCCTCACCGGTGCATTCCTGCGACTGTGTGCCAATACCGCCGCCGGCACAGGCCTTTGAGCAAGCCGATGCCGTGCTCATGGGCAGGGTGATTGACATCCAGGAAGAACCGGCATCGTATTCTCTCACCGTCAGGATCAGCGCCACAGAAGTTTGGAAAGGCAAGAAAGATCTCACGGCCGAAATCATCACCGCATCCAACAGCGCCATGTGCGGCTTCTACTTTCAGAAGGGCAAGACGTATCTGATCTATGCCTGCGAAAACCCGGAGGGCCGGCTGGCAACCAACAATTGCACACGCACCAGGTTGATCGACCGCGCCGGCGAAGATTTGGCGTTCTTGACAACGCAACCCGGCGTGACGCGCCGTGCGAGTGGCTGTGGCTGCGACAATATTCTGGCCGGCGACCTTTACTTGTTCACGGGTGTCTTCGTCTGTTTGCTCCGGCAAAGAGCGTCCCGCAAATCGCCGTGCTGCAAGCAGCTTGTGAAGCACAATTACGAGGCGAAACACTAAAAAAGTCTTTCCAGGTGAGGAAGACTATGGACGCTTTCCTACAACACAACTATTTTTGAGAAATCCTCACGGAACCCAAAATCCTCAGTAAACCGATGCGACCTTCTGCAAATCGACTTGCGTATGCCGCCGCATTGTTGTTGTTGCTGGTGGTCACGGCTTGTGATCACACCGCCACCGGACCGGTGGAGGCCCAACTCAACCAGCCCTTTGCACGCCGCGGTGCGCTGGTTTGGGTTGAAACCATGCCGCGGCAATGCTTGAGCAATCCCTGGCAACAGGAATGGTTGAAAGAGCATGGCCATGATCCCTCACAATATCCGCATGATCGTGAACGTGATATTTTGCGCATGTACTTTCTCAAGCGCGGCGTGGATTTTGGAGATTACCGCAACGTGGCAGTGGCTGACGCCGTTTGCGCAGCCTGCTCATGCCCGACGGGTGAGGCGGTTTTCCTGCAAATCAATCAGCAGGATTTGCCGGTGTTTGAACAGCACGGCTTTGGACTCTCGGGCGCAAATTTGCAGTTGCTGATCGACAAGCCTGCTTTCGGCAGCGATGAAGCCGTCAACTTTCGACTCAGCAATCCGAGTTCGTATTCGTTCACGGCAACGGGTGCGGATGGCATGGGCGGCGACTGGCTGCTCGCGGCGCAGGGCAGCGGCTTCATTGTCCAGCAAGAACAAAACGGTTCCTGGTTGAGTGTACGCCTGCCCCTTGCTTTCGAGGGCGTGCGACAATTCACGATTTCGCCGGGCGCCAACCTGCACGGATACTGGTTGAATTATGAAAAATTATCCGGTACCTTCCGCCTGCTGTTGCAGGTTCATCCTGAAGACGACAGCACACGTGTGGCTCACGTGGTTTCGGAAACTTTCACCGTGGGCGAAGAATTGATGCCATTCGATCCTGAGCCGCATGAGCCGGCTTTCGGCGACGGCTACACGTTGCAGGCCCATTCCACCGCACTCGACGGCGAGGTTTTGCGCACTGCCGTTTCTTACAGCGGCGGCTGCCGGGTGCATGAATTCACGCTTCATTTCAATCGCATTGCCAACGATACCGCATTCATTTTCATCCGGCACAATGCCAACGAGGATTCTTGCGAAGCTTATCTCACCCGCACCCGGCGCGCCCATCTGCAGCCTTTGCTGGTGCGCGACGATTTTGCCAAACTCATGCTCATCACTCCCACCGGAGACTTGATTCGCCTCAGATGATCATCCGGGCCGGCCTTTTCGTCCTTCTCATGGCCAGCGTTGTCCCGGCGCAGCAAACGCGACCTCGCGCGGAGAGTACAAGCGAACATGCGTCGATCATCCATGCGAAATCGCTGGTGATCGACGCGCATATCGATGTACTTTATCATCTGACCAGAACCGGATCCCAGGCCGATCTTTCGCAAAGACGCACCACCGGTCACTTCGATTTCATCCGGGCGCAGACAGGCGGCCTGGATGCCTCCTTTTGCGCGATTTTTGTTTCGAACCGCTTCAGCGCACAGCCGAATGGGCCCTACGAGGAGGCGCAACGATTGATCACGATGCTCAATCGTCTTGTCACAGCCAGTCCCGGGCTGGCAGAGTTCGCCTACTCTCCTGAAGACGTGTTGCGCATCAGCAATGCCGGCAAACACGCCGTGATCATGAGTCTGGAAAATGGCACGCCGATCGGCAATGACCTCGCACGCTTGCGGCAATTCTATCAACAGGGCATCCGCTATATTACTCTCTGTCATAATCAAGACAATCAGATTTGTGATTCTTCTTATGACAGGCGGCGTACGCATCGCGGCCTGAGCGCGTTCGGCAAACAGGTGGTGGCGGAGATGAACCGTCTCGGCATGATGATCGACGTTTCGCATATCTCGGATCAGGCCTTTTGGCAGGTGCTGCAGCGCTCGCAATCGCCGGTGATCGCTTCGCATTCGAGCTTGAGAAAATTCCGCAGCTTCGAACGCAACCTGTCGGATGACATGCTGCTCGCGCTCAAACAAAACGGCGGCGTGGTGTGCCTTAATTTCGGCAGCATGTTTTTGAGTGATGATTACCGCCGGCGGCGACAGACGCTGGCAGACGTCATCCAGCACATCGATTATGCCGTGAAACTGGTTGGCATCGATCATGTCGGTTTGGGCAGCGATTTCGATGGCGTGGAGGAGATGCCGGCCGGCCTGGACGACGTGAGCTGTTATCCCCGCCTGACAAGCGCGCTGCTGGAGCGCGGCTACACCGCCGCAGAGATCGACAAGATCAACGGCGGCAATCTGCTGCGCGTGTGGCAGGCAAATCTCGACCGCCGCCGGCCCTGAAAAACATCCGGCGTTCGCAGCCTGCCCGGGCTGCGGGTATAATCAAGCCGTGCTGTTGCCGGCCGGGCGCCGGCAGGGCCGTCACCAACGGCTGACCTGACCATCTCTGCTGTTCCCCGCTCACCTCCCGCAATTCCCGACGCATGTAATTCCGGTTGTTCATCCTGATTCAACACACGAGTCCCGATCATGAATCGATTCACCGGCACGGCGCTTCTCCTCCTGCTGTTGTCTGCCGGCCTCGCGGCCCAGTCCTCGCGATGGGGACGTGCGCCTGCGCAGGCAGCAACGGCCGCGAGTCTCATCAAACAAAAGCTGAACCGCGGGCCGGCACTGACGACGGCCACCGCCGCGACCAGCGCCTCTGATTCCGGCATAGTGAAAGGCGCGGACTGGCTCAAAGCGCAACAGACTGCCAGCGGCGCGTTTCCCTGGGAAATCAACGGCCGCCTGCAGCCCGACATTCAAGGCACAATTGCGCGCGGTGAATTGGTGGCCTACGACGTGACGCGCGTGACGAGTTATCTCAACACGGCCAGCAAAACCGGCGATTACCTCATCAACAGCTATCCGCGGACCTTTACGGATGGCGATCCTAATTTCGCCTCCCACGATGCCATGTTTCTGGAGGAACTCTCGCGCTTGACCGACGATCCCAAGTACGCGCAGTTCGTGCAAACGAATTTCTGGGACAAACTCAAAGCCGGCACCTATGGCGAGAACAACGATCAAGACGCGGGCGAATGGGCGGCGAGCTATGAGGGTTATGCAGACTATGCCCACTGGGTGGCCTTAAAGCCGTGGTTTCTGGCTTCGCCGGCCATCGCGGCGCATTACACCGGCGAATATGCCATCCGTGACAGTCTGATGACTGGCATCGTCAAGAAGCTCGAGGCAACCAAAAGCTCGGACAAGGACGGCGATCTCACCGGACTCGCCGGGGCGATTTGGGCCGCGGCACACACCGGCTTCAATCTCGATCCCAAAGCCGGACGCTGGGCCAGCAGCAATTCGACGGCGGATCTGGTCGCGCGATTGGTGAGCTATCAGCGCAGCGAGGGCGACTGGCCGTATGACACCGGCTCGCGCGCCGCCTCCCATGTGGGCGATGTCAGCACCACCACCTGGGCAGTGATGGCGTTGAAGGCTTGGGACGCGGTGACATATGCATCGAACATCGATAACGGCCTGCGTTTCATCGAAAGCAATCAGCAACCGAATGGCCAAATTCTCACCAATCCCGGTTATGCGCCGGAAACTGAAACTGGCGTCGAGGTTCACGCGGAAGCGCTGCAGGTGCTCGGCACGGATGGCGGCATGCTGCCGGTGCCGGAGACCGCGGTGGCGGTAAAGGTTTTTCTCGAAGGTCCATATGACGCCAACACGCACAACATGACGACCGCACTGCGCGACTTGTTACCGTTGACTTCGCCCTATTCGGAAGATCCCGTCACGGTTGACAGCGTTGGCGGGGAAGTGGTGGATTGGGTGCTGGTGCAATTGCGCAATTCTGCAGGCAGCCCAGTCTTGGCCTCCAAGAGCGCATTTCTGCATAAAGACGGCCGCATCGTGGCGACGGATGGCCACACCAACAAGGTCACCCTGCCGGTGGGCACGGGAAATTACTCGGTGGTCGTACGGCATCGCAATCATCTCGCCATCATGAGTGCCGGCACAGTGGCGACCCGCCGTGATTTGCCCAGTCAGTATGATTTCACCACGGCACAAACCAAAGCCTACGGCAGCAACCCGATGAAGCAGGTCGAAGCGAATGTGTTTGCCATGCTGGCCGGCGACGGCAACGGCGACGGCAGCGTGAACAACACCGACCGCGACAGCGTCTGGCGGCCGCAGCATGGCACAAGCTGGAGTTATGACAAACGCGGGGATTTCAATCTCGATGGCGGGATCGATGCGGTCGATCGCAATCGTTTCTGGCGGGCGAACAGCGGGAGCAGCACCAGGGTGCCCTGAATGAAATGATTAGAGAGAAGTCTGCTGCAGCAAGGCAGTCTTGTTTCCGTTGGCGATTTCCTCTTGGTTGCGATTCAGCCACGTTGTGGAGTTGAACACTGTGGCGCACCGGGCGCTTTGCTCGATTTCTGCGACAGCTTCTTCATAAGGAATGGCATCATTTCCGGAGGCTTTGGCCTCTTCGTCTGCGGGTGGCACCTTCACCTCCTCCCATTCCTCGATCAGCCTGTGGTGGATTGCGACGTCCACCAGCACGTCGAGGCATGGCCCGCTTTCATCAACCACAAAGCGTTCGTTCGGTGAAATCCCTGGCGCACTCTGCGGTAATGGCGATGGCTGGGCGCGTACCTGGCAATGGTGCAAAACGTAACCTGCTCAGCCTTCCAGAAGCGCAAACGGGCCTCAGATAAAGTCAAGCAACCTTTCACCCGCCCTTGGGCTTGAACCTCGCCAGCCGCATGGCATTGCCGATCACCGCCAGCGAGGCGCCCATGTCGCCGCACAGCACGGCGATCACCAGCGTCGTCCAGCCCGGAAACACCGCCAGGCCGAGCGCCAGCTTGAGCAAAAGCGAAGCCCACACGTTTTGTTTGATGATCGTGCGCGCCCGCCGGCTCAGCGTGATGAGATAGGGCAGCTTGCCCAGATCATCTCCCATCAGCGCGATGTCCGCGGTTTCCAGCGCGGCGTCGCTGCCGGCCGCGCCCATGGCGATGCCCACTTCCGCGGTGGCGAGCGCCGGCGCATCGTTGATGCCATCGCCCACCATTGCAACCTTGCCAAACTGCGCCTGCAGTTTCTTGATCTCTCCGACTTTCGCCTCGGGCATCAGCCCGGCGTGCACCTCCGCAATACCAGCCGCCCGTGCGATTGCTCCGGCGGTGACGGCATTGTCTCCTGAAAGCATCACGGTCTTGAGCCCCAGCCGGTGAATATCCGCCACGACCGCGCCGGCATTCTCGCGCAAGCGGTCGGCCACCGCAATGATGCCGGCAATCTCGTGATCATTGCCGACCAGCATCGTGGATTTGCCCTGCGCGTGCAACGCCTGCAATTGCGCCGCCGGCAGCGCACGGTTTGGCCCGGCCAGCATTTCCGCCGCGCCGATGCGGTACAGCGCGCCATTGACCCGGCCGCGCAAGCCCCGGCCGGCCGCATTCTCAAACTCGGACACCAGTTGCAGCGGCATGCCGGCAGCCGCCTGCGTGATGGCCTGCGCGATGGGATGCTCGCTGCGCTGCTCCAGCGACGCGGCGAGTTGCAGCAGTTGCTGCGGTGCGATGCCGTTGAGCGGCAGCACGTCGGTCACCACCAGCTTGCCGCTGGTGAGCGTGCCGGTTTTGTCGAAGGCAATGGCCTGCACCTGCGCCATGTTTTCCAAATGAATGCCGCCCTTGATGAGCACACCGTTGCGCGCCGCACCGGTAATCGCCGAGATCACCGCCACCGGCGTCGAGATCACCAGCGCACACGGACAGGAAATCACCAGCAGCGTGAGCGCCTTTTCAAACCACAATTTGAAATCGCCATTGAAAAAAAGCGGCGGCACGATGGCAATCACCACCGCCAGCAGCACCACGGCGGGCGTATAGCCGCGCGCGAAACGGTCGATGAACTTGGCGCTCGGCGCCTTCTGGCTCTCCGCTTCTTCCACCATTTCGATGATTCGCGACAGCGTGGTGTCCCTGGCGGGTTTGGTGATGCGAATCTCGAGATACCCCTGCTCGTTGAGGCTGCCGGCGTACACTTCGTCGCCCGGCCGCTTGTCGAGCGGCACGGATTCGCCGGTGATCGGCGATTGGTTGACGCTGGAGGCGCCGGCCACGACGACGCCATCGAGCGCGATGCGTTCGCCCGGCCGTGCAATCAGCGTCTCGCCCACTTTGACCTCGTGCACGTCGACCGTCTGCTCACGGCCCTGCCGCTTGATCACCGCCTGGGCCGGTGCGATTTGCGTGAGCATCTTGAGCGAGCGGCGCGCGCGTTCCACCGCGTAACCTTCCAGCAATTCTGCCAGCGAATACAGGAAAGCCAGGCTCGCGGCCTCGACATACTCTTCGATCAAAAGCGCGCCGAAGATGGCGAGGGTCATGAGAAAATTGATATCCAGCGCCATCGTGCGCACTGCGCGCAACCCTTTGGGCGCGAAAAACCAGGCGCCGGTGAGGAGCGCCAGCAGCAAGATCGGCGCGGACAGGCGAAACTTGACATCAAAGACATGAAAAAAGGAATCGCGGGCAAGGAAATCGACCAACAGACCGATTCCCAGCAGCACGCCGGAAATGGCCACGGCCAGCACTTCCGGCGTTTGCCAAAACGGCAGCCGTGCCTCGTGCTCGGCGTGGCGATGTTCATGTTTGACCTGAAAGCCCGCGCTCTCGATGCGCTCCTTGATGCGCGCCAGGTCTTGCCGGCTTCTGTCGAAGCTGACTTTGACCCTGCCGGTCGCAAAATTCACCGCTACGGCATCGACGCCCGGCATTTGCGTGACCGCGGATTCAATCGTGCGGGCGCAGCCGGCGCAATGCACGCCGGCCACCTTGATTTCTTCATGGATGAGCGTATTCGTCTTCTTCTCCATCGGTTCACACCTTTGCGGCTTTGACTTTTTGCTGTCTGTCCCTGGCGTCGGCACGCTCCGTTTCCGCCACGTGCTCGGTTGCGACTTTGATCAGGCGCTCGATATGCTCGTCATCAAGCGAATAGTACGCCATTTTGCCCGCGCGGCGATATTTCACCAGACGCACCTCGCGCAGGAAGCGCAGATGATGTGAAATCGCCGGCCGGGTGACGCCCAGCAGGCTGGCGAGATCGCAGACGCACAACTCGGCGCGCTGCAGCGCGAGGATGATCTTGAGACGCATGGGATCGCTCAGGATCTTGAAAATCTCCGCAAGCCTGGCGATGCGGCGGTGATGGGCAATCTTGCTGGCGGCTTTTTGGACACGGGCCTGGTCGACATACTCGATCTCACAAACCGCTTGGCCCTCGTCGTGCACCATGCGCAGCTCCAATGATTAAGCAATCGTTGAATCGTAAAGTAACCGCTTAATCGAATTTTGCAAGAAGTTTTTTGCAGGCAAGCCGGCGGCGTGATCGCAGCCCGGTACGCGGCCGGACCCGCCTTGCACCGGAACTTCTCCCCCAGAAGCCGGCATCATTCCCGGCACGCCGGCAGAAAAAAAACGCCACCCCTCCGCAGGATGCGTGGGAGTGGCGTTGCATTCGCCGCGCGCACTGGCGGCTGGAAGCACGCGGGCAGCCCTACTTCAACAAGGTCATCCACCGCGTCTCCATGAAGACGGTCTCACCGCTGCTGCCTTGCACGAGAATGCGGTAGAAATACACTCCAGCAGCAACGACCTGGCCGGATTCGTTGCGGCCATTCCACGATACCTCATGCTGGCCGGCCGCCATCTCGCCATCGAGCAGCGTCCGCACCCGCTGGCCGGTTTCGGAATAGACCTGCAACGTCACTGCCCCGGCTTGCGGCAGGGCAAAGCAGATCAGCGTGGCCGGATTGAAGGGGTTGGGATAGTTCTGCGCCAACTCGTAACCCGCCACGGACAACTGCTCCGGGATCTCCTCTTCGCCCTCATCCTCATCGGGTTCCTTCGGGAACAGCGCGGTCGAGGTGTGGAACTGAAACTTGACATTGGCGTCGAGCGTGATGCCGTCGGCGATGACCGCGTCCTTGAATTTGGCCTCGCTGGAGAAATGGACCTCGGCGTGTTGCGCCACCAGCGTGCCGCGAATAAGCGCCTTCCTGCCGATATCGATCTTGGGATCCTGCAGCGTCACGAACGTCACTTGCTCGGTCGTGCCGCCCACGATCAACACCTGTAACTTGGTGTCAAAGTCCAGATCGGTGACGACGTAGATGTTGACCGGACCGTTGGCAGCATTGATGGACAACACAGCGGCGGGGTCGGTGTTCAGGAGGTCGACGAAATAGTCACCGGTGGCGAGGGACAACGTGGCTTTGTCGTCGACCAGAATGGTGCCGTAGGAGCCCGACGACAAAGTGCGGGTTCTCGCGATAATTTTTTGGAAGCGGGCGTGACAACAAGTCGGACATGAAGGAGAGAACCCACGTATCATTCGGCCGTTGCCGGTTCGCGCTCTCCGCCTTGCGGAGAGCGGCCGCCGCATCGCTTTTTACGTAGGCGAGGTCGTTGCCCCTGGCAGGGCAACGAAGCGTTTGAGTCTGGTGTCCCCGGCCTTATAAACGACTCCCATGCCCCCGGCGCCGAGTTTTTCGAGAATGGTATAGTGGGAAACTCTGGTACCAATCACTTCGCACCTCTCGTCTCAACGCATGCGCAAGGAGCCGCGCGCATGCGCCAGCGTAACGGGCCGGCCATTCGCACCCATTTCACCCAGGAGCGCACTACGTTCAAATTCGCTGCGTTCCACCGTGGCAAACTCCACGCGGTCTGCCGGCAAAGCCGGGAACCAGCGCGCCCGGCGTTCTCCGCAGCGCCTCTTTCCTGCGTTGCCCCGGCTGGCAGGGCGAATGCCGGCGCAATGGCGAAGGTTCACAGTTCACCGTCCGGCACAATGCCCGCGCGGAATTTGGCAACTTGCTCAGCGGTGAACGGCCGCGCAAACAAGGCGCTTTCCTCCGCAAAGGCGCGGAACAGATGCAGGATGTAATGCATGCGCTGCGACAAATCACACCAATCCTGCGCGCCGCAATTGCTGCTGCCGGGAGCACAAGGGTCGTATTGCTTCACCAACGCCTGCAGCGGCGCGTGCGGATTGTCGATGAAAACGGGCGGCACCGGCGCCGCCAGATTCTCCCCCAGCGCAAGCACGAGGTGGGGAAGCTTGAGAACCATCATCGCCCTGGTCACCGTCTCGCGGGTGATCGCAATCGCGGCCTGGTGCAGTCGCTTTGCCAGCCAGCCAATCAGCAAAACAAGCGGCCGGTGCGCACGCCCCGCCCACTGGTGGGCGCGCGGAAAAAGTGCGCGCAGGAGGCGAACGCCAAGCTCCGCCGCCGTGACCAGCGGCGCCTCCACAGCCGCAGCGATTTGCGGCTGCAGCCGGGTTTGCTCGTGCAACCCGATTTTCAAATTCGCAAGCAACAGCCACGCCGCCTGGGCCGCCGGATCCGCCTCCTGGCGTTGTTGTTGATAATGCGTGAAGGCTTCCTTCAAGTAATCCTGTCCGGCGGGAGGCGGGCCGGAGCGGAGCTCCTTGACGAATGCAAGCAACGCCGGGGAGTCGGGGCGGGCGTCGGCGGGCACCATCGCGAGGAAGCGTGCGAACTCACGGCCGATCTCGGCAAAGACTTTGAGATTGCCCGTGGCAACGGCCTCACTCGCCCGCTCGAAGGCATCAAACGGCGTATGAATCGCGGCAATGGTTCTGCCGAGCTTGGTGCCAGGCTCGAGCAGGCCTTTGCGCAACAGCATGCGATAGAAAGACTGCAGCGGTGCCAGCCAGCGCGCCTTCTGACCGAGATCTCTGGTGAAGCGCGCGAGCAGATCTTCGCCGCGAATGGTGCTGCCCGCCTGGCGCGAGGCCCAGGTGGCAAACGTGCACCAATTTGCCGCGGCGCCCGTACGGTCGCGCATCGCCTGCGAAAGATCAGCATAGCATTCGGTGATTTCCAGATTGCGGATCACGCGATTGCCGATCGCGACGATCCGCTCCACCTCGGCGAGGCTGGGCGCCGGGTGGGCGGTGGCTGCATTCAATGCCTCTCCTTGTTTCCGCGATTCAAGCCGGGCACGCGCCGCTGGTCACTCCGGCTTTCACGCGACCCTGGCAATACTCGTGCGCTGCATGGCTGTGCGTTCTGCCGCTCCCCGGCAGCGCGCCGGAGCGTGGCAGTGCCTCGAATTCGCTGAGCTGTCTGCTGCATGAAACCCGCCAACAAATCGGCAATCTCGCAGCCAAAGTTAAGGGGAAATGTCTTGCTCAACGCAAGGCCTCAGTCATGGGTGGCGATGATCGGCCACGGCTGTGCCGTGGCGTCACGACGCCCGGCTCCAGGCGCCAAA
>JBBIKM010000143.1:0-16294 GCA_037445455.1 bacterium | reverse complement strand
GCGAACTCGCCGGCCGCAAACGAGGTTTTGCGAAACACCAGCGGGTGCAGCTTGATTTCCCGCTCGAAGTCGCGCACGGTCCAGAGCTGGCCGTCGATTTGAAAGAGCGGCTCATCAAGCAGGGCATCGAGCTTGGTGCTCATTTGCTGCAGCAGCTCACTGTTCTCCGGCGCGCCCCACAGTTGTTGCTGCAGTGCCGCGCTTTTTGCCGCGTTGGATTTCAAATAGTACGGCGCGACAATGCCGGCCAATCGCCGAAACGTCTGCGGCGCGAAATCCAGCCGCTTGCCGCGCATGACCAGCGCGATCAATTGATCATAGCGTGCCTCGGCCTTTTGTTCCCTGAGCCGCTCCGAGACTTGCTGCCACTGGCGCTGCTGCTGGGTATCGGTGAGCGGCAGCGTTTCGGTCCAGCCGAGCACTTTCATGAGCACATAAGTGCCGTCGCCGGCGGCGATCGGGCCGATCACTTCGTTTTGCGCGCGCGTTGTGGAATAAAGCGCCGCATGTATCGCCGGGTGTTCCGGTGAGTTCCATTCCACCTCGCGTTGCGGTATGCTTTCCAAAGCGCCGGTTCCGAGGTGCACTTCTTCAAATGCCCTGCCCTGTTCCTGCACTTGTTGGTGAACCTGCCTGGCGAGGCTGCTGTCCTTGAGCGTGAAGTAAGCGATGCGATATTTTCTGCCGGCGGCCTGGTAAGCCGCCTTCACTTCGGCAGGGTCCAGTTGGACCGGCCGGTACGCCTCTTCATAGTATTGCCACTGCCGCATCGCCTGTTCTTTGCGGCCCTGCAGATAGAGTTGAAATTCCTCCGTGCGGGTCAGCGCATTCTGCTCGCCGGCTTCGAGCGCCAGGAGTTTTTCGGCAATCAGGGAATTGAGCGCGATTTTCCGGTGCAGATAGTGATCACCGCGGCAATACGGCGGCCGGGGCGTATATTCCATCCGGCGGATAAATTCATTGAGCGAAATCGTCCGCTCGCCGATGCGGGCGATCAACGTTTCCGTCGGCGGCGCTTTCGTCTCTTTCCTCCCACAATGCGGCAGCAACAGACTGAGGAACAGCAGGGCAAGCAACGATCGTCGCAACATGATAGCTTGACTCGAATCCAATAGGAAGCGGACTCCCGAATGAAGTGCCGTGAGCTTAGGGCAGCACGAGCAATTTGCGTGACAGGCTGCGTGTCTCCGATTGCAAGGCATAGACATAGAGGCCGGCGGGCACGGCGTTGCCGCTGCGATCACGGCCATTCCACACCACCGTGTGCCGGCCGGCGCGCAACAAACCGCGGCTGAGCGTGCTCACCTCCTGGCCGCTGAGATTGTAGATGTGCAGACTCACGTGCGCCTCCGTGGGCAGCGAGAACGCGATGGTGGTTGCCGTTCCGCCGGCGGTAATGCCGGCTTGCTTGCCGGCAAAGCGCAATGGATTGGGATAGTTTTGCAGCAAGTGCCAATCATCAATGAGGGCGCCGCCCGGCGTTTCCTGCACCGCTGCGGGCGTTTTCAACACAAATTCCATTTGATTGATATTGAAACCGGCTCGCACAAAGAACAGCGTCAACACCTGCTCCCCCGCCGGCAGCAGGACATTCGGCACGCGCAGTGTCGACCAATCGTACCAGCCCGACGTGCGCGGCACCGCAGTGGCGGGAACAAGCTCCTGACCGTCGCGCAGCAGCTTGAGCAGGCCGCCGCCATTCGGTCCGGCGATGCGAAAATTCACCTCGTAAATGCCGGCTTGCTGCACGGTGACGGAGTACTTCACCCACTCACCGTCGGCAATCCAGCCGATGCCATAGGTCGCGCCCTGGGCGTCTTTGCTGGCTTCGAGATCGACGCCGTCGTTGCGGAATTCCCGGCCGCTGTTCCAGGGCTGATCAACATCCCAGCGTGTCTTCTTGAAGTCTTGATCCTGATAGGCCAGGCCGGCGTTGCCAAAATCAAACTCGGCGCAGGGAATCTTGCCGGGCAGCCGGTGGGGGGCGTAGGGTTTGAGGCGACTGTTGAACTCGCGATCAAAAAGCGCCTGCAAAACATCCGGCCGGGGCACGCAATTCTCCAGCGCCAAATTCGCGGCCATGCCGAACAGCGCCGCGCGCGCCAGATCCAGGCCGGGCTTGCCCGCCCTGCCGTTCCAGTAATCGAGCACGGTTTGATAGCCCGGGGCAAACGGCGCGGAGAGCGGGCTGGTGGTGGTTTGAATCTTCTTGTGCGTCCACCAGCACCAGCCGATGTTGTTCTCCTCCAGCAGCTTGATGGTCTCATAAAACCACGGATTGGAATTCTCACCCGCCTCGCCCATCCACAACGGCACATTCCAGTTGTCGCGCAAATTCAGATAGGATTGAATCGTCGGCCGGGTGGTTTCATTCCAGTATTTGTGAAAGCTGTAGGCCACGTTGCTGCCGTAGAACAGCGGCGGCGCAAGGTCGGTGAAATCCGTCGCAAAATTGCCGCCCTCGATGAAGAGCAGATGGTTGGCATCCACCTCGCGGATCGCCAATGCAATGCGGCGATAGAGATTGCGCAAATCGAGGTTGGTGAAGCCCGAGGGCATCACCGGCTCGTTGAGCAAATCATAGCCGGCCACCCACGGCTCGTGGGCGTAGCGCGCCGCGATTTGCCGCCAGAGGGCCACGGTGCGATCCTGATTCGCCGGCTCGGTCCACAACCGGGCTTCGCCGTCGCTGTCGCTGATATTGAGGGAATTCTGGCCGCCCGGCGCGCAGTGCAGGTCGAGAATCACGTACAGGCCGGCGCGCTTGCACCAGGTGATGAGCGAATCAAGCACCTGAAAGCCTTCCTCCAAAAAGACGTCCGGCTGATCTTTGGGCGAAAGCAGTTGATAGGTGAAGGGCAAACGAATGCTGTTGCAGCCCCAGCTTGCAATCAGGCGGATATCCTTCTCATTGACATAGTTGGCCTGATAGCGGCGGTAGAACTCGGCGGTATCAGCCGGCCCCAGCAATTGCTCGATGAGCGTGCGGATCGAAGTGGGCGAGCCATAGCCGGGCACGTGCAGCATATAACCTTCCGGCACGAGCCAGCCGCCCAGGCCCAGGCCGCGCAGCAGCAGCGGCTGTCCAGCGGGATCGATGATTTCCTTGCCGCGCGCCTGCACGAATTGGGCCTGGCACTCCACCGTGCCGAGGGCGAGCAGAAGGAGGAGCAGAAAGAATCTTGTGCGCATATCAGAGCTTCCACAAAATTGTCACACCACACGCACCAGCCTCAGCTTGTGGAGGCCGCGGCGACATGCGGTCTGCCCGCCGTGTGAGTGCCAACGAACTGCGCCGAATTCCACACAGGCTGAAATCAAGAGCCCGGCGCGCTGCAACGCCACTCGCAGGTTTGGAACACCACCAGGACTCAAAGGCATCAACAATGGCTTCACGAAATGACTTTTGTATTCGCGTGCCTTTGGTGATAAGAGCAGCGACGCAGGCGAGGGGAGCCACGCAACCGGAAGACGTCACGGCAGCGGCGCGGGGTTGGGAATAAGGGCTCTGAGCAGGGGCTCGTGCCATTGGTTGTTGGCAGCATCGTAGGCACCGAACCCGGCGATGAATTCCCAGTAATGCCAGCTCATGCCATTGGCTTCCGCCAGGCGTGCAACAAATGCCGTCCAGCGCGCGCGCGAGGACATATCGGCCTTGCTGTAAGCGCCAAACTCGCCGAGGTTCAACGGCCGGTTATTGGCTGAGGCCCAGGCCGCCGCTTGCGCGAAATCGCGGGCAATCGGTTGTTGCTCGGCGGCCGTGCCCAGCCATTGCGTGCCGAGCCAGGCGTCACTGCCGGACACCCATTCCGCGCCCTGGTGGGTGAAGGCAAGCGGATTGTAGTAATGCACGGAAACGATGAGGTAGTCGTCCTGCTCCGGCAACAGCAGACTGTTGAGCGAGCTTATGCTGTACCAGTAGGCCGGCCCCACCATGACCGTGCGGGTGGGATTGGTTTTGCGGATGACGCCGATCGCCTCTTGCAGATACTCATTCCACAAGGCCGGCGAAAGATTGGCCATCGGCTCATTGAGCACTTCGAAAACCAGCGCCGGCGAGTGATCGCGATAGTGTGCTGCCAGTTGTTCCCAAATCGCCAGAAAGCGCGCCTTCTCCGCCGCCGGATTCTGCATCAGCTCTTCGAAGTGATGAACATTGAGCACCACCGGCAGGTCTTTGGCGAGCGCCTGGCTCACCGCCCAATCCACCCGCCGCAAAAAGCTGGCTTCAATGGTGTAGGGCGCGGCACTGGCGGTATGCGCCGACCAGCGCACCGGCAACCGGATGGAATTGAAGCCTGCGCTTTTGATCCAATCGAAATACTCGCTGCGCAGCGTTACGCCCCATTCGCCTTCATTCGGCGCCTCCAGGGCATTGCCGAGGTTCATGCCCCGGCCCAAACGCGTGTTCAGGGTGAAGGCATCCGGAAACGGCTCTTGCTCCGGGGCAGTGGGATTGCTGGAATCTTTGGAACAACCGGTGACCATCAGCAGCAATGCGAGACGGCACAGCCGTGCGGGAAATCTCATTCGTCAAGGCCTCATCAGTCCAGTCGGCGATACACCCGCACGTAATCCACCATCATGGTTTGCGGGAAAGTCGTGGTCGTGTCGGGATTGCCGGGCCAGTTGCCGCCCACCGCCACATTCAAGAGCAAATGAAAACGCTGGTCGAAAGGCGCGGGGTAGGGCTGGCCCTGGGTGTGCCATTTGGTTTGCGTTTGATAGAGTTTGTCATCGACATACCAGCGGAATTCATTCGGCTCCCATTCCAGGCGAAAGGTGTGAAACTCCGTGGAAAAATCACCCTGCGCCAGCTTGAAAGAAGTTCCGGTGTGGACATTGGCCGGCCAGGCACCACCATAATGCAGCGTGCCATACACGGTTTTGGTGTCGTGGCCGAGCAACTCCATGATGTCGATCTCACCGCTGGCGGCCCAGCCGCCGTAGACCCAGTCGGTGGGGAGCATCCAAATGGCCGGCCACATGCCCTGGCCGCGTGGCAGCTTGGCGCGAATATCGAAGCGGCCGTATTTCCAGTCGCCCTTGTTGCGCGTGCGCATGCGCGCGGAAGTGTATTGCCGTGTGCCCTCCGGGCCGGTGTAGGTTTCTTGCAGCGCGCGAATGACGAGCGTGCCATCCCGCACGAAAGAATTCTCCGGCCGGGCAGTGTAATATTGCAGCTCGTTGTTGCCGCCGCCCTGCGCATTCACTTCGTGCTCCCATTTGGACAAGTCGATGCTTGCGCCGTTGAATTCATCCTGCCAAACAAGCTGCCAGCCCGCGACCTCCCAGGGCGCGGGTTTCTCGTGATCAGGATTCGCAGTCTGCTTGCCGCAAGAGAAAAGCCCGGCGGCCAGGCAGACACAGGCGGCGAGACGTACGACAGTTCTCAGGGCCATGGCGTGCTCAACGCGAAAAATGAAAAGCTGCAGGTGCTTCAAAACTTCACGCCGAGGGAATATGCGTGAGTGTTGCCCAGGATGTCCGCCTCGCGAAAGGCGTAATCCACTTTGACCGCGAGGTTGTGCATCATGCGCAGTTCCACGCCGCCGCCCAGCGTCAGACCGAAGATGGATTCGTCCATGAACAGGGCCTTGTAGCCGCCGCGCAGGTAGAACGTACCGGTGGAGGGCAGACGGTACTGATATTCCGCGCCGAGGTTGATGGATTCGCTGTTGTTGTTGGGATGCAGCGCGTCGGCGGCGAGCGTGACCCGCGCCCGTTCGCCGACCACCGGCTGCAGCGACATGCCCAGCCGGAAGATCAAGGGCAGTTCCCATTGCTCCACGCGAAACTGGCCGGGCGTGTCACGGAAATTGCCGTCTTCCTCCGGCAATATGTCGATGGGGTTGAGCAAGTCCGTGCCGCCGTAGCGCATGCGCGAGCCGTAATTCGAAATGCTCATGCCGATGCTCAAGCCGTTCTCGCGCTCGCCGGTGACCGAGAAGAAATGCGTGTTGAGCATCACGCCCAAATCCACGGCCATGGCACTGGCATTGCTGTGCCAGATCTGCGAGGAGATGTATTTGGCGCCGGCGCCGAATGAGAACCAGTGGGTCAACCGGCGCGAATACGCCAGCGTCAGCGCGAAGTCGTTGGCGGTGTACAGCTCGCCGGTGCCCTCCTGCTGTCGCAAATTGGTGACTTCCTCCTCGCCATAATTGACGTGGAAGAAGCCAAGCGAGAGCGTGCCAAACTCGGGCAGCACCAGGCCCACGCCGGCGAAGGTGCTGGCGATGTCCGCGATCCAGGGCTGCCGAAAAAACTGGGCTTCACTTTGCTCCATGAAGCCGAGACCGGCCGGATTCCAATAGATCGCCGAAAGGTCGCGTGCGACACTCACGGCCGCATCACCCATGGCATTGCCGGCACTGGCGTAGCCAAGCTCGAGAAAACTGGCGGCAGTCGTGCCGACACGATAAGGCCGCTGGGCCAACGCCGCCTCCGCCGCCACGCCGAGCACGAGCACGGCCGCGAGCAGGCAGGAATTCAATTGTTTTCTATCTCCCATGAGAAGCCTCTTGCAGGGTCGAAAGTTGGTGAATGACTCATGCCGTGGTTACTTGATGATTGCGAACTTGCCGATCTTCTCGTCGCCGGTGGCATCCGCCTTGACGTGATAGAGGTACATGCCCGCGGCAATGTCCAGCCCTTCGCGCGATTTCAAATCCCAATGCACCGCGCCATTGTCCGCCGAATTCTGCACGCGGATCTCATTCACCAAAATGCCGCTGATGGTGAAAATCTTGATCGTACATTGCGCCGGCAGATGAGTAAAGAGCAGGCGCCGGCGCTGATTCAAATACTCGTTCGCCACCGCCGGCTCCATTTCATTGGTCATGACGTAAGGATTGGGGACCACGCGAATGTTGTCCATCGTGCTGCGCAGCGCGGCACGATCCAGCGTTGCCGCCTCCCTGACCCGGAACAGCAGGGAATCCGTGGTGGCAAACGGCCGTTTGAAGGTGACCCGGTAGACATCGTCGGGCCGGGGCAATTGTGACACGTCGGTCAAAGAGGGGAAATCCATGATGAACGCCGTGCCCACCCAGCGGCCGGCCGCGGTGAGCGGACCAACCAGAATGCGGTCGAGCAGAATATCGAACTGGCCGTTGCGGTTGCGGTCCTGCACCACCAGGTCCATCAGCTCGTAATTGCCGGCGGCATCTTTGAAGGACTTGTTGAGCACGTAGAAGCTGAACGGCTGGTCGAGCAGCAACTGGTTGCGGTCGATGCGCACGTGATTCTCGTCGCGCATGGTGCGCGAGACCGCGCGCGTCCGGTAGGCCTCCGGGTTGCTGGTGAAAACGATCTCATAGTCCCACGGCAACAGACCGGACTCGATGGCGGTGGGGACGATCCGCACGCTGGAAGTGCCCTTGAGCCAGCCCGAGTTGAGCGGGTCGAAACTGGAGAGTTCCACCGGCTCTTGCAGCGTCAGCCGCATGCCGTCGAACACGTCGGTGGTCAGGGCGCCCAGCGTATTGAAATGCCAGTAGCCGCTGGAGTCATCATACACCAGGTTTTCAAAGGCGAATTGCTGCGGCGTCTCCTGATAGACCAGCGCGTTGTTGGCGGTCACATCATAGATGAAGAGACCGTTGTTGGTGTAGGTGAAGGCATGGGGATAATCGGCCACGGTTTGCAGGGTGTCAACGCCGAACTTGACCTTGTAGGTGTGGCCGATCTTCAAATCCCCGGTCGCGAGGATTTCCGGCACAATGGGCGAAGAGCCGAAGGCGGTGTAATCCGCGAAGTCGGCGATGGTGGGCGGGACATAACCGGCCGCCGGCGGCCGCGGCGTCACGATCTGCACGTTCTTGCCGAAGGCGCGCACCTCTTCATTCTCGTCCAACTCGATGATGGTGGTGTTTTCCGAGGGCGCAATGCCGGGGCCGATGTTGGGCGCGCCGTAATCATAGGCCACCAGCGCGTAGTAGTAGGTCCGGCCGTTCTGCACCGTGCGGTCGATGAAGAAGTGCGTGATGCCGGTGTCAAAACCGAGGTTGTAACCGATGCCGTTGACCAGCCCAAAGTTGGTGAAGCCCAGCTTGCCGTCGATCAAATCGCACTGAAAAATGGGCTTCTTGAGAATGGGCGTGCCGAAGCCGTCGGTGATCACTTCCGAGTCCGAGAATTTCTTGTCGGTGGCGCGGAACAGTTTGTAGCCTTCGAAGTCATTGACATTGGCCAGGAAGGGATCGCGCGTCTTGGTATCCGCCGCGTTGTCCCAGGTCAGGATGACGTAGCCGTCGCCGGGCGTGGCCGTCAGCGTCGGCGCGAGCGGCGGCTGCGCGAAACGGTAATCCTTTTCGTAGATCACCTGCACGATGCGTTTCTGCTCAAACAGAGCCGGCGCGCTGTGCGTGTCGGAATTCAGGCCATTGAGCGGATCATAGGAATGCAGCTCGGACATCGAGATGCGCTCGGTGCGGCCCTTGTAGAGCGGAAAGGGGCCGGAAGCAAAGACTTCAATCAAATTGGAGATGCTGCCGAAATAGCTCACCAGCGAATCCTGCCCGATCAATTCCCACATCGAACGATCGCCGCGGAACCAGCGGAACTCCGAGGAATGGCTGGGCACCGGAAACAGCCGGAACGCGGTGAGGCCAACCATGTCGGATTCCGTGACGTCGGTGACCGCGAAGTTGGGCTCACTGCCGAGGCCTTCGACAAAATCCGGTTTGTGGTTGCCTTCGCCTTCGTCCGGGCCGGTGTAGTTCAGCTCGGCGGGGCCGACGCCGTCGAGTCCAACGTCATCGCCGGCAAATTCGCTAATTTGATAGATGCCGTCGCCGTTGCGGTCTTCGCCATCCTGCCAGTCTTGATCTTCATCGGCATCCCAATGCGGCTTCAGGTCTTCCAATTTCAGCTTGTAGGTGGTGAGAAACTTGTTCAGGTCGGTGATGCCGTCGGTCGGCCCGACAATCTGCAGCGCGACGTTGTCCCGTTTCTCATCGGTGAGGCCATCGTCATCGTTGTCGACGCCGTCGTAAGCCAATCCCGGGCTTTCAAGGTATGCAAAGCCCATGGTTCCGGTGGTCAAACCACCGCGGCCGGTGCCGTCCACGTCCCAGGAGTAGGCCATGTCGATCAGCTTGTCGAAAAAGCCGAGTTCGTCGTCGCGTTCGCCGCCGATGGCATTATCCACCCAGTAGCCGAACGCGACTTCGGGCAGATCGTAGTCGGAAACATTGGCGATGGTGTATTCCCAGAAGATGGCATCGCGCGATTGCGGATTGTTCCACTGAAAGCCGCGTTGTTCCACGCGCAGGCCCAGGCCGCCCCAGGGCTTGCCTTTTTGAATGGTGACGGCCGGATAATTGTCGCCGATGATTCTTCCCGGCCGGGGATAGTATTTGACGCGATCCTCCGGGCCCAGGTATTCCTGGTCTTGCGCGTCATTGGCCACGAAATAGGTCTCCAAATCCGCGTAAATCACGCCCCGGCCGAAGCGGCCATTCCACTCGCCCGGCCATTTCTTGCTGTAGCCGGTGGCGGGCCAGCCGTTGCGCGGCCAGGAATCGGGGCGGTTGCTCATGGCGGGATATTCATTCAGCTCATTGAAATATCCGAATACGGGATAGAGGCCCCACTCGATGGTCCCGGTGGGATCGCGATCCATCTCCTCGCGATAGCTGGTTTGCAGAAAGTAGAGCGTGTCCAGGTCGCGCCGGATGCTGATTTCAATGGGGTCGGTGACGGGAATGGTGTCGTTCTTGATGTACACGCGCGCACCGATGAGCAGGGCCACGCCGTCGAGCATCTTGACGCCGTTGGCATTGTTGGGCCAGCGCGAGACATCCGGCCGGGGCCAGTCGGAAAGTTCGGTGGTGTTGCGGAAGTAAAGGAAAACGCGATTGCCGGTCATGAAGCCTTCGCGCTCTGCCGCAATGTCGCCGGGCGGGTCTTCCGGGCCTTCATAGGGCCGGCCCTGCGCCCACAAGGAAGCGGCCCAAAGCCCCAGCAGCAGCACCAGCCATGATCCAGTTGTTCTTTTCATATCTTGCCCTGCCTTCTGACGTTAGAATGAGAGTCCCATTCCGAGCTTCACGTAGCGCGGCGCCGAGTACATCGCGGGGTTTTGCACGCGATCAATATATTGGTTGAAATCACTGCGGGGGCTGGCCAAATCCGAGGGCATGATGATCGCGGTGTAGGCGCGGCCGGTCTGGGGGTTGACACTCACTTCATTGAGCCGGTCCAACAGATTGAACACGGACAGCGTGAAGCGCACGCTGAAGCCGCCGGTCAGTTGCAAATTGTAGTAGCCGGTGAGATCGACATTGTACTGGGCCGGTTGCTTGGCATTGTTGGGATAGAGATTGATGAGCGCAAGCCGGTTGTCCGCCAGCGGCGCCAGGGTGTAGGGCGTGCCGGAATTGTAGTAGCCGGTGATGGTCGCGCCATACTTCGCCGTGTTGTAGCCCACGCTGGCATTGAGGGTGTGGCGCTGATCCCAGCTCATCGGGATGAGCGTCGGGATCGGATCGCGGCTGTCCCCCGCGCGATCGAAGGTGAAACGCGGATTGTCGGCATTGCCGCGGGTGAATTGCAGCGTGTAATTGACATTGGTGAAGACCCTGCCGGCGACGAAGTCATACTTCACCTCCAGGCCGCGGGCATTGCCGTAGTCCTTGTTCGAATACAGGCCATACTCGATCTGGTTGAAGGTGCTGATGATGCGCGCGCTCAGCAGGTCGTAAATATCGCGATAGAACAGCGCCACGTCCACGCCCATGCCGCTGGCGAGCTGCTGCCACAGGCCGATTTCGTACTGCACCGTTTTCTCCGCCTTGACTTCCGCGTTGCCCATCGTGGTTTCATAATCGGTGGGCGCCACCTGGAAGGAGTGATTTTCATACAAGGCGTACATCGGCGGCATTTGGAAGAAATGGCCGTAGCTGAAATGCAGCAGTGCCACGTCACTCAACTGATAAGACAAGCCCAGGCGCGGACTGATTTGCGTTTGCGCCCTGGCCTTGGGATACGTCGACATCTTTTCCGGATTGTCGGGAAAGCTCAGTTGGTTGGCGGGGTTGCGGCGTTGCGAGGGATAAACGGTGTTGGGATCGAAGTAGTCGTAGCGCAGGCCGAGGTTGATCACCATCTCGTCGAATTCCATCTTGTCCTGCAAATAAGCTGAAAACTCGCGCGGCTTCACCCGGTAGATGTCGGAGTAGATGCTGGAATCCGGAAAGACCACGGGCTGGTAGAGATTGAATTCCTGATCGGTGCCGGCGTAGAGGTTGCGGATTTGCACGTCACGGTTGTCGAGATCATGATGCGTATACAACACGCCGGTTTTCATGCTGTGATTCTTGTGCGCCTGCCAGGCCAGGTCAAATTTCGCGTTGAAGTCCTTCATCGTCCGTTCGACGTGGCCCTTTTGCTGACCGCCGGTATAAAAGCCCGGGCCGTCATTGTAAAAGAACCGGTCATTGACGTAGCGCGAGTCAAGAGGATTCCGGTAGACGTACCAGCCGTTGTAGTAGTCCACGTACTGCAGCTTCACCTCATAAAAAGCGCTGCGGGAAAAGAGATGGTTGAACTGCAGCGAGTACATGTGGGTGCGGCGGTAGGCGGTGGCCATGCCGTCGGGATTGTACTTGAAGCCATGATCGTAATTGTGCCACTCGTCGTCGTTGTAGGTGTACAGCAGCGACGTTTTGAACGAACGCAACAGATTCGAAGTCAGCTTGCCGGTGAACGAAATGTTCTTCGAGCCGTTCATCGGGACATAGGAACTGTCGCCGGTGTGCTCGGAGATCCAATCGGCGGGGTTGTCTGCCTGGAAATTGCTGAAATCCGAAACCCGAAAACGGCGGATGCCGTTGAGATGATTGCGGTAATTCTGATAGCGATAGTTCGAGAAGAAAGTCAGTTTCCGGCGCAGCAGGGGCACCGGGCCGCTGAGCTGGAACTTGTAGTCCTGGTTGCGATCGAATTCATCATCGCGCAGGCCGATGAAAATGTCCTTGTGGGGCGTGTAGTAGTTGCCCAGGTCGGCGGAAATCGCGCCGTGATAGCTCTCACTGCCCTCCTTGGTCACGGCATTGACGACGCCGCTCATGGCGCGGCCGTATTCGGCATTGAAGGTGCCGGTGATGACTTCCAAATCTTGAATCGCTTCCGGCTCGAGATCCACGGTTTTGCCCTCGCCGCCGAAGCTTTCATCGACCTGCAGGCCATCGATCAGGTAGGAAACCTCGGTGGTGCGGCCGCCGCGAAAATGACCGGCCACCACGCCCGGCTGCAGGCTGATCACCGCGGCCACGCTTTCCACCGGCAGGTTTTCGATTTGATCGGAAGACACGTTGCGAATCGAGCTGGTCTGGTCTTTCTTCACCGCCAGCCGCTCGGCCGTCACCACCACCTCTTCGCCGGAAGTCAACACCGTCGGCTTGAGCTTCACGTCGACGGTGGCGGTGCGGTTGACGGACACGCGCACCTCGGTGACGCGCACCGGCTCATAGCCCATCATTTGCACCCGCACCACATACGTGCCGGGCGACACATTGAGAATGAAAAAATCACCGTTGGCATCGGTGGCGGCGCCGCGCGTCGTGCCTTCCAACAGCACGCTCGCGCCGGGCAGACCACTGCCGGTTTCCTGATCCAGCACCTTGCCGGCAACTTTGCCGGTGGTTTGTGCCTGGACCATGCCGCTGGCGCAGAGCAGCAGCCCAGCACCTGCGAGAAACAATCCGAGCTTTGTCTTGATCCCAGCCATGTCGCTGTCCCTCTTGATTATTTCCTGCATTATTTCCTGCGGTAAAAAAACACGATTGATTCCACGCCTTGCCTCCTTCGCCCATGGCAGGCCACTGTCCCCTCCGCATAGGGCTGCCTTGACCGGCTGTCCCGGAGGCGTGGTGCAGCCCTCAAAGTGGCGAAGGAAGCTCCCCGAAAACCTTGCCTGGACGACAGGCGATCTCTTGCGAATCCGCCGGGCCGCTATCGGATTAAGATCATTTTCCTGGTCGCCACCTCACCGCCGGCAGCCAATTCACAAAAATAAACGCCGCTGGGCAAGTCCGGGCCTGCGGAAAAGATCACCTCGTGGGCGCCGGCGTTCATCACTTCATCCCGCAGTACGGCCACTTCCCGCCCCAGCACATCCAGCACTCTGAGCCTGGCATGTCGCTTCTGGGAAAGCGTGAAACGGATTTTCGTACTCGGATTAAAGGGGTTCGGGTGGTTCTGCTCCAATTGCAACTGCCGCGGCAACGGGCCTCCCGCAGTGCCTCTCTCCGCCACCGCCGTGGCCATTCCACCGGACTTGAAATACGGCAGATAGGCCGCGCGCAACAGCGGGGCCACTGGTTTTTCCGTGACCCGATCCATGTGCAAAAGCCCCATGCTCTGAAAACCCTCGGTCATGCGATACCAATCAAAAGCGCACCACCAGGTCATCGCCATCAAGTAGCCGCAACAATCATAGTTGCCCAGGCTGTCCATCACCGCGCGCTGTTTCAACGCGCGAAACGTGTCATTGAAGATTTCAACCTGCGTGCCGGCGGTCGAGCCGTTTTCCGATGACCAGTAACCGTATTCGGTATTGACGATCGGCTTTTGCGGAAAAGCGAGATTCGCATCGACCAAAAAATATTTCGTTCCCGTGTAAGCGGTGTTGCCGTGAAAAACGCCAAAATACATTGTCCAGCCGGCAAAATCACAGACGGCTTGCGAGGGATCGTTTGGCCCAGGGCGGTCCGCTGCCGCAGATTGGCCCACCATTCTGCCGTCCGGATACAAACTGTCCAATTCCTGATTGACGCGCTGAATGAAAGTTTGCCGGTTGGTGACGTCGAGGCATTCATTGCTGGTGCTCCAGTGCACGATCGACGGGCGATTGTAATCCCGGAACACCATTTCTTTGAACATCTGCTCGTGGATGTGCCGCACCAAGTTTTGAATCGCCCAGGCCGAAGGCAGATCGAACTGCCACACCGGAATCTCTTCCATCACCACGAAACCCAAGCGATCCGCCGCCAAATAGGTGAAGGGATGATTGGGATAGTGGGCCGTGCGCAGCCAATTGGCGTTGAGGTTTTTGATGGTCACCAAATCGTCATAGATCGTCGCGGTGGGAATGCTGCGGCCATAATTCGGATGATCTTCGTGGCGCGCCATGCCGACGAAGAAAGCGGGCTTTTCATTGAGCAGAAATTTGTTGCCGGCGGTTTTAATGGTGCGAATGCCGAATTGCGTAAAAAATTCGTCAACCGTTTGTCCGGCTTGCGATACAGTGACGCGCAAAACGTAAAGATTCGGCTGCTTCGGCGACCACAGCCGGGGATTTTGCACCGTCAAATTCATTCGCAAGACTTTGCTCTCGCGCGAAGGCAACGTCAAAGAATTTTGCGTTGGCCCGGAAACCGCCGCCTGCGCCCCGAGCAGCGCGGAAGCGCTCTCCGCGCGCATGTTTTGCGCGTCAATTTGGGCTTCGTAAACCTCCACCCGCACTTCGGCGTTTTGCGCCGTTGCCGAGGCATTGAACAACGTGATGGTCGTTTGAATTGTGCCGTCAACTTCTTTGGGCACGACATCGGCGCGCATCACGGCAACCGGATCGGAAAACTCCAAATAAACCTCGTGAATGATGCCGGTGTAGTTGAACCAATCCACGCGCGAGTAGGGCACAATATCGATGCGGGTTGCCCACGGCGGATTGTCGACGCGCACGGCCAAGACATTTACACTGTCGAATTTGATGGCATTCGAAACGTCGAAAGCGAAAGAAGTGTAGCCGCCCTCGTGATATCCGAGATAATTGCCGTTCAACCACACATCGGCGACGTAATTGACGGCATAAAACATGAGCTTGGCGAACTGGCCGCGCTGCGCCGCCGGAACCGTAAAAGCGCGGCGATACCATACGCCGTCTTGATAATACTCCGGCCGCTTCTCGTAAGCATTGATGGTATTTTCGACGCCGGGAATCTGATGCGTGGGCCAGTTGCTGTCGTCATATTCAGGTTTGTAACGATCGGCAGCCTCGGCCAGCAATTCCGCATAACCGGCCGCATCACGCCTTTTCAGCGTCAAATCATGATTGGCGCTGAAACGCTGCTTGCGCCACTGGCCGCTGAGGCTCATCGTCGTGCGCTTCTGCTTCTCGAAGGAGGGAACAGGAATGCCGTTTTGAAAAGGAATGGCGATGCCATCCACCGTGCGAAGCTGCAAGGTGGCATCGAGCGTGGCGATTTGTTGTCCCACAGCCCTCTGGGACGCAAGCAGGAACAAACACACCAACGCTGTTCTAAAAAGAATTCCAGCCCCTTCACGATTGATCATAACGTCGTCCTTCGTGTGGAAGCAGTGATCAGCTAACAGTTAACAGTAATCAGTAGCCAGTCTAACTGATCACTGATCACTGATTACTGATAACTGATTACTGCTCACTGGCAACTGGTTACTTCAACAATATGAGCCTTCTCGCCGGCCACCTCTCCTTGCCGCGCAGGGTGTACAAATAAGTTCCCGAGCTTAACGGCCTGCCGAAAGTGTCGACGGCCTGCCAGAAAAATTGATTCCTTCCCGCCGGCTGCACGCCGAAGTCCTTCTGGAAGACGATTCTACCGAGCAGATCGCAGACTTCAAAGCGAATTCTTTCTGCGGCGGCAAGCTCATATTGAATCGTGGTGGCGACATTAAAGGGATTGGGGAAATTTTGCGCCAGAGAGAACTGCTGCGGGCCGGCGTTCTGCTCCCGGATGCCGGTAGCGGTCGTTGCGGTAATGACGAGGCCATTCAACAATGGTTCTTTTATCACCGCGGCAAAATGGAGGTCGAGAATCCCATCGCTTATTGCAACAGGATCGAAAGTCCTTGCATAAGCGACATGGGCGCCGGCTTCCTGAAAGAGGTCAAGATTGCCAACCATCATTTGGCCTTCGATGAAAACGTCGAAGACGCGCAGGCCGGCGGCGGTATAGTTGTTTTCCGCCATCATCAAGGTCACGCGATAGCTGCCGTTGGGAAGGCGCACCCGGTAGAACACCAATCCCCCGCGCTCGCTGCGGTAAATCGCATCGTCGTCGGTGTTGGCAATCTCCAGATCAGCCGGCCACGATCTGGGGTTGCCATCCTGAAAACCGTATTCGACCTGCTCGCTCCACGGCTGGTCGGCGTTGAAATCATCCAGTTGCGCTCCGCCGACGTTGATCTTCAAGGGCAATGTCACCGGCGTTTCATTGATCACGCTCACGGCGCGCGGGCCGCTGGTGTTGGGGGTGGCAGCGCGATCGCGCGCGCGCAACACCACCAGCGTGTACGCCAGCGAGGA
>JBBIKM010000142.1:0-16321 GCA_037445455.1 bacterium | reverse complement strand
CGGCGAACCTACTGGGGTGGCGGAGGCCGATCGCCCAGCCGCCGTAGCCGCCCAGAAACGGGATGAAAAAGAACGGTTCGACGAAATTCCACGCCAGCGCATAGGTGTCATACTTGCCGTCGCCGTCGAGATCGCGCGAGAGCCGGCCGCCGATCTCCAGCAACTCAGCCGTGGTGCGCGGCGGCACGGGCAGAATTTTCTTGTTGTAGACCAGCGTGAGATGATTGCCGATGCGATCGGCCAGCATGTAGAGATGGCCCTGGTAGCGCACCAGCGCCATGGGATCGAAGTTGGCAAGCTCTTCCGCATGCAGCAGGCTGTCATAGGGCTGGATCAACCCCATCACGTGCAGGGGCCCGACCATATCCGCGGGGCCATACACCAAGTCCGGGCCGCTGCCGCCCAAGCCGGCGATGATGTAGTTGCTGCGCAATTCCTCGGTTTCATAATAGATCTGTTTGGCGAGCAGCCCGGGATTTTCACGGCTGAACTTGGCCAGCAGCGAATCCAACACCACGCGGCCGGGCGCGAAATCCTGCGTCCAAATGATCAACTCGTTCGGATCCCGGCGCGAGCCGCCAAAAGCCAGGTAGAGCATGCCGGCAGACAGAAAGCCCAGCGCCAGGGCGATCACAAGCTTTCGCATGAGAGATGCTTCTTGATAAATGTGGCTATTCTGCAAAAAAAGTTGCGGCAATATAATAAGGCAAGTTCTAAACCGCAAGCCTCAACACCGCGAGGGAGGAGTTGCCGGGCTGGAATGCGGGGGGAGGATTGGCAAATGGCCCATCGAAAATTGGACGGCGCCGGGCAGATGGTGCATCCGGGCGGGAGAAGAAGTCGCGCGCGTTGGAAATCACCGCGGGAGGCCTGCCTTCTTGCAGGAAGCAGGTTTGTAGAGACGCAGACTGGGGCTCACATCTTGGCAAGCAACTCCTGCGCTTGCGGAGCCAGCCGGCCGTCGGGATAGTCGCGCAGCAATCGTTGCAGCGTCGCGCGCGCCTCCTCGGGGCGCTGCAACTGCAACAGGCTGTTGCCGAGCATGAACAGCGCGTCTTCCTGCCGGGCCGAGCGTGAGAATTGCAGCACCCGCTGGCAGGCCGCGGCCGCCGCGGCGTAATTCTGCTGTTCATACTGCGCCTTGGCGAGCCAGTAGTGGCAATTGCTGATCAACACATGCGAGGGGAAGATTTCGATCAGCTCGGTGAACTGCTGCACCGCCTTCGCATAGCGCCGGGCATAGATGCTTTGCAGGGCCTGTTCGTAAGCGCCGGCGAAGCTGACGGGCCGCGGCGCGGCTGTGCCGGCCGCAGATTTTCCCATTTCGTTGCCGGCAGCCGGACGAGTCGAGGCTTTCGAGGGTGAGGCGCCGGCACGTTTCCGCGGCGCAGAAGAAACGGTTGCGGCATTCCGGCGCTCAGCCGTTGGCGGCGCGCGGCGGGGCGCGGGCGAAGCAGACGTTTCCACCGGCGCGCGCGCGGCGGCCTCGGCGCGGCTGGTGCGCCGCTGTTCCGTGAATAGTTCGGGCACCGCCGGCGTACCGCCCCGGAAAAAGGAAACACCGAAGCGAACACCGATGAAAGCGTCGTGGCTGCCGGTGGCAACCGCGTCGAGATGGTCACTCGCCTGAAAATGATAGATCAGGCTGGCGTGCCACAGCATGTGTGCCTGCGGCTGCCAACGCGCGCCGGCACCAACCAGGATGTTGCCGGCCTGCAAACGCCTGGAACCGGAGACGCGAAAGTTGAGATAGCCGGCGCCGGCCAGAAGATACGGCCGAAACCGCTGCTGACTGATCAATTCATAATCGAGCCACAACTCGCTGCTCACCATATTGGTGCGGAGAGAGGTGGCCGTGCTGTAGGTGGGATACTTCAAGCTGAGGCGAAATGGCAGGGTGGCATAGCCCAGCGACAACCCCAGACCGGTGCGCGAGGACAAGCGGTGCTCCAACGAGCCCGCCAAACCGAGGCCATAGCCGGCTTGCGTAATGCGGCCGGTTGCCGCAGCGCCGGTGGCGGCAGAGATCAACCGGGCCTCGCGCTGCGGGCCGGTGAACCGCTGCGTTCCAAAACTGAAGCCATAGAGCCAGCGGCCGCTGAGTTGCTGGCTGCGGGCAGCCGGCGCGCCCAAAATCAGCGCAGCACAACTGAGGGCTGCGAGCAAGCGGTATTTCGACGTCCTTGTCATTGCTCCGATATCATCCTGAGGGAGAGAGCTGCGGTCGTGACTCACGGCGGGCAGGCGCTGCGACGGCACCGCCCGGACCGGAGATCAAACCTTTCAAATCAATTTGGCTGGTCCTATTTCCTCCAACTCTCGCACTTGAGAGAGAAGCAAGAAAGCAAATCAAAAGAATGTTTGATACTCCACTCGCTCGAAAGCAGAGGGAAGGCGGCTCCTTCAAAGTGAAATTTTTGCATCAAGTGCAGAGAAGTATTTCCAACCGATAGAAACAGCCCAACTAATACAAATCCTTTCCGTCGGTTGGGTGGTTTCGCTTGGTTGGCGGTTCTCCTTGAGTCGCGGTTTGTTCGAATTACGGAGTGAGTTTTTTGACGTCACATGGTCAAGCTTGTGTCTGCCCAGGAATGTGCCAGTCTCGCTGAGCTGCAGTCTCTGAAACTGCGAGTGGCGTGGCAACGCTGAAAAATATGATGCAACGGCCAAGCCGTTGCAGGAGCACTCCTGGCAAAATGCTGAAACTGTTACACCCCCGGCTGAGCCGAAATTTCCCAGACTGCGGGCGTCGTGGTACCTCTGAAGACTCTGATGCGCAACGGCCAGGCCGTTGCAGGAGCATCTTCTCGAAAGTCCGCGATTTCGGACGGACATGAACCAGGCTCAGAGTCTTGCCAGCATCTCCTCCGCGGTACCGACGAATTCGCTGCTGGGATACTCCTGGATCAATTGGTTGAACACGCGGCGCGCTTCCTCAGTGCGATTGAGCTGCAAATAGCTGCGCCCCAGCATGAGCAGCGCGTTGTCCTTCTTGAGCGAAAGTGAAGCGCGCAACACCTGGTTGAACGATTCGATCGCCGCCTGATAATTGCCGAGATTGAAATAGGCCTCCCCGCTCCAATAGTGGCAATGGCTGGCCAGGGCGTGCGTGGGAAAGCGTGATACCAGCATCGCAAAGACTTCGATGGCTTCCTGATACCGTTTCGCGGTCAACAGGCTCACGCCCTGTTCATAAGCCAGCGAGAAGGTTGCGCTCGAGCCTTTCACCGCGGAAACCGGCGTACCTGCCGGCGGCGCACTGCGGTCGGCGGAAAGACCGCCGTTGGCGCTGCCGCTTTGCAACGACTGCAAACGAAGCGAGCGATCCGCCAGGGTCTCCTGCAGCGAGGTAATCTCGCGCTCCTTTAATTCGATGCCCTGGGTCAATTCATCCGCCAGTGATTTGAGACGAATGTACTCCTCCATATCCGGCGCTTCGCCACCGGCGACGCCACCGGACTCCGCACTGCCGCTGCCGGCGCCAAACGGATCCGACTGCGTGTCATCACTGAAGGCTGGGTCTTTATCGTTTTCGGAATCAAACGGCGACGTGCCTTCCTGGCCGAAGAGATCCTCATCGGGTGTTTGCGCGCGCGGCCGGCCGCCAAAGAGATACCGCAGGCCCACCTGGCCCTCCACCACCATGAAGTTGGCATCGCGCTGGCCTGGGTTAAGCGCCTCCAGGCCGGTGGTGTCGTCGCGGCCCTTGATAATGCCGTGCAAACGCGCCAGCCCGGTCAGAGCAAACCGTTCGCTGAGGTGATAGTCGACCCCGAACGCGCCGCTCAGAGAAGGGCTCAAACGGCTGCGGATGCGCGTGCCATTGGCAAAAGTGCTGCCGCTGCTGCCGCGCAGATCGCGCACGTCCCAAAAGATGAAGCCGGCGCCGCCATTGACAAACGGCGCAAAGCGGTGGCTCTGGAAAGGGTAATAGTAAATGTTGCCGGTGATCGCAATCAGATTGGTCTTAAAGGGGAAGGAATTGGCCGAGTTGAACATGCTGCCGATGCCTTTCCAGGCGCGCACCCATCCGCCCGCAAACTCGACACCCAGGGCGATGCGGTCGGTGACGGTATAGCGGGTGGAAATTCCCGCCCATTGCTCGACGGTCGAATAATCGACGCTGTCGCCCGCCATTTTGATCGGGCCGCCCAAGAGTCCGATGGAAAACTGACCGACGGGACCTTGCGCCCAGGCTCCCGCGGCGGCGACGCCCACCAGCACCAGCGCAGCTCTTAGAATACTTCGCATATAGTTATCTCCATATAGCCTGATGATATGAACCCGGTCCCTGGTATGCCTCACGAAGCCAATTCACGATCATCGCTGGTGGTCATGGTCAGATTTTTTCGCGCAAGGCGACTGCTTGGGCCACAAACTCGCTGCGGGGGAATTCCTGAATGAGACGGTTGAATGCCTGGCGGGCCTCCTCACGGCGGTTGAGCCTGGTGTAACACTGCCCCAGCATCAGCAGGGCGTCGTCGCGCTTCAGGGATTTGGGGAATTCGAGTACGCGCTCGAAGTCGGCGATGGCCGCTTGATAACTTTCGGCGCGGTACTGCGCCTCGCCCCGCCAGTAGTAGCAATTGCTCGCGAGGCTGTGGTTGGGAAACTGGCTGATGAGAAGGGAGAATTTCTCGACCGTTTCCGCGTATTGTTTGCGATGAAAGCTGGCGAGTGCGTCTTCGTAGGCGCGCGAGAAGCTGCTGGTGCCGGCGGTTGGCGACGGCAGCGGCGCCACCGCGGCTTTCGGCTTCTTCCTGATATCTTTCTCCAGAGTCAGGACTTGTTCGCGTTTGGAGACGAGCGCCGTTTGCAGCGAGGCGATTTCATTCTCCTTGCTGCTGATGGCCTGGTTGATCTCTTCAACCAGCGACTTCAGGCGGATGTATTCCTGCATGTCTTTCTGATCACTGCCATCGGCGGCCTGCGCGCCTTCCAGCTCGGCCAGGCGGCCTTCCAAATCGCCCTCGGACGCCAACGCTTCCAACGGTGATTGCCCGGCCTCGCCTTCATCGAATTGTTCAAGCACGCCGAATGTCTCGTCCAACGGGCTGTCCGTGGCGGTGCGGCCGAGGAATTTGGTGATGCCAATGCGCGCGCTGGCAAAGGAGTCACGCCCGTTTTTTTGTGTGTCGAGGTTCTGGCTGGTGGTGTAGTGAAAGGCGCCGTTGATATTCAATGCCACGGTGGGAGAAACCAGGTAGCGCAGGCCCGCGCCCATGATCGCCGCGGCGTCATTGAAACGCTTGGTGGGGGAATTCTGCCCGCGTGGTTTGAAGCCCTCATAGCTGAAGCCACCGGCGCCCAGCATGACATAGGGATGAACCCTGCCGGTGTTGAGGATCTCATAATCCAGCAGCAGATTGCCGTAGAGCAGCGCAGACTTGACCGTGAGCGTTTGCCGTGCGCCGGTCGAAGTGAAGCCGGCAAAATTGAAGGGCAACGTGGCGTAGCCCAGGGTCAGGCCGGCACCCAGGCGGCTGGAGAAACGGCTTCCCAGCATGCCTTCGAGACCGAGGCCCAAACCCGAACGTTTGTCATAGCTCACCAGTTTCTGCGTGCCCCCGGCAAATCCGAAGAGCAAACCTTGCGGCAGGCTCTGCGCGCTGGCCGCGCCGAGGGAGACGCTGCAGGCAGCGGCGAGAATGAGGCTGAAGCATGACCGTCTCATGACAACTCTCCTGAGTAGTTTGCGTCCTTGCAGACAGCCGCGGGTCAGGGTTCCGGTTTCGAAACCCTGGTCACTGCATTGGTGGGATCGTGAACGATGCCCAGAAACGGCTGCAACTCAACAGGGATGACTTCCTTGATCGTGATATTCTGATTTGAGTAAAGGTTGTAGGCTTTGACCAGCTCTTCCATTTTGTCCCGCAGCGGGGCGATGGCGCGGTGATCCCGCCCCTGTTCCACTTCACGCCGCAGCGAGATGATGGCGTCGCCGATTTGTTCGAAATAGTAATTCTGCATGGACTGGCTGATCAAGCCTTCGACCGACGCATCGACATCCTTCTCTTTGTCCGCCAGCTTCTTCAGGGTGTTCTTCAGGTGAAAGAGATTGAGCTCCTTGACGAGCTGCCGTTCGAGGCCAAGGTAGACGAACAGCGCCGGATGCTTCTTGTAATACTCTGTTTTGGGGGCGACGGTTGACAGCAGATACTGTTCGACGAGCGTACGCTCCTCCTGCGTCAGTTTGCGATGGCTGGCATAGCGCAAGGCATTGGCTTCGGCGTTGTATTCCACTCGTATCATCAAATCGGCAAAAGTGAAATAAAAGAGCTCGTTCATGGTGGTCTCTTTCAGGTGGCAGTGGCGGCCACTCCTTCCTGTTTGAAAGTTTCCCAAGCATGGCGAAGGGCCTCCGGCAAGCTGCCCGCCTCCCACTCCGCAGTCAGCACGGCGGCTCCCAGTTTCTGCAACATGACCATCCGAACGGCGCCGGCGGTGGCCTTCTTGTCCCGCGCCATCAGATACTCCAATTCGTCCATAGAAATACCGCCGGCAGGCATGCTTAGCGGAATGCTGCGCAAGAATTTCTCAAAGCGGGTGAAGTCCGCGGCCGGCAGATAATGTGACGCGCGCGCAATATCTGCCTCCGCCAGCATGCCCAGCCAGACAGCTTCGCCGTGGCGCAGAGCCTGGAACGCGGTGGCCGCCTCGAGCGCATGGCCGATGGTGTGTCCAAAATTTAACAACCCGCGCACGCCGGCTTCGCGCTCATCGCGGCTGACGATGGTGCTCTTGATTTCGCAACTGCGCCGGATCACCTCGACCAGCACCTTTTGGTCGAGCGCGAGAATGGCGGCGAGATTGGCGGTGAGCGCATCAAAAAAATCGGCGTCCCAAATGGCGGCGTGCTTGACGATCTCCGCCAGCCCGGCCACCACTTCACGCTGCGGCAGTGTCACCAACGTGGAAGGATCGATGAGCACCAGCCGGGGCTGGTGGATCGCGCCAATCATGTTTTTTCCCAGACGGTGATTGACACCCACCTTGCCGCCAATGCTGGCGTCCACTTGTGCCAGCAGGGTGGTGGGCGCCTGCACCAGGGGAATGCCGCGCATGTAACTGGCAGCGACAAAGCCGGCCAGATCGCCGACCACGCCGCCGCCGAGCGCAAGCATCACGGTTTGGCGGTCACAGTTGAGCTCAAGCATGCGGCTGACGATCTGCTCGAACGTGGCGAGCGTCTTGTGCGCCTCGCCGGCGGGAATGACGATCTTTTCCGCCGCCAGCCCGGCCTGGCGCAGGCTGTGGATCACCGGTTCACTGTAATGCACTGCCACATTCTCATCGGTGACGACTACAAAACGCGCACCAATGCCGCTCCGCAAAATGACATCTCCGCAAGCGGAGAGCAATCCTGCGGCAATGACGATGGGATAGCGGCGGGCTCCCAATTCGACGTGCAGTGTTATCATGATGATCTGCTTCATGAAAGGAGGTTAACGCCGGGAAACAAATGAGGGTGGGTTTCGCTTGCCAGGCCAGCAGCGCGGTAAGACAAGGCAAGGGTGACAGGTGTTTGCAAAAGACTCAGAGCCGGCCCGCCTTCTCATTCACGAATGAAATCCCTCTCTCCCTGGCGACGTTCTGCGCGGCGGCGCCGGGAAAGACAGAAAGGCCACACCAGTGCAATGCCGGCAGCAAATCCGCCAAGATGGGCAAACCACGCCACACCGCCGTCATTGCCATCAATCAGGCGATGCACAATCTGATAGCCAAGCCAGAGCACCATGTAAATCAACGCCGGCAGGCGCAGCAAGACCAGGGGCGCGAAGAAGAGGATGGTGCGGCGGGGAAAAAGCACGAGATAGGCGCCCATCACCGCGCTGATGGCGCCGCTGGCACCGATCATGGGATTCGTGCAGGCGGGCACGGCTAAGATGTGAATCATGCCGGCAATCAACCCGCCGAGCAGAAAAAAGAAGAAATAGCGCAGGTGACCCATGGCCACTTCGATATTGTCCCCGAAGATCGCCAGCGACAGCATGTTGAACGCCACGTGCCCCGGGTGAGCGGCGTTGTGCACGAACATGGCGGTCAAGACGGTCCACCAATTCTCCCCTTGCAGAATCTGCCGGGGCACTGCGCTGTATTCCTGTATGAAGTGATGGGCCGTGCCGCTGCCCGATAACGCACGCAGATAAAAAAACACGACCAGATTCGTGACGATGAACAGGTAATTGATGATCGGCAAGCCGTAGCTGGGATTGTCGTCTTTGAGCGGAACCACGAGGCCTCCCGCCTCCGGACAGGGAAATTATTCCGTGGCAAATGATCTCACTGCAAATAAGAGCAAAGCCTTTTCCAACGCCCGTAAAAACGCAACGGAAATGGCTTTTCAGTTGGATTCTTCCATCAGTTAGAAATGATCTTCCTGGTTGCGGCCTGTCCGCGTTGGGTTTCCTCCCGCGTGTCATGCAGAGGGAATTCTGTAAGGTGCCAGCCGCTGCGCTCAAGTTTTCACAGGATGCTTGACAGGGCAAAATGGCCGCCCTCCTTTGCTGGGCAACAGAACACTCAGGCCGCTGGCATTAACGCACGCTAAACTGGATTTCCCGCCGCGTCACATTGCCGCACTGATCGCGGGCTTGCACGGCGAGCGCGTGCGTGCCGGGCGCCAGGCTGGTTTTGGGCTGATACCAAATCAGCCTGGCTTCCGGATCATACTCGGCGATCACCTTCACACCATCGAGCCGGAACTCGAGGCTGCGCTCCGACTCAAAACCGGAGATGCTGTCATCGACCGTGACCACGAATTTTGGGCGGCGATCGGTCACAACACCGCCGGGCACGGGGTAGCGCACGATCACGATCGGCGGTACATCATCGCGGATCAGCGTGTAATCGCGCAGGCTGTAGACCTTCGCCGATACCGTGCGCTCGCGCAGGTTCAGCCTGTTGTCGAGAAATTGCCAGCCTTTCTCACTGCGCGTGGCAACGCCAAGCTGCTCGGGCCTGGCCAGCGAGTCGGCAAAGCTGAGTTCAACCGTGGCGCCGTTGTCCAGCGGCACCTCCTGCGGGGCGACGCGATAAACTGCGCCCAGCGGCCCGGCGCTGCTGGGATCCACTTCGACACGGCCGTAGACCGGCCAGTACACCGAGGAGGAATTGAAATGCACGCGCAGCCTGCCGTCGGCGGCGCGCAGCGTGGCCGTCTGCCGCGGCCGGATGGCAACATTGGCAAAACGTTCCCGCCACCAGGTGCGCTCGCCGGAGGCGCTGCTGGCGGTTGCCTCCAGCGTGACGGAATCAGCGGCGATATCTGCCAGCGGTACGATGCCCACGTAATGACCGGCCTCCGGCGTGATCAACCGTGGCGTCACCACGCGCTCATTGGCAGTCAGCGTCAACTGCGGCGGTTCGCGCAAAACGCGCGTGGCCGAAATCTCCACGCGCAAAAACTGCGGCTGAAAATTCTTGTGCACGGTGAGTTGCAACGGCGTTGCGCCCGCCGCCGCGGTGTTGGTGGTCAGGTAGAACGGCAGGGAAGGCAGGCCGTTTTGATCCGTGGCCACGAACCGCACCACGGCCGCACCTTGATGATGCACAAAAAAATCCGGTTCGCCGGCGGGAGCCGGTGAGATTTCCGGGGAGACCGGCATGTCGGCGTGGGCCTCACTGCCGGTAATTTCCCATGCCAGCGAGCTGTCGGTGGGATCGACCTGGCGGTACACCGCCGCCAACTCACGCCATTGATTGCCGCCGGCCAGAACCGCTGCAGCCACTTCCCTCACTTCGTGAGGCGGGGAGAGTGATTTCACCGTGCAGATGATTCGATTCGGCTGCTGCTCCCGCACCGTCACCGTGATCGCAAACTGCGGCACGACCACCAGCTTGCCGCTCACGCTCCGGGCATTGCCAAAATAGTCTTCGGCGACCACGCGAAAATCATGCTCGCCCAGAGCCAGGCCGGGCGCCTCCGCAACCGTAAATGCGGGAGACAGCAAACCATCAGAGTCAGACAGGCCGGCGAAATCGCTGGCAGCAGGCCCGGCAAGCACGGCGCCGGCGTGAGCGTTGAGATGCGTGTAGATGGCCAGCGTATTCGCCGGATCGCGAAAGAGGCGGTGCATCCGGCCCTGGCCTTGTTGATTCAGGGTGAAATCCTGCACCAGTTCGATGAGTTTGTTCTCCTCAAACGAGAGACGGTCGAATTGCGATTGAAACTGCAGGCTGTCATCGACGAAGAGCTGGTAGCGATAGACGCCGAATTGATTGTGAACGCCGGAAACGCGGTCGAATGCCGCCACCGCCAGGCCGACGCGGCCGGCAACGCGAATCGGCCGGGGAATGACAAAGCGGCCATTGGCGTTGACGGGGCGATAGACTTTGGGAAGAAAATCGCCGTCAATGAGCGCGCCGGGCGCGAGCGGCGTAACGGCCAGGCCGGTGATCGTGGGCGCCACCTGATCGAGCACGGGGAAATTGCGGCTCAGCGGATTGGTGGGCCGGCCGTGGCGGTCGCGAATCTCAAAATGCAAATGCGGCACGCCGATGCCGGTGTCGCCGGTGTAGCCGATAACCTCGCCTTGTTTCACCGGCAGCATGCCGGGACGAAAGGAGACATCGAGGCGAAATTCACCGGCCGCCTCCTGCTGGCGTTCCGCGACCGCCTGCAGCGCGGTGTTGAAGCGCTCGAGATGCGCATAGACCGCCACTTCGCCGGTATCGAGGCGCAGATACAGGGCGCGGCCATAGCCGAACGGTGAGACCACCATGCGCTCGATGTAACCGCTGCGCGTGGCGATGGCCTGATAACCGGTTTTGTTCCACGTTTTGACATCGATGCCGGCATGAAAACGGCGCGGCCGCGATTCGCCAAAAGAGGAAGTGAGATAACGGCTGGCATTGGTCGGCCAGACATACTCCTGCGCCCAGCCGGTGCCGGCGAGCATCGTCAAACCCAAAGTCAGAAGCATTCTCATCAATATGTCATCCTGCCTAGAAATTGGCTCAATGCCCGTGGCTCGTCGGTGATGATGCCGTCCACGCCGAGTTCAATCAGGGGACGAAACTGCCGGCATTCGTTGGCGCCCCACACCAGCAAGTACAGCCCACGCTCCCGCGCGGCGCGCAGGAAGCGGGCGTTGAGCGCTTTGAAATGGACATGCAAACCCTTCACGCCGGTGACGCGGCTCGCCGGCGGACCGGTGCGGCCGTGCAGGCGATGCCCGGTCAGGATCAGGCCGGTGGGCACCTCGGGCGCGAGCGCGGCCAGCTTGCGCAGAATCAGCGGATTGAAAGAAGACAGGACGCACTTGTGGGCCGCATCGTGGCGATAGAGCAGCTCAATCAGCCCGGCGAGTTTGCGCGTCTGAATGTTGGACATGGCCTTGACTTCGATATTCATCAACAAACGGCCGTGCCCCATTTCCAGCACTTCCGCCAGGGTGGGAACCGGCTCGCTGCGAAAAGCCTCGCCGAACTTGATGCCGGCATCGAGGCGGCGGAGCTTTTCGAGCGAAGTCATGCGGATGTAGCCGCGGCCGTTGGTGGTCCGGCTCAAGCGCTGGTCGTGAAAAACCACCCAGTCGTGCGAGCGGCACAGGCGCACGTCGAACTCGATGCCATCGGCGCCGTGTGCCAGCGCCGTGGCAAAAGCGGCCATGGTGTTTTCCGGGGCATAAGTGCGCGCCCCGCGATGTGCGATGTTCAACGGCCGGTCTTCACGGAGGCGGTGCAGAAACAAATTTTTCATGGAAGTCAAAGATAGCAGCCCGCGAAAAAAATACAATCAGAAACTTGCCCGGTTTTGATCGAGGCGGCGCAAGATTTCGGCGAGGCGTTGCGCCTGGCGCTGGCGCGAGAATTCCACGGGCGCAACCGGTGGCGGGCCTGTCTCGGCGGTGCAAAACTCCTTGTAAAATGCCAGGAGCGCCCGGGCAATGGCATCGAACGCTCCGAAGTCGCAATGGCGGCTGCGTGCGTGCTGCAACAGAAAGTGCACACCTTCGATCTTTTCGCCGATCATCAGAATCGGCTTGCCAGCGGCGAGATATTCAAAAGTCTTGCTGGGAATAATGGTCGGGCCGGTGCCGGGATTGGCAAGAAACACCAGCACATCCGCCGCCTGCATTTCCGCAACGGCCTGCGCGTGCGGCAAATAGCCGACGAGATCCACGAAGTCGCGCAGTTCCGCAGCCGCAATCCACTGCGGCAGGCGGCCGGTCAAGTCAGCGCCGACCAGGCGCAAGCGCACCGTCTCCGGCGTCAGCCCGGCGGTGTCGACAAAGGCGCGAAAGCCGGCCAGCAACGGCCGCGGATCCTGAATCTGGGACAGGGCGCCGACATAGGAAACATGAAAGCAAGTGTCGTTGCGCTTCACCGCCGGCGCGAAATCTTCGTGATCATAACCGTGCGGCAGGAAATGCGTGGTGTCCGGCGCGCGCCTGCCGGTTTGCTGCAACTGCAGGGCGAGGCTCTGGGAGACCGCGGTCACCGCGTGCGCCGAGCGCACAATCACCTTTTCCAAAAAATCCTGCAGCGCGCGATGCAGTCTGGTTGGGGCCTGGCGAAATTCTTCGCGCAGCCAGGTATCGCGAAAATCACTGACCCAAACGACTTTTTGAAAACGCGCGAGCAGCCAGCCGACGAAATGGCAGGAATGCGGCGGGCCGGAGGTGACGACGTAGCGAATGCCCCGGCGCCGTACTTCGCGCCAAGCGCGCCACCACGCAAACGGCAGCCACAGCACGCGCGGATCAGGCAGCAGGAACCAATAGAGCAAACCTCCCATGCCGCCGCGACCGGAGGGGCGCGGCGCCGCGCCGCCGTGGAGCAAGTACAACACGCGCGCCGGATCGAGCGAGCCGGTGCGCAGGATCGTGGTTTCCGGCATCTCCGCCAGCAAGCTGGGATCAGAAGCATGATAGGCAACCGGTTTGACCGTGACCACGCTGACTTGCCACCCCTCGCGCGCCAGATACTTGCACCATTTGGCCACGCGCAACGTGCCGGCCATGCCCATTGGCGGGAAATAGTAGGCGATAAAGAGGACGTGCGGCCTGCGGTCTTCAGACGTGGCCGCCGGTTTCCTGGGGGTTGATTTTTTCTGCAACACTTTTTTCCTTTTCAGTGACCCTGGCGGTCGGACGGCGGGCCACCACACGTTTGAGCGCCCGCCACTCCTGCGGCTCGAAGAATCCCACTGCTGCCAGCGCGAGCGGAAAAAGCAGCAGCAAACCGGCGCGCCACCACAAGCCCGGCGCGGCCAGCGCATGCACCCCATAAAGCAGAGCCGTCACCAGCACGATTTTCACAAGGCGCAGGCGTTCGTACGCGATGAAGTACAACCGCTGCGAAATCAAGTAGGACAGCAGCATCATCACGGCATAAGCAGCCACCGTGGCCCAGGCCGCGCCCGCCATGCCGAAAAGCGGAATGAGCAGGAGATTGGCGCCCGCGTTGACGAACAGGCTGGCGCCGGTGATGAGGGGAAAATAGGCCGTCTTCTCCTGCAGCGTGATGCCGGCCAGAAAATTTTGCGCCACGCCATAGAGCCAGTAGGCCAGCATCACGATCGGCACGATGGCCATGCCGCTCCAATACGCTTCGCCGAACAAATGAAACGAACCCAGGCGCAGGCGCACGATCTCATCAAGAAAAAGACTCATGGCCAGAAAGATCACGGCGCAAACGAACATGAAATACGTCAACACGCGGGCAAACACCGCTTTCGCGCCGGCATCCCCGGCGGTGTTCATGAAAAATGGCACCCAGGCAAAGCGGAAAGCAGTGACGAGCAGACTCATCAACAAACCCAGGCGGTAGCCGGCGCTGTAGATGCCGACCGTCTGCAGATCCGTCAGCAGGCGGAGCAGGAAGCGGTCAAGCTGATCGATGGCAACCACCGCCAGCGTCGAGGGCAGAAAGGGCAGGCCGAAACGCAGCAGGGTGATCAGCGTGCCGCGGTCGAGTGCGGGCATGAGATGGCGCAGGGTGAGCGGCAACACCAGTGCGCAGGACAACAGCGCGGCGATCAAATTGGCTTCAAAGATGCCGGCCAAACCGCGGCCGAGATGGAGGAGGAAGATGTAATTGAGCAGGAAGCTCAGCGCGACGTTGGCAAAGCGCTGTGCAATGAAGGGCACGGAACGCTCTTCCGCGCGCAACAGTAAAAGAGGCAGGAACGCGAGCGCATCGCAGAACAGGCTGGCAGCAGCCAGGCGCACCAAGTGCGAATAGCCAGGCCGTTCGAACAGCCAATCGGCGACCGGCCGGGCGCCGGCCCACGCCGCGACGGAAAAAGACGCAGCCACCAGCGTGATCGACCAAAAGGCGGTGGCAAAGATGCGGCGCTTGTCCGCGGGCGTGCGCGCCAGGATGTAATATCGCAGAAACGCCGAATCCAGCCCAAAGCCGTAGAGAATTGTCATCACCGCCATGCTGGAGAACAGCAGGCTGGCCATGCCGTACTGATCGCTGGCCAGAACATTGGTGTGCAAAGGAATGAGCAGAAAGCCCAGCGAGCGGGCCAGCACATGCCCGAGGCCATAAACGAGGGAGTGTTGTGTCAGCCTTTTGATGCTGGAGAACATGAGTGGCGCGCCGCGGCCCTGTCGATTTTACCGAACCCTTCGCATCGGATACTTTACCCGGAGGAAAAAACGCCCTGAGACAGCAGGCGCAATGTATCACCAGACAATTCCCGATTCAAGCGAATTCTCGAACCCAGACCGTCGGACCAACGAAGAGGTGACGCTTATGATCCAAGCTCATGGTCGCAGAAAACTGAATCAGGAAGACCTGCGGTTCGTCGTTGCAACGCTGGGACGCGCCGGCGAAAGCGAGGCCACGCTCTTCGAACTGCTGGCTGACCCGGAGTGCCGTGACGCCATGCTCGATCATCCCGTTCTTTTCACCCGCTTGTTGGAACAGCGGCCAACGCCGCCGATCTCGCTCTTTCTTTACTTCTATGTGCTCAGCCGGCAGGCGCTCAAGGAACATGGCATCGACGATCGCGCCACCACCGATTACCTGGCCAGCCTGCTGGCGGAGTTTGCGCAGGGCAATCGCGCCTATCGCGTGCATGCGCAGGCAACAAAGGAGTATCACTATCTTGTCGATCTGATGAATGATCTGCTTTCTGCCAGCACCGAGGAGGCGTTCTATCTGCGCAGCCATCTGGGCAACTATGCGTTGTTCCTGACCGGCGTTTTTCCCGCCTTCATCTATCATCGCGCCAAGTATCATCCCCCCTCGCCCGACTTTTCGTACTACGAACAAGTCGGCAGCAGCAGTTTCCACCTCGCCGCGCAACACGCCATGGCGGAACGCTACCGTCTGAGCGGCATACTCGACTTGCTGGGCCGCGAATTCCGCAACGTACGCTTGGCGCTCAATCATCTCGCCGACAATTATCTGCAGTTGGACCGCAATCCGGGCGCGACCGACAAGATCATGCGCCGCGTCGATCATTTCATCGAACGGCAACGCGGCAACTGAGCCACGCGCTCAGGCCGCCCGCCCGCAGCGAAGAGTCGCAGACGGAGGCCGGTTCACCCGTGGCGGCGATGCGGAGAATTGACATCGAATTCTGCACCGCGGGCAGGGAGAATTCATTGCGATCGGAATGCTTGCGAAGTTTTGTCTGCAAAATGACGGGGCAGAGGAAGAAGAGTATTTGTAGCGAGCGGCGGGGGTCAGCAGGAGGTGCGTCGGACTTCGTGCAGTCCCGGGGTGCGGAGAACGGGGGAATGGACCGGTCTTCTGTTTCCGTGATTTCGCCGTCCTGCCCAGTTGGGCCTGGCTCCAAGCCGCGAGTCTATTTGCTTGGATGGCGCCCCTTCTGGGCTTGGGACTGTGAAGGACTGTGGTTCAGGCGCCGGTGCGCTCGCCGTTGGATGCAGCGATCATGTTGCGCACGCGCTCTTTCAGTGCTTCCACCAGGAAGGGTTTGGCCAGGAACTCGGTGCGGGGCGTGCGCAACGCCGCTTCAATTTTTTCGGCATCCCGGAAGCCGGTGAGCAACAGCACCGGAATGTGGGCGATTCGGGCGTCCGCACGAATGGCCTGCAACGTGTCGAGGCCGTTCATCTCGGGCATCACGACGTCCATCACGATCAGATCCGGCAGCTCGCGGCGGATAATCTCCAGGCCTTCCCGGCCGTTGCCCGCTTCGACGATTTCATAGTGTTCACGGCGCAGGGCATGCCGAATGAGATGCCGGATCGGCGCTTCATCGTCAATCGTGATAATTTTTATGGGCGGCGCCGCCGATGGACTGGGGTTGGGGCTGTCGGTCACACTCACGTTTTCCTCGTCCCTGAATCTACCATGCCGGGCCTGCGGGGAACAGGCTCATTTCCATGCGAAT
>JBBIKM010000141.1:0-16510 GCA_037445455.1 bacterium | reverse complement strand
TTGTGGGCCGATTCCGTCAGCAACACATATTCCGGCGCGGACACGGCATTCTTGAGCAGGCGATGCGCCAGAATCACGTCCACGCCGAAGAGCTTGTCAAATCCATGAATATGCTCGAGGGCCACCGGGCCGGCATGAATGATCACTTTGAGTTTCAATTCCCGGGCATCGCGGGCGCACGGATAGGCGGCACAGAGGCGGTCGAGCGTTTGATGAAAGGATCGAAAGAAATTTCTCACCTGCTTTTTGATTGCGGCAACCTCAGCAGGAGTGCCGCCCTCTGCCGGGCGAATTGCATAGAAGAAGGCGGCATCGCCTTCCACTTCCGCGAGCTTGAGCGGCGGGCCGGCCGCGGAAATGACGGCACGCAGCAGTTCGACCACCACGTGCATGGCGTGGTCGGCGGCACGCGCGTGTGACTTCATGAACTGAGTGAAGCCGCTGATATCAGCGAGCAGCAACAGGGCTTGGTGAGTTGAGGGGCGCATCTTGTATCTCGCAAAGATTCCAAAAACCAGGCACGCCACTTTTTGCTTCAATGCGGATTGGGAATATAAAAGCGGCTTGTGTCAGCCTTATGTCACAGCCTTTGGCGGGAGCCTGCTGCAGTTTCCGGCTGATTCTACTGCGTAGTCGTTTGGAGATGGGCAAAATCGACAAGTGAAAGCAGGGCTGTCAACATTCATTTGCCACTGGCCAGCACGAGATTTTGGCCGCGATTGTCACCGTTCCGCGCTGCCGGCAAAACGAACGGTGGAGAAGTCCCTTCCGCCAGTGCAACTTGGGTTCAGTGACGGCGGGGAACGGCAGAGGGCTTGCAGGCCAGCAGCTCCTTCATCTCACCTTTCCCCGCGCCAGCGAGGCAAACGTGCCCGCGAGGCAGAGCAGGGAGAAAACGGCGAAGGCCGAGCGCATGCTTTTCATGAAAAGAGGATAATTGGCCGGTGCAATTTGCACGCGGCCGAGGTAAAGGGCGAGGATCAAGGTGGCGATGCCCATGCTGAGCATCTGTCCGGTGAGCCGCATCGTGCCCAGGGTCCCGGCGGCGATGCCGTAGAAGCGCTTGTCCACCGCGCTCATCACGGCATTGGTATTGGGCGAGGAAAACAGCGCGAACCCCAGCCCCAGCAGCAGCAAACCCGCGACGAGAAACGGCAGCGTGCTGGCCTCCTGCAAGAACGTAAAGAGAAAAAGTCCGGCCGCGGATAACAGCATGCCGAAGGAGGCGACCAGCCGCGGCTCGATGCGGTCAGAAAGCCGGCCGGCGATCGGAGAAAAAATCGTCATCATCACCGGTTGGGCCACCAGAATGAAACCCGCGGATTGCGGCGGCAAGGCCTTGACGTATTGCAGATAAAAACTCAGCAGAAAAGTCAACGCAAACGTCGCGCTGTAGTGAATCAGCGCGGCCAGGTTGGAAAAGGCGAAGACGGTATTGGAGAAGAGCTGCAGGCGCAGCACCGGACTGGGAGTCTGCCGCTCCCATTTCGTGAAAGCAAAGAGGCCCGCCAGACCCGCCACCAGCAGCACCGCGCCCGGCCATGCCGGCAGCAGAGAAAACCCCAGCATGATCGCCGTGAGCGCGGCAACATAAATGAGTGCGCCCGGCAGGTCGAATTTCTCACCGCGGGCTTCGGCCCACTCGCCGTGCAGCCGTTGCACCAGCACAATCAGCAACACGCCCACGGGCAGGTTGATGAGGAAGAGACTGCCCCAACCCAGGTGCTGGGTGAGAAAGCCGCCGAAAAACGGGCCGAGTGACAATCCCAAATAGACCGCAGCAGAATTGATCCCCAAAGCCTTGCCGCGCTCGCCGGGAGGAAAAACAGAAGTGAGAATCGCAACGCCGGTGCCGAAGATCATGGCGCTGCCGACTCCCTGCAGGATGCGCATGGCGATCAACATGACGCCGGAGACTGCCGCCGCTGTCAGCAAGGAGGCAAGGGTGAAAAGGGCGACGCCGCAGGTGAAGATCTTTTTTCTGCCATGGATGTCGGCGAGGCGGCCGAAAGGGACGAGAAACATGGCAGCAGACAACAGGAACGAGGAGGCCACCCAACTCAACATCACGGCGTCCATGGCAAATTCGCGGGCCATGAGGGGCAGGGCAAGATTCACCGCGGAGCCCATGAACGGCGTCAGAAAGGAGGCCAGCGACGCAATCAGCAACGCCGGGCTTTGGTTGGGATCCACGCGGCCGGGTGCCGGCTGAGAAGATGACAGCCAGTCAGGTTGGGGCGGGGATTCACTCATTCGAGCTTTGACCTCTGTGCGTGCGTGACTGCCACGCGCTGGACGCAAATTTTTTCACGTTGCCTGGCGCAGCGCCTGCAACCGGCGCTGCAAGAACCGGCGCTCCGGCTCCAGTTGCGTGAGGCCGAGTGCACGCTCATAGGCGGCTTGCGCTTCTGCCGTTCTTCCCAGCCGGCGGCACAGCTCGGCGCGTGCGGAGTGTGCCGGATGGTAGCCGGCCAGATCGCCGCGGCTGAGAATGGCGTCGATCAAGGCCAAACCTGCGGCCGGACCGTCACGCATGGCCACGGCCGCAGCGCGGTTTAATTCGATCACCGGCGAAGGCTGCACCTGCAGCAGCAGATCATAAAGCGCGACAATCTGCGCCCAATCCGTGGCCGCAGCCGTCTGCGCGCGGGCATGCACCGCGGCGATTGCGGCCTGCAGCGTGTAAGGGCCGAGACGGCGGGATGAGAGCGCACGTTCCACCAGCACCAAACCCTCGGCTCGCTGTTCGCCATTCCAGAGTGAGCGATCCTGATCCTCCAGCAGAATCAAATCCCCCTGCGGGGAAGTGCGCGCCGGCCGCCGTGATTCGTGCAGCAGCATCAGCGCGAGCAGTCCCATCACCTCCGGCTCCGGCAGCAATTCCAGCAGCAGCCGGCCGAGGCGAATCGCTTCGCTGGAGAGATCGGCGCGCGTCAAGGACTCACCCGAGGAGGCGGAATAGCCTTCATTGAACACCAGATAGATCACATGCAGCACGGTGTCCAGGTGGTCGGGCAAGTCCGCGCGCGACGGCACTTGATAGGGAATGCCGGCGTCGCGGATCTTGGCCTTGGCGCGCACGATGCGCTGCGCCAGCGTCGCGGGAGAGGTGAGGAAAGCGCGGGCGATTTCTTCCGTGGTGAGGCCGCAGACTTCGCGCAGCGTCAACGCGAGGCGCGCTTCCGGAGACAGGGCGGGATGGCAACAGGTGAAGATCAGCCGCAATTGATCATCTGCGACGCTTTCCTCATCCCATTCCAGCGGGGTAACGCTGTCGGCGTCGAGCCGCGCAGCCAGTTCTGCCTGCACGGCATCAAAGCGGGCGCGGCGGCGCAGCGCGTCGATGGCCTTGAAGCGGCCGGCCGATACCAGCCAGGCGCGGGGATTGGCAGGCATGCCGTCGCGCGGCCATTGTTCCAACGCGGCGCGAAAGGCGTCATGCAGCGCGTCTTCAGCGAGGTCGAAATCGCCGAGCACACGAATGAGGGTGGCGAGCACGCGGCGCGACTCTGCGCGATAAACGGCTTCTACGGCAGCATGAATCTTCTGGGCGGCGTCTTCACTGTTCAGCTCGGCGGGCTGCCCGGAAGCATCCCTCGCTTCCGGAGAGTAAGCGGCTGTCGGCGGAGTCATTGTCATTCCAATTGACTTTCTTGTGTTGTTGCGCTTTTCGTTGGCAGGAAGAAGTCCTGCCTCCTCATGTGCGGCTGCAAGCCTCCTGCCCGGCGCTGGAATGCCCGCCCGCATCGAGAGGTTTCCCTGTGCCGGATAAGATGCGCACGGAGCGGCCGTTTGCCCCTTCCAACGAGTAAATGTTTTCTTTAGACGAACCTTCCAAAATGCCTGGCACTATGGCCAAATCTTTACAGGATCCTGGCGGGATGACAATGACAGCGGCGGCACGTTTCAAGGGAACAGCGCACTCGTTCGTGTCCCTCCCCAAGCACCACCACCCGGGCACTCCATCTTGAGCAAACGCGCGATCGATTCAACTGTTGCATGCTTCGGTGCCAAACGCCGGGGCGGTTTCTTCATTACTGGACAGGCGCGTGGCCGTAATATTTCAGGGCAAACGCCAGCGCCTGCTCTTGCGCCATTGCCCTGCCGGCGGCAGATTCCGCGGCAAAAGCTTCTTCGCCGAGGCCGGCAGCGGCCGTGGCGAGCACGGCCTCGCAGCGCCGGCGCTGGAATTCCGGCATCATGGCGCCAGTAGCGGCATGCAACCCTTCTGCTGCTGCTAACAACCGTGCGGCGCCGGCGAGGTCGCCGCTGGCAAGCGCCAGGCGCGCGCCTCCCATCAGGGCGTAGGGCAGGCCGAGCCGGTCATTCGATCCTTGCGATTGCTGCAGGCTTTCATGAAAGCAGCGCCAGGCACGGTTCACCTCGTTGGCATCGAGCGCAAGATGGCCGAGGGTGGCCAGCGCGCGCACCATGCCCCAGTTGAAACCATTGGCACGAAACAGTGCCAGGCTCTTTTCGACCAGTTCCTGCGCGCGTTTCACGTTGCCGAGTTCGAGGGCAATCACGCCCAGACAAAACGTACTCAAGCCCAATCCCAACTTGCTGCCGATTTCTTTCATGATCAAGACACTCTCTTCCAGCAGCGTTTGCGCAGCGGCAAAATCCCCCTGGATCAGAAGGGTATAGCCTCCCCAACTTTGGCAAAAGGCGATGAGCTGTTTGTCGCCCAGGGCTTGCAGCAGGCGGCGCGCCTGTTCCATGAAGGCGTTGGCGGCCTCGATGCGGCCGAGCATGCCTTCCACCCAACCGAGGTTCATCAGTGAGAATCCGACGCCACGTTCATCTGCGATTTCGCGGCGGAGCTGCAGGCCATTTTCAGCATGGGCGACCGATGCGGTCAAGTCGCCGCGGAATCCCGTGGCCCACCCCAGATTGTTGAAGGCCACCGCCATGCCGCGTTTGTCGTTGAGGTCGCGTGCCAGCGCCAGGCTTTCTTCGGCCAGCTCTTGTGCCAATTGGTAGCGGCCTTGAATCAAGTTCGTCCAGGAAAGATGATTGATGGCCACGCCGAGGTTGCGGCGGTCGCCGAGCGCGCGCGCGATGGCGAGGCTTTCTTCGAGGAAACCGCGCGCCGCGTCGAAATTGCCGAGTTCGAAAGTGAGCGTGGCGAGCGCATTCAAGACACTGGCGCGCAGCGCGGTGCGTTCCGCTGCGCCGGGCAGGGCGAGCATGGTGGAAAGATACTCGCGGCCTTCCAGCAAGTAGCCACGCACGATCCAGAAACGCCACAGCATGCTGCCCAGCCGCAAGCCCGTGCTGTATTCACCGGTTTCTTCAACCCACTTGAACACCGCGCGGAAATTGTCGTGTTCGCGCTCCAGCCGCGCCAGCCAGGTTTTTTGTTCTGCGCCGGTCAATTTGGGCCCGGCGGTTTCGGCCAGCGCGACGAGATACTCCGCGTGTGCGCGCCGCGCCGCCTGCCATTCGCCGCTGGCTTGCAGGCATTCCAACGCATATTCCCGAATCGTTTCGAGCATGTCAAATCGGGGTTCCTCCTCCGTGGCTTGAACCTGGCGCAACAGGCTGTGGTCAAGCAACGCAGTGACGCCGTCAAGGCTGGAGATGCCAGGCTCTCCCAGGGCATGGCAGAGCGCCTCGATCGCCTCGAGCGAACAACCGCCGGTGAATACCGCCAGGCGGCGAAACAGGGTTTGCTCATCGCTGCTCAGGAGATCGTAACTCCACGCAATCGCCTGGCGCAGTGTTTGATGGCGCGCCGGCACATCGCGCGGCCCGCCCTTGAGCAGCTCAAAGCGCCTTGCCAGTCGCGCCAGGATCGCTTGCGGCGAAAAAATCTTGAGCCGCGCGGCAGCCAGCTCGATGGCCAGCGGCAAGCCGTCGAGGCGATAGCAGATTTCTGCAACGGCGCCGGCGTTTTCCTCATTGATGGTGAAACCCGGCCGCACCGCTTGGGCGCGCTGCCGGAACAATTCGATCGCCGCAAAAGGCGCCAATGCCTCCGGAGAAAGCGCCTGGCGCGGAGGCGGCGTTGCCAGCGGCGGCACCGGAAATTCGTGCTCCGCGGTGAGATGCAAAACCACGCGGCTGGTGATGAGGGTTTTGAGTTGGGGGCACGCGGCCAGGATCTCCGCCACGCGCGGCGCAGCCGCCACCACCTGCTCGAAATTGTCGAGCACGAGCAGCCGCTTTTTCCCGAACAAGTGCGCAATAATGCTGTCGGACACAGATCGCAGCGCACTGAGATAGATGCCGAGGGTTTCCGCGATGGTGGGCAAGACCAAGCCGGGATCAGAAACCGGTGCCAGCGACACAAAACACACGCCGTCATCAAATTCGGCGAGCACCTCAGCAGCCACGTGCAAAGCGAGATGGGTTTTGCCAGTGCCACCGGGGCCGGTCAGGGTCAGCAACCTCACCTCCGGCCGCCGCAGAAGCTGCGTAAGCGTCTCCAGCTCCCGAGCGCGCCCAATGAGCGGCGTGGCAGGCGCGGGCAAATGGCTGCGCTGCGCACTGGCGGTATGGACGAAAGAAGTCTGCAGATTGGAGGCCAGCGCGAAGTCGCGCAGGTCGCGGAGCATCTCAGCGGCGGTTTGATAGCGATCGACGGGATTCTTCTGCAACGCCCGCGCAACAATATCGGCCAGCGCCGGCGGCGCATCCGGACGCCACGTACTCACCGGCTCCGGGCATTCGTTGACAATCGCGTAGATCATCACCTGCTCATGCTCACCGGCAAACGGCAAGCGGCCGGTCAGCATCTCATAGAGCACCACGCCGAACGACCAGAGATCGCTGCGGTGATCGATTTTCTTGCCACGCACTTGCTCGGGCGACATGTAAGCCACCGTGCCCGCCGCGGCTTTTTCATTGGTCACGTGCGTGCTGCCGGAGAGCCGTGCCAGACCGAAATCCATGATCTTGATCCGGTCCTGACCGGTGAGCATCAGGTTGGAACTCATGATGTCACGGTGAATGACGCCGCTTTCATGCGCCGTTTGCAGGGCTTCGGCAATCTGCGTGGCGAAGCCGAGCAGGCAGCCCAGGGGCAACGCGGCGCCGGCCAGCCGCTCGCGCAGGGTCTGGCCTGCGATCAACTCCATCACGATGAACAGATGATCTTCGCTTTCCTCGACTTCGTAGATGGTGCAAATGTTGGGATGATTGAGCGCCGCGGCGGCGCGCGCCTCCTGCATCAGCCGGGCTTTGGCTGCGGCGTCACGCCGCAAACTCTCCGGCAGGAATTTCAGCGCCACCTGGCGCTGCAGCCGGGTGTCTTCGGCTTGGTAGACCACGCCCATGCCGCCGGCTCCCAGCGCTGCGGTAATGCGGTAGTGTGATATTGTTTTGTTGATCATCGTCGGGCTTTGACGAATCGGTACATGGCCGGGGAGTGTATCTGAATCTGCTCAAATTCGTTGTGAAATGGCTGCGAAGGCCGGTGTTCTTTTCAAGGCCACGGCCTCTGCGCCAGGCTTTCACCCAGGCAGAAAACTGGGGCTGTTTCACCACAGTTCTTATTCTTGACGGGATGGCAGGATCAACCTGATTTCTCTAAAATCCTGCAAGTCCGGAAATCGTGTCAATAAGCAATTCTTCTGAGAATTCTGCGTGTTGAGAATCAAAGCTCTGGGGCGGCACAAAGACTCTTGACAGAATCATGTCAAATCATGCTTCTGCCGCGAGCGTTCACATGTTTTTCTGAGTCGGGTGGATCAATCCGTTTCAATCCAGCCCCATCTGGTGCAGGACGGCTTGGAATCTCGGTTGATGGCGCAGCGGGTCATACTCGGGGTCGACCTTCATTCCAATCAACATGAAGCTGCGCGCGGCATAAGCTCTCTCCACCCAATCGAGCGCCATGCTGGTATCGCCGAGCGCCAGGCAGACTTTGATGACATCGGGCGGAGCCAGGAAGCGATCCGGTGGCCAAGCCAGCATCTCTTGCAGCAGGCGCCGCGCCGCGCGATGATTCCCGGCGAGGGCGTGGGCGCGCGCCTTCATCCCCGCAATCTCCGAAACCGAATCCATCTGTGCCGAGGTTTGAATCTCGGCCATTGCCTCCTCCCCCCTGCCCAGTTTTTGATAGGTTCGAGCCAGGTACAGGCGCGCAAACCAATAGGTCGGAGCAAGGTCAATGGTGGTGCGCAGCGGCGCGAGCGCCTCTTCGTAGCGGCGCGCCGCGTACAGGCAAACGCCCAGGAACGAATTGGTCTCCGGCGACAACGGATCGAGCTGCCGGGCCTGCTCGGCTTCGGCAATGCCGGCCGCGAGCTGCCCGGTGGCAACCAGGAACGCGCCATAGTAGCTGCGGGTGAGCGCGTTGTTGGGATTCAATTCCAGCGCGCGCTGGAATTCGCGCTGCGCCGCGGCTTGATTCCATTCGTACCAAAAATGCACCACGGCCAGCCAGGCGTGCGCTTCGGCCAGCGATTCGTCGAGTTGAATGGCGCGCTCGGCAGCGGCTTTGGCTTTGGGCATGGCTTCCTGCGCCGGCGCAAACCAGTCGGTAATGCCGACATAGTAATAGGCCAGCCCGAAATACGCCAACGCGTAGCTGGAATCCAGATCGATGGCTTGCTCGAAATAAGCGATGCCCCGATCCAATCCGGCGCGCGTGTACTGGCTGGCATAATGTTGCCCCAACAGATAGAGGCGGTAGGCCTCACTGTTGGTGGTGTGAGGCTTCTGCAATTGCATCTGCTCGCGGGGCGACAAACGCAGCCGCATTTTACCGGTGATCTCAGAGGTGATCTTCTGCTGCAAGGCCAGCAAATCAGCCATCGGAAGATTGTATTGCTCGCCCCAAATCACGCTCTGGTCGCGCGTATCCACCAGCTCGGCGCTGAGGGCAAGCTGATTGCCGCGCTGCAGCACCGTGCCGGTCAAGACTGCTTTCACGCCCAGCTCTTTGCCCACGGTCCCGGCATCGACGGTGCGGCCTTCATAGCGCAGCGTCGCGCTGCGCGAGCGCACTTTCACATGCGGCAGGCGCGACAGGCTGTAGATCAGACTTTCGGTCAGGCCTTCACTGAGGTATTCGGTCTCCGGATCATTGCTGAGATTGGCGAACGGCAACACCGCCACGGAATCGATCATACCCGCCGCGGGCCGAAAAAAGTACAGGCCTGCACCCGCCAATGCCAGGATCGCTCCGACAACGCCGGCGAGTAACATCCTTTTTGTGAATCTTCTCGGAGTGGCGGCGAGGCGATGGGTCGAGGCGACGCCGGCCTGCTGTGCCTGCGCCAGCGGCTGCAAGTCAGCCAGCACTTCATCGGCGGTTTGATAGCGCTCGTCGGGATTTTTGGTGAGCAGCTTCGTGACGATCTGCTCCAACGCCGGCGGCGTGTCCGGCCGCCGGGCCAGGACGGATTCCGGTGTTTCATTGATGATCGAATAGATCACCACCTGGGGATGATCTCCGCGAAACGGCAGACTGCCGGTGAGCATTTCGTAGAGCAGCACGCCCAGCGCCCAGAGATCCGTGCGCGGATCGACTTTCTTCCCGCGCGCCTGCTCCGGAGACATGTAGGCCACGGTTCCCATCACCGTGCCGCGCTGGGTGAGCAGTGAGCTGCCGAACAACTGCGCCAGGCCGAAATCCGTGATCTTCACCCGTTGCGTACTGCTGAGCATGACGTTGCTGCTGGTGAGGTCGCGATGCACAATGCCCTTCGCATGCGCGGCCTGCAGGCCTTCCGCCACTTGAATCGCGATGGCCAGCGCCTGCCCGGCTGACAGCGCGCCGAGACTGAGCTGTTCGCGCAGGCTGTGCCCCTCGATGAACTCCATCGCGATAAAGAAATTCCCCTCACTCTCTTCGATTTCGTAAATGGTGCAAATGTTGGGATGATTGAGCGCCGCGGCTGCCTGTGCCTCCTGCACGAAGCGTTCCCTGGCTTCGGCGTTGCTGGTCAGCTCGCGCGAGAGGAATTTCAACGCCACCGGGCGTTTGAGCTTGAGGTCTTGCGCCTGATAGACGATCCCCATGCCGCCGCTGCCGAGCGCCTGCTGCACGTGATAATGTAAGATGACTCTTCCGGTCAAAATGGCTGCCTCTCAGAAATGAAGCATGAGAGTTGTATGGCGTGGCGAACTCCGCCGGCTAATGCATGGGCGGGCGGCTGAGTCGCAAGAAAGAGAATTTATTGCGCGGGCTCTTCCGGCTTGACGATTCCCAGCTTTTCCATCTTGTAGCGGATGGTGTATTCCGAGATTTGCAGCGAACGGGCGGCCTGCGACTGATTCCAGTCGTGCTCGGCCAGCGCCTGGCGGATCAACTGCGCCTCGAGTGCATTCACGCGTTCCGTCAGCGACGGTGCGGGCGCCGGCTCCTCCTTGCTCGTCGCGCTCTTCTTGAATTCCCGCTGGAATTCCGCCGGCAGCATCCTGGGATGCAGCACGCGCATTTCCGGTGAGGCGAGCGTGACGAGCCGCTCGACGAAATTCTCCAATTCCCGGATATTGCCGCTCCATTGCCTCTGCTGCATGAAGCGCACCAGCGCAGGATGAAAAGAGGCCGCCTGCTTGCGCTGTTGCAGAACAAATCTCTTCAGGAAATGATCGGCGAGCAGCGGAATATCCTGGCGGCGTTCGTTCAAGGTGGGAACATAGACGGGGAAAACATGCAGACGATAGTACAAATCCTCGCGGAATTTTTGTTGCGCCACCATTTTGCGCAACGAGGCGCTGGAAGCCGCGATGATGCGCACGTCCACGGCCTTCGACTTGTTGCTGCCCACCGGACGAATCTCGCCCTCCTGCAGCACGCGCAGCAGCTTGGCCTGCATGTCGTAGGGCAAATTGGCAATCTCGTCCATGAACAGCGTGCCGCCATGCGCCTCTTCGAACAGGCCCCGGCGCTCGTAATTCGCGCCGGTGAAGGCGCCCTTGACGTGGCCGAACAGCTCGCTCTCGATCAAGTTGTCGGGAATCGCGCCGCAATCGACCGCCACGAACGGCCGCGACTTGCGCAGGCTGCCTTGATGAACGGCGCGCGCGACCCGTTCCTTGCCGGTGCCGCTCTGCCCTTCCAGCAACACCCGCACGTCACAGCGCGCCGCGGATTCGATGGCGCGCAGCAATTCCACGAACGGCTTCGACCGGCCCAGCATGCCCAGGCCGGCGTATTGTGCCAGCAGCACTTCCTCCGGCAGGGGCGCTTCGAAATACTCCTGAATATGCTGCACGTTGCTCAAGAACGGCGCGCACACCGCGGCCATCTGCTGCAACAGCTTGAGCGCGCATTCGTCGAATTGCCCGACCTGGCTTTCGCTGAGCACGAGCAGGTAGCCGAGCACGGCGCGCTGCATGCGCAGCGGCGCGCACATCACCGCCCGCACCACGTCGTCTTCAAACACATCTCCCGGGAAACGCGCATCCGCTTTCAAATCCGCGCTCAGAAACGGCTGCTCATGCCGCATCATCCAGCCGATGACCAGGTTCTGCACCAGGCGATGCTTTTCCCCGCCCAATTCCTTGCCGCCCCGGAAAATCGTCTTGACGGTCTGTTGCGTGCTGGGATTGATCATGATGATGGAAGCGGCGTCGGCATCGAACAACACTCCGGCAGTCAGCGTGATGAGATGCACACTTTCCCGATAGTCGCTTTGTTGGGTCAGCAGATCAGCCAGCTCCAGCAGCGTTTCGCTTTTTTGCAGAGTGAAATTCATGGCCGAAGGTAAACATGCCGGCAGGAAAAATGCAAGGGCGCGGAAAAATTATCACACCAATGGTTTGCGCTGCCTGGCGGCGTTGCGCAGAAATGCCATGGCCGGAAACGGCTCACGGCAGCGCGGGAGCCAGCCACTGCCCGAGAATCGCGCTGCCGAGAATGATCCACGCCGCATTAACATTCCTGGCCACCAGCACCACCAGCGCCAGGCCGAAAATCAACCAGGCGGCCGGGCTGGTCAGGCTGCCGAGGCCGAGCGCAACACACACGGACAGCATCAAACCCAGCGCCGCGGCATTGACACCGTTCAGAAAGCTGCGCGCGATCCGCGAGGCGCGCAATTTTGGAATGAGCGGACTGCTCAGCATCACAAAAACGACAGAAGGAAGAAACACGCCGGTGGTGGCCACCGCCGCGCCCGGGAATCCCAGCAACAGGTAGCCGATGAAGGTTGCCGTCGAAAGCAACGGACCGGGCGTGAACTGGCCGATGGCGATGGCGTCGAGCAATTGCTGTGGGGTGAGCCACTGCAGACTCTCCACCAGGCCGCCCTGCAAGAAGGCCACCAGCACGTAGCCGCTGCCATAGAGAATCGCGCCGACCTTGAGGAAGAACAATCCCAATCCGGTCAAGCTCGCGGCCGCAGGGATCACCTCTGCTCCCACTCCCGGAAAAACCGCGGCCAATGCAGGCAGCACCGTGATATGGAAGCGGGAGGTCAAGCGTTGCCGCAGGAAGCGAGGTTGCTCGCCGATCACGTTCAACAGCCCGGCGCCGAACAGCAGGGCGATTTCATCGCAGCGCAACAGGCTGAGCACCGTCACCGCCAACCCCGTGGCCACAAGATGCCATTGCGCGAGCAGCGGGCGGCTCAGCCGGAAAACCGCAGCCAGGATCACCGCGATGATCGCGGCACGAATCCCGAACATGAAAGCGGCAAGCTGCGGCACGCTGCCGAACCGAACATAGAGCCAGGCAAACCCCAGCGTGATCGCCACCGCCGGCAGAATGAAGCTCAGGCCCGCGACTGCCAGCCCGCGCCAGCCGGCTTTCACATAGCCAAGGTGAATCGCCATCTCGGTGGAGTTGGGGCCGGGAATGAGATTGGTCACGCCGAGCAAATCGAGGAATTGTTCATGGCTCAGCCAATGGCGGCGCTTGACGGTTTCTTCTTCCATCAGGGCAATGTGTGCCGCGGGTCCACCGAAACCAATGGCGCCCAGCTTGAAGAAGACGCGCGCCAGTTCCGCCAGGCAGGCTTGGTGATCGACAGGTGAAGTCGCCGGGGTATTGCTGCGGTTGGGGGGCATCGTTGTTGCTCAGTGAGAAGGATTCCCGGTCATCATGCAAGCACTTGAACCGCGGAGACACGGCGCTCGCAGCGTTTTAGCGTCAAGGAAGCCACTCTCCTCGTTCTCTGTGGCTCTGCGGATGGTTTGAGGCGCCGATCGGGTTGAAGCCCGGCACGGGCTTGCGCCGCTGCCGGGGGCAAAGAGGTTGCCCCGCCTCACGCGCCCTCCAGTTTCCTGGAAAAGATCGCCCGCACCTCCGGCAGGTTGCGCTTGTTGACCAGCGCCAGGACCACGTCCCCCTCGTTGATTACCGTGCCGCCGCTGGGCACGATGAATTCTTCGTTTTGACTGATGAGCACGATCAAACTGTCGCGCGGCATGCCGATTTCCACCAGAGATTTGCCGGCAACGGCGGAGTGTGCGGGCACCACGAACTCCACCAGGTCGGTATCCATGTCCACCGCCGGTGCAAATTCGATGGGATACTCGCGCCGGCGCGCCATCGGCGCATCGACCTTGAGCAGGCGGGCGACCGCCGGGATCGACCATCCCTGCAAGAGCGCGGAAGTGAAGACGATGAAAAAAACGAGATTGAACAGCAACTCGGCGTTGGGCAGGTTGGCCAGCAGCGGAAAGGTGGCCAGAATAATCGGCACCGCACCGCGCAATCCCACCCACGAAATGAAGGCCTTTTCCCGCCAGTTGAACTGGGTGAAGGCGAGCGTGAGAAACACGCTCAGCGGCCGCGCCACCACCATGAGCACGGCGGAGACCAGCAACCCCGCGCCGATCACCGGCACGATGCGCGAAGGAAACACCAGCAGCCCGAGCGTGAGAAACATGCCGATCTGGCTCAGCCAGGCCAGGCCATCGAAGAATCGCAGCAAGCTTTTCTTGTGGACGAATTCGCTGTTGCCGGCCACAATGCCGGCAAGATAAACCGCGAGAAAACCGCTTCCGCCCAACACCGCGGTGACGCCATAGACGAGCGCGGCATAAGCCAGCACCAAAACGGGATAAAAGCCCTGCTGGGCAAAATTCACCCGATTGAGCAGCACGGTCAACAGTTTCCCCAGGCCCATGCCGCAGAGCGCGCCCACGCTCATTTGCAGGAGGAACAATTGCGCCACTGTTGAGAAAGAGGCCTCAGGCATGGTCAGGATTTGTATCAGGCCAACCGTAAGAAAGACAGCCATGGGATCATTGCTGCCGGACTCGAGCTCGAGCAAGGGTTTCAGATTGCCGCGCAGGCTGACGCTGCGCGCGCGCAAGACGGCGAACACGGCCGCGGCATCCGTCGAGGAGATGACGGCACCCAGCAGCAGTCCCTTCAGCAGGGAAAACGGATAGAACAGATGTGCCAGCACGCCGACGATCAAAGCGGTGAGAAAGACGCCGGCCGTCGCCAATCCTGCCGCCGGCCACACCACGGGCCGCACCGCCTTCCAATCCGTGTCCAATCCGCCGGCAAACAGAATAAAAACGAGCGCGATGATGCCGACCGATTGCGCCGTCCCGGCATCATCAAAGTAGATGCCACCCGGGCCTTCGGAGCCGGCCAGCATGCCAATCGCCAGGAACAGCAACAACACCGGCACGCCGAGATTATCAGAGAACTTGGCCATGCCGAGACTGAAGAGAATCAGCACGGAACCGATCAGCAGGAGATGCTCTAACGTCAACTTCCGTCCTTCACTGTTTCAGCGGCTGGCCGGCAGCGGGCCGCGAGCCGCGCATGATTGAGACCCACTCAGTGCGAATTGCTTGCATGACAATTTAGGAATTGACCGGCAATATCAAAGCATAAAGACGGCAGCCTGCAGGAAGGCCGCCGGCCTTCTGCTTCAAGGCAGCACCGTCAACAGCATCTGCGCCAGGATGATTTTGACAATCATCGCCAGCGGATAAACCGAGGCATAACCGAGATTGGGGATGTCATTGCGGGTTTGCTCGAGCGCAAAGCCGAGCGCCGCCGGTTGCGTTTGCAAGCCGGCGAGCACACCGATCAACACGCTCATCGGTATTTTGAGCAGGCGATGGCCGATCAGCAAGGTGAGAAACGCCACCACCAGCGTGAGGGCCGCGCCGGCAGCGAACACCGCGAGACTGTTGCCCTGCGTGAGCACTGAAAAGAAGGCATAGCCGGAGCGCGTGCCGATCCCTGCCAGAAAAAGAATCAACCCGATTTGCCGCAGCGTCAGATTGGCACTGTAGGGCATGTTCCAGACCAACGGTCCGGTGCGGCGCAGCGTGGCCAGAATCATCGCCACCAGCAGCGGGCCGCCGGCAAAGCCGAGTTTGATCACCACACCGCCGGGCAGCGGAATGGGCACCAGCCCCACCAGCAAACCCAGCGCCAGCCCCAGACTGAAAGTGAGAATGTCGATTTCGCTAAGCGCGCGATAGGAGTCGCCAAAGAATGCGCTCACCGCTTCCATGTGATCGCGGCGGGTGAGCACGCGAATGCGGTCGCCCAGCTCCAGCACGGTATCGCCGTGCGGCAGAAACTCGAGATCGCCGCGGCGCACGCGCGTCACCACCGCGCCGTACTGCTGCGGCAGATTGAGATCGCGCAGACGATGGCCGGCAACTTGAGGATTGGAGACAAAGATGCGGCGATAATCAAGCTGGGAGCGGTCCAAATCCAGGCGTTCGTTGCTCACTTCTCCCAGGGCCGCAGTGACGCGCGCCAGGTCTTCGGCAGTGCCCACGACGCTGCACAGATCACCCATTTGAAAGCGCGTCTGCTCGCCGGCCAGCGAGAGCCTGCCCGCGCGCTTCATCCGGCCGAAGACCACCCGCCATCCCTCCTGCGCTTTCAGCTCCCGCAGTGTCTGCCCGAGAAATTGCGGTCGCGTGACGCGAATGGTGCGATTTTGCAGACGGGCGCCCATGGCGCCCAGCTCGCGCTGGCTTGCGGCCTCGCGGGCGTAATCGATCTTCCAAAAGCGCTGCACAAGATATATTGCCAGAATCACGCCGATCACGCCCATGGGATAGGCGAGCGAGTAGCCGATCACCGGATCAGTGAGCAGATGCTGATTCTCGGGACCGGCCGCATAGCGCTTGACCTGATCGAGCACACCCGCGAGCGCCGGCGTGTTGGTCAGACTGCCGGCAAACAGGCCGGCGGTCAGCGCCGGCGGCAGGCGCAGCGCAAGATGCAGGAGCACGGTCACCAAAAACGCCAGCACCAGCATGCCAAGCACAAGCAGGTTGTTGCGCAAGCCGCTGCGCCGGAAGGAGGTGAAGAAACCGGGGCCGCTGCTCAGGCCGATGGTGTAGACGAAGATGACGAGGCCGAGCAGATAGACGATCTCAGGCAGCTTCAGCTCGGGGTGCAGGCCGCCAAAGGCCAAACCGACGAACAGCACCGCAGCCACGCCCAGGCTGCTGCCGTGAATTCGAATCTGCCCCAGCGGATAGCCGATGGCCGCCACCAGAAAGAGCAGCAACAGTGGTTGATCGAGCAGAATGTGGGTCAGGTTATTCATGAGCCGAGGAGACAAGTTGGAAAAGGAGACAAGTTGGAAAAGGAGACAAGGAGACAAGGAGCCAAGGA
>JBBIKM010000140.1:0-16536 GCA_037445455.1 bacterium | reverse complement strand
CCTCCCAGTCGGCGGTGCGCAATTCCAGCACGAACGGCTCTGCACTCGCAGTGCCGTGCCGGCCGGCAGCGGCAAGCCGCAGAGACGGCAGCTCCGCGGCCACCGGCATGAGCAAAGTGGCGAATTGTACCGGCATGGCAGCGGAGCAGCGGAAACGCAACACCGGTGCTGCTTGTTGGCGGCCATAACCGGGCGCCAGCCATCCCTCCTCGGGATTTTCTCCGCCGCAGAAAAAGTCCGCTGTCGGTGCCGGCCCGCCGATTTCCGCGAGCAGCAGGTTCTTGTGATCCGGCCGGCGCGCGACGATCCACTCCCCTGCCGCCTCGAGTTGACTGTGCGGATCAAAGTGAAACCAGCGGTCGACGAGGTGTTCCCCTTCCCCCTCGAGGCTGTCGAGAATGAGCCAGTATGCCTGCGGCCGGTAGAAAACGCCGCGGCGGTGGCGCAGATTGAGACCGAACCCCACGTAGGCGGCTTCCACAAAAGTGAAGTCTTCCCGGCTGGTGTAGCAGGTTTGGCTGACGGGCGGCACGTGGGAATATCCCAGGCGGCCCACGATTTTGCAGGCGCTGCGTCCAGCGATGGTAATGGTATTGTGCGCGCAGCCGCTGCGAAAGTGATTCTGCCGGCTCAACTCGCCGTTGTAGCGCCACATGCCCGAATCGCACAGGATCGGCTCGCCGTGCGCGCACAGGGTGAATGCCAAAGCATCCGCGTGGCCATGCGCGGTGGAGACGGTTTCATCGGCATGCAGGCCGTGGCTTTGCGGTCCACAATCAAAAATCATCTGCTGATCATCGGGTTGCCAGCCGCTGCGCAGAATCGCATAGCCGCTCCCGGCAAACAGGCGCGTGGTTGCGGCCGGCGCAAAGCCTGCAAGGCTCGCGAAGCGGGCCGGGCTTTCCGGGCCGAGCAGCCACACGCAGCATTCATCGCAAGCGCCTGCCTGCTGCTTGAAATCGCCGCGTTGAAACACCAGCGCGCCGAGCGCCAGCAGGTGACGAAAGTCCCATGCCGGACGCGCGGCGAACAGAAACGCGGTGGCATCATCATTGTCGCCGAGCATGGGCTGGCGGCCATCGGGCTGCTGGCTCCACATGCTAAACTCGAGCGCGCTCTCCAAACGCGTACGCATTTCCGGCGGCACACTCACGCCGTTGCGCTCCGCCAGCAGCAGGGCGAGCAGATACAAACTCAGCGTGAAGTGGTGGTAGGAAATGGCCTGTTCCACGCACATGCCGTCCGCGTGAAATTGTTTGGTCACTTCCTCGCAGAGAATTTTCCAGCCCGTGGCGCGCCACTGCCGGCTCTGCGGGAATTCCGGAAACAGCAATCCGAGATGGAACAGCGCCGTGGCTTCGCCGATGAGGTGATTGTAGGGACTGGTAAAGAAGGAAAGATGCCGGTGCAGGTAATGTCCGTGCAGTTGCAGTGTGCGCAACAGCAGGGCATGCGTGCGCGGCTCCAGCACTTCCGCCTCCAGGCAGAAGAAGTACCCGCTGATCCAGGCCAGGGCGCGCAGCCCCACTTCCAGCGCGCTGGTCCAATTCACGCCGTGCAAGTAGGGATTCTGGCGCATCCAGCTCACCGCCTGCGTGAACAATTCCAGGGCGTACTTCGCGTCGCCGGTGAGCCAAAAAGCCTTGCCCAGAATGGTGAAATGTTGATGGCGGTTCAACTCCCACACGTGTTTCACATCCCCCGGCAGTGGTCGGCCGCCATCGGTTTGGCCGTAGTAGCGCAACTCGGTGTAGAAATGGCGGGGCCAGGACTGCAGCGAGACCGGATCGCGATGCCAGTCGATTTCATCGGCAAAAGTTTGATGGACGCCGAAGAAGGAAAACTCGTGTGCGAGGTATTTGCCGGCAGCGGCCAGGGTCTCGGAGAACACCTGCGGCATGTGCTGCTGCAGGGCCGCCAGAAACAGCGGGCGATCCTGCGGCGCCAGGAAGTATTTCGGCTGCAGGCCGTGATCGACCTCCCCGCGTGCGCGGCGGCGCATGTGCTCGAGCAAATAATCTTCGGCCGCGCGCCAACGCCGCTTGGCAACCGCTTCCGCGTAAGGCCCGCGATAATCGGAGGGCAGCTCAAAAGCGCTGAGGAAACGCTCGGGGGCGAGAAAGTCACGGCGGCGATGTGACAGCTTGCTGAGCTTCTTCGTGCCCGCCATTTTCAGGCGATAGCCGACCTCGTCCAACGACATGCTTGTGATTCTTTTCAGATTCATCACGAATACTCGCAGCCCATCATGGCTGACACATTTGCATCAACCATTGATTATATCGCCGGAAGACATGGCGGTTGAAAAGGTAGACGGCCGGAGACAGGCGATCTCCCAGCGTCATCACTTTCTTGCGCATGATCGCGCTGTAGTTGTTGATGACGTGTTTGATCCAGAAGAGGCGGAACAGCACGTCGTGTTCGACCGGTTGCTGTTCGCGGCCGGCGCCGCGGTTGTAGCCCGCCAGAAAAGCCTGCTGCGCGGCTTCAATGGCCGGCGCGGCAAAAATGGGCTTGTGCAAATAGCCCTGCAGGCGGTGATGAAAGTAGGTGACGTCGTTGTAAAGCGAGCCGGGTTTGAACATGGCGAAATCCATCACCGTCACGCCGGCGGGGCCGGCGAGCACGTTGAAGGGCGCATAGTCACCGTGACAGCCACACTGGCCGAGTTGCGCCGTCGGCACTCTGGCAATCAATGATTCCAGACAGCGACGCACCAGGCGGCGCTGCGTTTCGTTGAAGGGCGCCTCGCCTGCCACCAATCGCTGCAACCGGATATCGACGTATTCCAACAGCTCCGCCGGCTGATAGGGTTGTGCCTCGCCCGTGGCGCGCTGAATGGCGGCGAGCGCTTCGCCGGCAAGGCGGCAAGCGGTGAGCACAGCCGCGCGTTTGTCGCGCTGGTGCCAGCGCTTGCAGGTGGTTTCGATCAGACTGGCAATCGGCTCGCCGTGCGCCTCTTCCGTGACGATGGCGAGCAGATCGGGATAACAGGCCAGCGGCCGCACCACGCTGTAGTGGTGGCTGCCATTCAAGCTGGCATGCAGCCGCTGCGCGGCTTCGAATTCGGTGCGCAGCTTGGCCTGAGGTTTGGCGGGATTGTCGCGGTGCTTGGGCGCGAGCTTGTAGATTTTGGCGTAAATAAAGCGGGTGGCCCGGCCGCCGGCATCTTCAATGCGCAGACGATAGACGGTGGAATACGCGCGTTTGATTTCGCCGGCGCGTGCGATCCGGCCGGCTGGCGCCTCCTGCCACAACGCCGGGGCGGCAGTGGCCGTCAATCGTCGCACCACTTCCGCGATCGCTTCAGCCATTGGGCAAACACTGGAGGAATTCTTGATGCAACTGTCTGGTCAGCTCGACGCCGTTGTAGGCCGTGAAGGCGCCGTTGACCGAGGGCGGCTGCAACGCGCCGCTGCGGAAATCATGCACCAGGCGCAGCAGGCAATTCTCGATTTCGGCGAGATTGTCGGGATCGGCGATCAGGCCCAGGTTGTGATTGCGCACCACGTCGGCGGTCGCGCCCTGCGGCGTAATTGCCAAAATCGTCTTGCGCATGCCGATGTATTCATAAATCTTGCCGGGCACCGACATGCTGGTGCCGGGTTGCAGAATCAACAACACGTCGCTTTCGAGCTGATAGTGCAGCGCCTCCTGGTGCGACACCGGCGGCAGCACTTGAATCACCTGCCGCAACGCCTCGCCGCATTCGAAACTGCTGTAGAGCTCGGGCGCCACCGTGCCGATGAAGCGCAACTCCAACTCCGCCGGGCTGACCCCGTGCTTGGAGATGAGATGCTCGCAGGCGGTGAAAAAATTCTGCGGATTGCGCTTGCGATAGAGCGCACCGGTGTGTGTGATCACGAGTTTCCTGTTCGTGCGCGGCGCCGCCGCACCACCGAGTTGGACGAAATCCTGGGGATCGAAGCCGTTGGTGATGACGCTGAACTTGCGGCTGAGCTGCGGACCATAATATTCGGCAAAATCCTTGCGGATCCATTCCGTGTTCAGAATGACGCGATCGGCGGCCGTCACGAAGCGGCGCTCCAAATAGGTTGCCGCCTTGCCGCGCAGCGAGTCGCCGAGAATTTCCGCTTTCCAGGGCGCACGCGCCCAGGGATCGCGAAAGTCCGCCACCCAGGGCAGGCCGGTCAACTTCTTCAGCCAGTGCGCAATGAGATGGTCGGTAAATGGCGGCGCGGTGGAGTAGATCAGGTCGAACCTCTCGCGGCGGTGCAGTCGCAAGCCCTGGGCAACCGCATGGGGCAGCCAGTTCACGTCCTTGTCGGGAATCGTGAGCAGGTCGTAGACCAGGTCCTTGCCTTTTTGCACCAAACCCCGGCGTTTCCTGCCGGCGGCAGCCGTGGGATTCGCCGGCACAGCAGCGGGCCGGGCGGGAATCGGTTCCGTCTGTCCGCCCAACACGGCCGGCCGCACCTGCCGCCGGCTGCCGCGCAAGAGGTTCTTCAAGCGAAAAACGCTGGTCGTGCCGTGGAAGACCGGCGTGGTGACGATTTGCACCGTCGCTGGAATTTTTTTGACGAGATCGCGATCAATGGGCGATTGCGCCGGATAATGGCGTTCCGCCGGAGTCAGGACGGTCAGGTCCCAGCCCAGGTCGGGCAGATAACGCGCAAACCGCACGCTGCGATGCACGCCCGCGCGCGCCAACGGAGGAAAGATGTAAGCGATGAAGAGAACTTTTTTTCGTGGTCGTGACAAGAGTCACCCCTCTGCTGTAAGTGCCATGCGTCAAGATCGGGAGGTGAATCAAGTGCCGGCCGGGCCGCGGCGCCGGCGCGCGGCCTACCAGCAAACGCCGTGATAGTTCGGCTGCGAACCGCCATTGTCCGGCAACAGGCGGACGAGATCGATGATGATCTGCTCCGGTTTGCGCTTCTCGAAAACCGCCGCATATTCGCGGTTGCCGTTGCCAATGATGATGACTTCCGCGAAGTCGACGATTTCATCCAGCGAGCGGCAGAGCAGGGAGGAAAGATGCGGAATCTCCTTCTCGATGTACTCCTTGTTCCCGCCCATCAGGCGCGCCATCGCAACGTCACGATCCAGAATGCGCAATTCATGGCCCTTGCCCAGCAGCGTTTCCGTCAGCAACACCAGCGGGCTTTCGCGCAAATCATCGGTGCCGGCTTTGAAACTCAGGCCGAGGATGCCGATTTTGCGCTTGCCCTGCGCCAGCACCATCTCGACCACGCGATGCAAATGGCGCGCATTGCTCGGCAGCACCGCTTCCAGCAGCGGCAGGCTGAGATCCTGCGATTTGGCGTGATACAACAAGGCGCGCAAATCCTTGGGCAGGCAGGATCCGCCAAAGGCAAAACCCGGCCGCAAATAGGCTTTGGAGATGTTGAGCTTGGTGTCGAGGGCGAACAAGTCCATCACTTCGTGGCTGTCGATGCCCAGGCTCTTGCAGTAGGCCCCCAGCTCGTTGGCAAAGGTGATCTTCAAGGCATGATAAATGTTGCTGGCATATTTGACCGTTTCCGCGACTTCCAGATTGGTGACGTGAAACGGCGCGGCCACGCCCGCATAGAGCTGGCGCACCTGTTCGGCGCTGGCCTGGTCGCGCGCGCCCACGATGGTGAAGGGCGGAGATTCAAAATCCTTCACCGAGCTGCCTTCGCGCAGAAACTCGGGATTGAAGCACACGCTGAAGCCGCGGCCGTGGGCCTTGCCGGATTCCCGCTCCATCAACGGGATGATCTGGCGATTGACCGTGCCGGGCACCACCGTGCTGCGCACCACCACCAGGTGATCTTCCTTCTTCGCGCGCAGGGCCTGCGCAATGCTCTTGCACACACTGAATACGCTGCTGAGGCTGAGCGAGCCGTTGCCATTGCTGGGCGTGCCCACGCAAATCAAGCTCAACTCGGAGTTGGCGATCGCCGTCTCGATGTCGGTCGTCGCCCGCAGCCGGCCGGCCTGCACCTGCTCCATCACCAGATCCCCAATCTCCTCCTCGACGATCGGGCTCTTGCCGTCGTTCAGCAATCCCACTTTTTGCAGGTTGACATCCACACCGGTCACCTGATGGCCCAGGCGAGCAAAACAAGCGCTGGTCACCGTACCGACGTAACCCAGTCCAAATATGCTGATTCTCATGACATCCTCTCAAACTTGACAGGCATCCTTACCTCGAGCTGGCCGCGGCCACGGGCAGAAATCCCGGAAACATGCCCTGGCGCCACGTGTGCCCGCGGAAAAATTTGATTCAGTTAAACAAACATAGCTACTTGCAAAAGCGTGATTTGCGGAAGCCGTGCTGCCGGGTGCACGCGCCTCCGGCGGTTTGCCGCGCGGCGGCCGCCTACTCAGCGATCGGGCTTTTCCCGCCGGTCGCCGAAAATTTGCCCAGCTCGATCGTCGCCACGACTTCATGCAACGCCGGAATCGTGCGAATGCGGCGCAATTCTAGCAAATCGCTGTTGCCGTCCACGAAGCCGTGCGCGGAAGTGACGGAAGATACAAACCCGCATTCACCCACCATGCGCTTGACCTGGTCGTTGTAGTAGCGATACGGGCCGCTGTTGGGCACGGAAAAATGGCGAATCGGCAGGCCGAGCACGGATTCGAGCTTGTGCTTGCAGCCGGCAATCTCGCGGCGGGCATCTTCAGGCTCGGCATTGGGCAGATTGAGATGGGACTCCGTGTGGCCGCCGACGCTCATGCCCTGGGCGAGCATCTCGCGCACCTGCTCCCAAGTCAACATCAGGCGCGCCGCCGTGGCCTGCCATTCGGCGGTGGCAAGCTGGGCGCGAAGCTGCTGGCGCACGGTTTCGCGCACGCGGCGGTCGTTGCTCTTGATGATCTTGATCACCGTGCGCTTGGCCTGCTCGCGCTCCTGCGGCGTGCGCAGTTTCAACTCTTGCGTGGTGCCGTTAAGCTCCAACCGCAAGACCGGCTGCGGGCTGCGTTCCAGCAGATAATTCACCTCCGCCAGCCAAAGCGTCTCTTTGCGATCGATGCAGTCCGTGGTCAAATAGAAAATGCCGGTGGCGCCATATTGTTTGAGAATCCGGGCGGCGATGAAATTGTCGGCATAGCCGTCGTCGAAGGTGAACACCACCGCGTTCCTGGGCAGCGGCCAGCCGGCGAGCAGCGCATCGACGACTTGATCAAGGGACACCACGCGATAGTTGCGGGCAAAGTAGCGGACGTGGCGTTCGAACTCACGGACGGAGAGACTGATGCTGGGGCTGGTGTAAAGATTGTCCTCGGGATCGACCACGGCATGGTAGCGCAGCAGCGCTGCCCGGCGATTGGGAAAGAGCAGCCGCAGCAGCGCGAAGAACCCGGCATAGAACAGCATCGCCTTGATCAGGCCGGTCAACCGCATTTTGAGATGGCGTACTGGCATAAACTTCCTGTCAGGTCCCGGGTTCCCGCACGGTCTGCCACATGGTGAAGGATTGCCCGCGATAGTAGTTTAGAATACCCAGCAGCGAGGCATAGTTGACCAGGCAGAAGTAAAAGGGCACGTAGATCGCCCGCGGCATCGCCGGCCGCTGCGATTGCAGCCAGCCGAGCAGCGCGAGCACATAAAACAGCGCCTGGCCGGCGCCGGTCACCCAATAGAACGGCGAGACGTCAAGCAAAAAGGCATTGCTGAGCAGGGCACCAGCCATGAACACCGGGATTAACCAGCGCAGCAGCTTGTGCGACAACACCTGCACCGTAAAGAAGCCGAAGCGCAGCGGATTCAACACCGCGGCCACCCGCCACAGGCCGCGCCAGGCGCGATTGACAATGCGCACCTTGCGCTGAAACTCCTTGGCAAACGTGTCGCCGGCGTCTTCATAAGAAATGGCCTCCGGCTCATAGACGTTGCGATAGCCCTGCGCCGTAATCTGCAGCGGGTTGACGAAGTCGCTCAAATCCGAGGGCTGCATCGGCTTGAACAGGCGCTTGCGGATGGCGTAAATGGCGCCGTCGCCGCCCACCAGCGAACCGAGATTGCTTTCCATCTTTTTCAGCGCCAGCTCATAGCGCCAATACAGATTCTCGCTGGCACTCGACTGGCTGCCATCCGTCACATTGTAGCGCGATTCGCCGGTGACGCAGCCCACGCGCGCGTCCGCGAAGTTGCGCACCAACCGCCGTACGGTGTCGCGATGATACATGGCGTTGGCATCGGAGAAGATGACGATTTCACCCCGCGCCAGCGGCAGTGCGGCGTTCAAACCCGCGGTCTTGCCGCTGCGTGTGGGCAGGCGCAGCAGCCGTACGCCACGCGCTTCATACCCGCGCACGAGTGCATCAGTGCCGTCGTCCGAGCAGTCGGAGATCACGATGATCTCCAGCTTGCCGGGCGGATAATCCAGGGCCAGGCTGTTTTCGAGCTTGCGCCGGATGACGCCGGCTTCGTTGTAGGCACTGATCAGCAGGGTGACTTCCGGCTCGATCTCACGGCGATCAACTGGCGCGGCCGGCGCCAACCGGTTTCTCACCCAAAGTAAAAGCGGGTAACCAGCATAGACCCAAAGGATGAGACTGACACACAACCAAAAGACGAAGACCATGCAACACGCTGCAAGAATGGATCGGGGTGGAACGATGATCCCGCCCGGGATCATCAAGGAATGTTTTTGACGATGGCCGGCCCGACCAGGCGCGTGACAGCCAGCGGCAACCGCTGCCAAATTTGAATTGCCCTCTGATACTTGGCGTTGTGGGGGCTGAGGTCGGGAAGAGCCGTGGCGCCGTTGGCGAGCCAGTATTGCCAATGCAGAGGCACCGGCCGGGCGCCCCACTGCTCTTTGAATTTGTAGGTGCCCTCATTGGGCGTGGACCGCCCGAAGTCGAAAAATTTGTAGCCCTGTTGGATGGCAAACTCCAGCACCGCCCAATACAACAGCATGTTCGGCGCCAGCGCGTTGAAGGCGCGCAAACTCGAGGCCCACGGAATCTCCAGCGTCTGGCGAAAGCCGAAAACGAACCCTGAGGCCAGCGGCTGCTCCCCGCGATACACCGTGCAAATGTGCGCGCGCTCCGGAAATGCCGCCAAAATGTTCGCGAAGAATCTGCGCGAATAAACCGGCGTGCCCAGGTCGCGCATGTTGGTGGCAAACACGTGATAGAAACTGTCCAGCTCCTGCTCGCGGCCACAGCGGTAGGTTAAGCCCTCCTTCTGCGGCTTGCGAATCTGGCTGCGCAGCTTGGCTTTAAAGCCCTGCAGCAGCAGTTCGGGCGTGTCGGGCAGCTCGAGCAGCATCGCGACTTTGTGCTGCTTGGTCGGCAGATTCGGCAGCAGCGCCGTTTCATGCCGCAATTCCACATGCGCCACGCGGAGCTGCCGCGCCAGCGCCACGGCGCGCTCGTAGAGCGCCTGCCGCGCCGCCTCGGAATCCGCGACAATGCCGCCATAATTCAGATAGGGCACGGAGACCAAAAAGGACCCGAAGAGCCTGCTGCGCAGATGGGTCAAAGGCAGGAGGCCACGCCAGCGATCGCCCTCGCGCGCGGCGAGATAATAGCAGCGATGCGAGAAGGTCTTTTCGATGACCTGTTTCCAGCCGCTCAAATGCGGCCCGCGGCTGTCCGCGTTTTCGTGAACAAAGCGGTCCCACGCTTCGCACTGATTCTCGACGGCTTCCACGATCATGAGACCGGCACGCTCCCCCGTAGCCTGCCATTCACGCCCGGCGCGGGCGGAGTCGTGCGCGGCCAATCTGTTTGAATCCTGGTTTCCGCCAAGACTTCACTCACGGTGCCAAAGGAAAATTCCGCGAGCAGCCGCCGCAGGCGATGCTCCATCAGCGCGAGATTGCCATAGTGGCGCATGGTTTTGAACCAGCCCACTTTCAAACGCGGCAGCTCGGCGTCCACTTCCCAGGGATGGAGATAGATGATCGCGGGCCGGCCCTCCGCGTTGATCTGGCGCACGCTGTTCTGGATGAACCAATAAGGATAAAGCCGCAAATAGCCGCCGCCGGCCATCGGCACGTTCTTCTTCATCATCACCACGGTGGAAAGCGGAAATTCGATCAAGCGCGTCTGATTGAGGAAGCGAATCTCGAAGGGAAAGCGCGGCGCATCGGGAATGCCGTAGAGATCGTGCTTCACCGGAAAGATGCTGGAATCATAGATCAGCCCGAGATCTGCCAGCGTCTGCCAGGCCCACATCGAAGAGCGTGTGATCGAGTAACTAGGCGCACGATAGCCCAGCACCCGCTCGCCGATGATGTTTTCCAGGATGAGCAGGGATTTCTCCACGTCCGCGGCGAATTCCTTGTGGGTTTGCTCATAGATGATCTGATGGCCGTAGCCGTGGCTGGCCACCTCGTGGCCCTGTTCCTTGATCGCCACCACGATTTCGGGATAGCGCTCAGCGACCCAGCCGAGCACGAAGAACGTCGCTTTGACGTTTTTCTCGGCGAAGACATTGAGGACGCGGCAGGTGTTCTGCACCACGGTGCTTTTGAGCTGATCCCACTCCTCCCGCCGGATCTTGGTCCGAAACAGGGAGACATGAAACCAGTCTTCGACGTCAACGGTGAGTGCGTTCTTGATGCCCATAAATCCCATGCCGGCGCCGAGCCATGCGCGGCGCCCGCCTTCCTAAGATCGAAGCGATTCATCATCATCCGTCCCTGGCATCAAATCTTGCAATCAACCGGTCCCTAGTGCTGCAAGTCACGCCGGCCCGGCAGGCAGCCGCGGCCACTTTGAAAAAACGCTCACTGATTTACCGCCAGTGCCGCGCAATTGCGTTTCCGCCGGCAGCGAAAATCGCCCGGCACAACCGCGCCCGCCTCAGCGGTGCTGGCTGAGGTACCACGCCACGGTACGCTGGAGCCCTTCCTGAAATCTGACCTCGGGTGAAAAGGACAGCAGGCTCTGCGCGCGCGTAATGGCGGCCATGGAATGTTTGACGTCGCCGGGCCGCGCGCTTTCATAGCGGGCGGCGATGTGGGTGCCCATGATGCTGTTCAGTTCCTGCAGCAGCGTGTTCAAAGTGTAGCGCTCACCGCAGGCTACATTCATGAAATGGCCGGGTGCCTCGGGCGCGGTGCACGCCAGCAGATTGGCCTGCACGACGTTGTCGATGTAGGTGAAATCGCGCGATTGCTCGCCGTCGCCGAAGATGACCGGCGGCACGCCGTTCATCAGCGCGGTGATGAAGCGTGGAATCACGGCGGCGTATTGCGAGTCCGGGTCCTGCTTTGGGCCGAAGACATTGAAATAACGCAGGGCCACGGTGGGCAGGCGGTAAACGTGCCAAAAGGAAAGGGCGTAACGCTCACCGGCGAGTTTGGAAGTGGCATAAGGTGAAATCGGGTTGGGCGGCATGCTTTCCTCTTTGGGGAGGGTGGGCGTGTCGCCGTAGACCGAGGAGGACGAAGCGAACACGAAGCGCTTGACGCGCGCTTGCTTGGCGGCCCACAGCAAATTGATGGTGCCGTTAACGTTGACGTCGTTGGAGGTGAGCGGGTCTTGAATGGAGCGCGGCACCGAGCCGAGCGCGGCTTGATGCAATACGTAATCGACGCCCGCCACTGCCTGCTCGACCAGCGCGCGATCGCGGATGTCGCCTTCGAGCAACTCCAGGTGGCCGGCAAACTCCGCCAGGTTCGACCGTTTGCCGGTGGCGAAGTTGTCGAGCACGCGCACGCGCTCGCCGCGTTCCACCAGCGCGCGCACCAGATTGGAACCGATGAAACCGCCGCCTCCTGTCACCAGATAAAACGCCATAGCAAGCTCCTCAATCCTTATTTCGCCTTTTCCTCGAGATTGTAGTAGGAATAGCCGTAGTACTTGTGGTCGTAGTAGTAGGGCAGCACGCCCTTTTGGTTGTTGATGATGACGCCCAGGATGTTCAACCCGGCATTGCGCATCAAATCGACCGCGCGCCGCGCCACTTCCTTGTGGGTCTCGCCGGCTTTGATCACCACCAGCGCGCCGTCCATCTCCGGGCTGAGGATGAGGGCATCGGTGACCGGAATCACGGGCGGCGAATCGACAATCACGGTGTCGAAATAGAATTTGATCTCGGAAAACAAGTCGTGCATGCGCGGCGAGTTGATCAGCTCGGTCGGGCTGGTCACCACCCCGCCGGCGGTGAGCAGGCGCAGATTCTCGATCGGGGTTTGTTTGAAACAGGTGTCGAGCTTGCGCGCGCCGGTCAACACGTCGGCCACGCCCTCTTCCTTGGGAATGCCGAAGAGTTGGTGCACCCGCGGCCGGCGCAGATCACAATCCACCAGAATGGTTTTGGTGTTGCGGTAGCGCGCGATGGTGCACGCCAGCAGCGCCGCCGTGGTGCTCTTGCCCTCGTTCATCTTGGCGCTGGTCACGAGGAAATTTTTCATCTCCTCGTCGGCGTAGAGGTTTTTGAGCTTCGAATACAACCGCCGGAACTCATTGGCCTCCGGCGACTCGTCGTTGAAGAAGGAGATAATCGAGTGTGCAGAAGATCTGTGCATAGAGAGCATCTACTTCAAGATGGCATCGAACAGCAACTGCATGCCCTTGTGGTCATACTCGGCCAGGCGCTTGTTGCGCTTGGCGCGTTCATACCCCGGGTTGAGGGCCATGGCCTTGTCGAATTGCTGTATGGCTTTGTGATTCACGTATTTGCTCATGATCACATAGGCGACGCCGAGGTGATTGTAGAGATCGGCATAATTGGGGTATTTCTCGATCAGTTCCTGCAACTGGCGAATGTGCCGCCAGATCAGGCTGCTGCTCAATTTCTTGCTGCCGTAGATGACGCGCAAGTAAAAATCGAGAATGAAGGAGATGTCCGCGGGTTTGCTCACCAGACTGGTCGCCCGCGTGAAGGCCTGATAGGCCTCTTCATACTTCTTCTCGCGCATCAGGCTCTGGCCCTGCTCGGTGTGCTCGTTGTGGTAGGAGGGATTGATCTTGGCCGCCTTTTCGAGATTGTCCGCCACTTTCTGGTGGCAGTTGACCGAGAGGGAAAAATCCTCCTTGGTGAAGGCGTTCAGCACATAGGCCAGCGCCAGATTGAAATAGGCTTCGGCATAGTAGGGATTGCTGTCGAGCGCCCGCAGGAACTGCTCCACCGCCTTCTTGCAATACTCTTTTTGGAGGTAGGCCATGCCCAGGTTGTTGTGATAGTCGGCATAGCCGGCTGACATCGAAATGGCCTGCTCCAGAACCGTGATCGCATCATCGTAGCGTTTCACCGCCAGGTAGGCGCTGCCGAGATTGTTGTAGATGCCGGAGAGGCGCGGGTTGAGCACGATCGCCTCCTCCAGCTCGATGATGGCCTCCTCATACATCCCCCGCCGGATAAAAGCCTGGCCCAGCAGATTCTTGGTCTCCGCCTGATTGGTCTCCTGCAGCTTCTCGGCAAGCTGGATGAGCATCAAGATTTCATCTTTCTTCTCGTCGTGAAATTCCCGCGTCTTGGTGCGCAGCATTTCACGCGACCACTTCGGATCGAACTCGCGCGTGCGCGTCTCCAGCAGGGTGCCGTTGCGAAAGAACGAAGAGGTGATCTGTTTCTGCGGATCATTGGTGGTCGTCTTCAGAAAGTACTCTCCCTGGGGAGAGCTGATCACGTCATTGAAGAGAAAATCGGCCATACGTTTGCTCATCGAGGTGGTATGAAGTTTCGGGATCGCCTCAAGCACGTGGGAGTGCCGGCGTTGCTGGTATCCTACGCCAGGGCGGCCCGGCCGGCGAATTGCAGGCGTTGTTCACGGGTGTTCAGGCCGGCCTGCCGCAGCCACCGGTAAACCGTCGACCGGCTGACCATGATCGCAGGCTCTGTTCGCACTTCCAAATACTTCTGTATCATCGTTGGGCCATAGTGCGGATGCTGGCTTACAATTTGGCGAACGATGGATTGCCGGTCACCCTCGAATCTCATCTTGGTCACGGCGTGCGATTGGCGAATCGGCTGCGGGCCGTTGGCTGGGCTGCGTTTTTGCTCTGCCGTCGCCATCGCCGGCGGCATGCCCTCCCGGCCGACACTGGTGCTCGCCGCCGGCCGCGGTGCGGCATACGCCGGCCGCCAGTTTTCGGCCGGCTTGGCCTCCACTGGCGGTTGAGCCGTGTGTGCCGGCGCCGGTCGCACTGCCGCGGAACGGTCGCTGGAATCAGCGCGGCGCTCCCCGGGGGCGAGGGCTGCCGCCTTCTCCTCTGCTGGTGCCCAAATGCGCGCCGGCGCTGCCGGCTGTTCCTCTGCACGCCGCGGCGAGGCCGGCATCGAATCATCGGTGAATCCCGTGCCGCCCTCCCAACTCACCTCGTCCATTTCATATTCTTCCGGCAGCCGGTCGATTTCATCCAAAATCCAGGGATCGTTGATGTCCTGCAGAACGTACTCTTCGAAAAACAATTCCGCCGGCGCAGGCTCCGGTGCCGTCCTCCCGGCCGCTGTGCCAGCATCCTGGCTTGGCCGCCTCGACTCCGGCAGGCGGGGCGCTGGGGATTCCATGGCAGCATCGGAGGCGGCAGGGTGCTCCTCAGCGAAATCGTGCGAAGGTTGCTCATGCCGTGCCCCGGCTTGCAGGCCGGCATCGCTGCCCTCGCCGGCTTCGCTTTCATACGCGGCTGCGGTCGTCTCCTCCTGTTCTGCCGGCGGCCAATCCTCGGCGTAATCGACAAACGCATTGGCATTGCCGCTAAGCATGTCCTGCAGGGAGGGCGCATAGGCAGCGCCGTAGCCGAGATCCACGTCCGCCGCCGCGCCCTGGCCGTCAGACTCCTCTGCCGGCACTGCGTCGTTGCCGTCAAACGCAGCCGGCGCGCCGGTGGCGTGCGCTTCCCAATTCGTGTGCGCCTCGGACCCCGTGATTTCAAAGCCCTGCCCCGGCAGCCAGGCCGGTGCGGCCGTGCCGTCGGTGTTTTCCGGTTCCGGCAAACTGCTCAGATTCGCCGCGGGCTTTTGATACTCAGCCGGGCCGTGCGCCGGGTTTTCGAAGGACAGAATCGCATCCTCGAGAGTGTCGTAGGCATTGATGAAGCTGTCGAGTTCCAGCAGAAGAAAGACATCCAACACGTCCGGATTCATGCCGGCCAACCGGATGTCGCCGCCGTTGTCGCGCACGCGACGCAGTTCGGCGGTAAACGCGCCCCAGCCTGCCGAAGAAATGAACTCGACGTTGGCGAGATCGACAACGATGCGATAATTGTCGTGCGCCAACAAGTAGGCCAGGACTTTTTCAAACTCATCGAGGCTGGAAGCATCGAAGACCTTCATCAGGCGGACGATATGAATACCCTCGTCTGTCACTTCCACTGCTTCGATCAATCGCCGCTTTGCTGACAAGCCGCTACCCTTTCACAAAGGAATTCCACAAATGCGCAAGCCGCCGCCGGGCCCGCCCGAGACGGATTGCCGGGATCACCTTCCCACGCCGCAGCAGAACCCGGTTGTTCCACTCCGCCGCTAGAACGGCCGCCTGGCCTTGGCCGGTTCCGCCATTTCGATGCGCGGGATCACGCCCAAAACCGCCACGCCCAACTGCGTTTCGACGTCATCCACCGATTTGAAGGAATGATCAAAAAACTCCAGGAGGTATACCGCGCCAATGCCGAAACCCAGGCCACCGAACAGCGCGATCAGCAGAATCTGCGCCTCATCCTGCGGCACCGGCATCAGCGGCCGGTTGGCAGGGTTGATGATGCGAAAGCGCTCATCGGCGCTGGTCTCCTGCAGATCCTGCCCCAGTTCGGAACGCTGCGCCTGGCTGCGAAACGCGTAGAGCGCAGCGCCCAGATCGTTGACTTGCTTTTGCGCTTCGGCGAGCTGCATCTCCTGCACCGGTCGCTTGGCAATACTGAAGCGATACGCCTCCAGCAAGTCTTCCAGCTTGCGCTTCTCGCGGTTCAGCAGATCCAAGTCCAGGCGGGCGATCTGCCGTTGCACCGCCAGGTCCCGCTCGCCGGAGGAGAGGCCGGGGCCGAGTTGCTGCAATACCTCCTCGCGAAACTGTTCGCGCAGCGCCGCGATCTCCTGATTCACGTTGATGACGTTGGCATCACGCCAATCGAACTGAATCATCACCGACACCAGCGCCTCCGCCTTCTGGAACAGGCGCTGGCGCAACTCTGCCATGCGGGGCGTCTCGTTGACCACGAAGTTGCCGGTGGCGTTGCTGAGTCTGGCCTCCAGCCCGGCCAGCAAATCCTGCTGGCGGTTGAGGTCAACCTGCAGCGAATTGAGCGTGGCGTTGGCCTGCGCTTCGTTGTTCAGGTTGACTGCGAGCTTGCGCGTCTGCTCGAAGGTCGTCTGCTCCTTGAGGCGGCGCAAACGTTCCAGCGCCTCCTCGTATTGCTGGCGGTAACGCTCTTCCTGCTCCTTGCTGAACCCGATGGCGATGGCTGCGCTCTTGGATTCGCGTGCGAGATTCTGCTCAATGAAAACTTCCGAGAGAGTCTTCACGATCGCATAGGCTTTGTCGGGATCGCTGTGCTCGAAGGCAATGCGCATCGAGCTGCCGCGCTTGGCGAAGGTGACCCCGCCGTCCAAGAACCGCCGCGCCAGCCATTCGATCTGCATGCGGCGCACGATGGTATCCAGGCTCTCCTCGGGATGTTCGA
>JBBIKM010000139.1:0-16642 GCA_037445455.1 bacterium | reverse complement strand
GTCATTGCTTTTGCCCAAGCAAGCTCAACCTTGTCAAACAGCTTCAATCATTTTCGCAAACAAAGGCAAGTAGCTAGAGAAATTTTTTGCCTTTGGGGAAAAGTTAGTGCCGTTGGACCACTAGTCTCCGGTTTGCGGGGCTTTAATCAGGTGCCCGTATTTCAACGGCTCGCCGGTTTCCCAGGGGCGGTAGGTGTTGCAGAATTCGATGCGCTCGCCGATGGGCGGATGTGAAGCCCGCCAAAGTTTGTAGAGCCAGCCCGGCCGCGGGTTGCCGAGATTTTCCGTCTGCAATTTGACGAACGCCAGGGCCGCGGCGCGGTTGTTCTGGCAGATTTCCAAACCAAAGCGGTCGGATTCATGCTCATGGTGGCGGGTGTAGGCGAAACTGAGCGGCGTGGCGAGGAAAAGAAAGAGATTGAAGAGCAGAATCAGCAGCGGCAGCGAAGCAATATCCGCGAGCTGGTGGAAGCCAAAGCGGGCGTGATACCTGCGCAACAGTGCGGCGGCCGTGCGGTGGGCAGCGTACAGCACCACCAGGATCAACGCCGAAAAGAACAACACACTCTTCACCACGTGCCCCAGCACGTAATGTCCCATTTCGTGGCCCATCACGAACAGCAGTTCCTCCTCCTCCAGTTTGGCGATGATCGTATCCCACAGGACGATGCGCTTGGTGCCAAGAAACCCCGTGACATAGGCATTCACGGCCTTGGTGTCCACGCTTTTGTTCACCTCGAACACGCGGCTGCCCTCGATGCCGGCGCGCTCCGCCAGCGCCAGGATTTTGGCCTCCAGCGCCTGATCCTGCATCGGACCGAATTTGTTGAACAACGGCGCAATCCAAATCGGACTGATGAGCATGAAGAAAAATAGAAACGGCACCACCAAAATGCCGGTGTACAGCCACCAGCGCTGCGGACTCTTCTTGAGCAGCAAGTAAGGCACCCACAGAAACAGCACGCCGCCCAGCATGCCGACCACCAGCGCTTTCAGCGAATCGCCCAGCCACTTGCTGAAGGTTTGGTTGGAAAGATCATAGGCATGCTGTCGCACGAATTCCTGATAGTAGGTGAGCGGCAAATCGAGGAGAAAAGTGATGAGCGAAAAAATGATGAAGTACAGGCCGATCACGAAGAACCATTTGCGCCCGAGCTTCTGCGCCCAGTTGCGAATGCGCGCCGAAAAGCCGGTGAAGAGAAACGCCGCAGGGACGAGCAGGCCCCACAGCAGACCGAGGCCCCACAGCCAGTTGCCGCTGCGGTAATAGCGCAGCGCTTTCTCACTGGCGGGTGGCACCGGCACAGGCCCGCTTTCTTCTGCGATGCGCTGCAACGTATCGACTGCACCCATCACCAGCGCGGTGTCCGGTGCAGGCGGGTCTGCGGATTGGCTGAATGCTGGCTGCGCCAACGCAAGCATGGCGCCGAACAGAATGAAAAGCGAACGCATATTTCCTCCCTGGCGGGGATGAAAGATTGCACACTGCCGCCACGCCGGAGCATGGTGATGACGGACCAGCCGGCGAACCCAAGCCGCCGGTTCACAGCAACGCTGATTTCAAAGGCAATCCCATGCAATCAAACAAATCCGGTGAAGGGCACACAACCCTTCGCTGGACTTCACCGGCATCCTTCCGGCCGAAAGGCAGGAATGGACAAATCCTTGAACGCTGAGATTTCTGCCGGCGCCTTTGCTGGACGGCAGAATTGGTAAGTTATTCGGCGGGAAAAAGCAAGGCCTTTCTGAGGCACGCGGCGACACGCGTTTGAAGTGCTGGCTGCAGCATAGGTGTAATCATCTCGCAGCATTTTGCGGTTGAGTGAAGCTGTCATTCAAAAAATCTTTTGCAGTCCCTGGCTGTGTGCCCAAAGCTTCATAAGAGATTCAGCGGTGTGCCCAAATCTTCGCAGCATCCTTCCAGGACGAGCGTCAATGGTGGTCATCGTTTTCAAGGAGTCAAGCGGTGAAGAATTGCTGCAGCCGCAGGTTAACCGCCTCGGCCTCTTCATGCTGCACCCAATGGCTGGCGTGTTCCAAAAGAACAAGCTCGGCGTGTTGGCACTGCGCCCGGCTGGCTTCCGCCAGTGCGGTGCGGAGAAAGCGGTCGCGGCCGCCCCAGATTATCAGGACCGGCCTCTGCACGGTGGCGTAACTGGCGCGTCCGAGGCGTTGCCGCAACGCCGCACGATACCAGTTGATCATCGCGGTCGCGGCGCCTGGTTGTGACCAGGCAGCGCGATATGCTGCCAGATCGGCTTCACCAAACGTCCCGGGACGGCTGGTTTTCAGCAAGGCCCGGCCGGCGATTTCCCAGTTGTTCTTTTGCATGCGCCATTCCGGCAGCCAGGGCAGTTGAAAGAAGAAAATGTACCAGCTCTTGCGCCTTTGTTCGGCATCGTGCAGCAGATGGCGGCGCATGACGTGGGGAAGCGGCCCGTTCAAGACCGCCAACTTCTCCACATATTCCGCGTGCTGCAGCGCCAGCCACCACGCCACCACTGCGCCCCAATCATGTCCCACGATCAAGGCGCGCTCCCGGCCAACCGCCTTGATCAACCCGACGAGGTCACCCACAAGTTGATCGAGGCGATAGGCAGCGATGCCGCCGGGCTTGTCGCTCAAATTGTAGCCGCGCTGATCCGGTGCCAGCACGCGATAGCCCAAACGCGCAAAGAAATCGATTTGCCGGCGCCAGCCATACCAAAACTCCGGAAAGCCGTGCAGGAAGAGGAGCAAGCGGCCGTGGTGCGGCCCGGCCAGCGCGACGTGCAGCCGTACGCCGTTGGTGTTGAAATACTGATGTTCGAGTCCGGCGATCATGTGGTGGACTGGTGGTTGAAGGTGGATAATTCTTCCGGCCGGACCATTGGCTGGAATTGCTGCGCGATCAAGTGATGCAGCCGGCGCGCCAGCAGTTTGCGATCGGTCGCACGCACCGCAGCGTCGCCAAAGGTGAGCAGCGCTTCGAAGCGGGGCAATTGCAGCACATTGAAGAAATGATCCGGAAACGTCATCTCACCCCACCAACAGACCGCCAAATGCGCGGGCGGCTCGCCGGCGGGCGTGCGATAACTCAAAGTGGCGTAGGAGACCGGATAGAGGTTTTCGGCGGCGACATGCAACAACGGCGATTTGAACGGCCGAATCTCCGCGCCGGCCGAGCTCGTGCCTTCCGGAAAAAAGATGATGCCCTCCCCCCGCTCCCACGCAGCGCGCAACAGATGGTTCAGACGAACCACTTCGCGCGCCAGTTCGCGATTGATGAACAGCGTGCCCACCGCGCGCGTCAGGAATCCGATCACCGGCCAGCCGCTCACATCATGCCGGGAAACGAACACGCCCCGGACCTGAGTGGCAAGCACGAGAATATCGAGGTAGCTCAGGTGATTGGCCACCAGGAAGAACGGCGGCGGCGGAGCGTTTCCCCGCACCACCAGCCGCATGCCGATGATGGCCGCCAGGGCGCGCGCCCAGCCTTGAAAGACGCGCAGCCGCCAGCGCCGGAAAGCCGCGTCCGAAATCAGCGCAAGCAACCGGCCACCGAGCAACAACAACACACCGGCGGCAGTCAGCACAGCAATCAGGACCAGGCGAACAACGGCGCGGAGCTTTCTCATGGGGCAAATTGCTTGCGGAAGAAAAATCTGCGGGTGGCTTCATCGAGCGTGGTGATATCGAGGAAGGTGAGATAGTCGATGGTTTTGAAGGCGCGATCCAGCGCCGGCAGGCTGCAGATCTTGGCGCCATAAACGAGGTAGATTTTCATCAACCGGGGCAGGTGAACGGTGCCGGGCGCGGCAGTGAAGTCGCTGCCGTAGCAAACGTAGCCGGGTTGCGGCTGCAGCAAAAAGTCCGGCTGCACGTGCTGGTTGGCGGTGAGATAATCCATCACGCGTTTGCCCTCGGCCGGGTCCTGGCTGGTGAGCGAGCAACAGCCAAACAAATAACGTTTGCGATTGAAAGTCAGGTACGCAGCCAGGCCGCGCCAGAGCAAATAAAGCACGCGGGCATTGCGCTGCGGTTTTGCGACGCAGGCCCGGCCAACCTCAACGGCGTTTTCCAAGACGCCCGCGGGAAAGCCGGTGAGATCGTATTCGCCGGCGGAATAGAATCCCGCGCTGCCGCCCGCCATGGCGAGCGTCTGCATGCGATAGGTGCCGATCACCTGCTGCAGCGACTGATCCAGCACCATCAAATGATGGCAGCGCAGATCGAATTCATCCTGATCACGAAACGTGTCGTAGGAGGAATCCAATCCTTCACCGAGTTCAAGATTGAACACCTCGAAGCGCAATTTCAGAACGGCATCCAACTCGGCTTCACTGCGGGCAAAACGCAGGAGATAGTTGCCTTCGGCAATTTCAAGCGGAGGCAGCAGTTCCGGGAAGGACGGAAAGGATTTGGCCAGACGGGTCAGGGACATTTCAGCTCTCTCACGACTGTGATGCAAGGCTGAAGCAACCGGCAAATGCTCGCACGGCGCTACGAACGGCGGTAGGTCTTGGGATCGGCACGCAGCATCAAAAAATCACCTTGTTGAATAATTTCGCCGCTGATGACCAGCGGCTCTGCGATCATGTCCAGAATCTCCGCGTTCACGCTGCGGCCTTGCGCGGAAACCAAAAAAAGATGGACGGCATTGCCGTCCTGATCGCGTACGACGAACACCGGCGGAATGCCGCCGCTGATGCAACGCACGGCGCAGGCGCGATGGGTTTTCAGCTCGCCCGGATTCATCACCCCGAAGTAGCATTTGCTGTCAACGATTTCGCCGGCGAGGGTAAAAGTGCCGAGTGAATAGGCCGGCAGGGAATCCGCCCGCGCCGTGAGCACAGAATCCGGCGTGTCGAGGGCGGTGATCGAGCCGGGCACCACCTCCAGCAGAGTTTGATTGTCGCGATGGATCAGCCTGCCCCGCAGCCGCACGGCTTTGCCTTGCCATCCGGCCAGCGCCTGCTGCGCGCCATGCTTGCCTTCCGCCACGAGATGATAACGTGATAGCGGCACCGCTTCGCCGGGCAAGCCCGGCCGCAAGACCAGCAACGCGGGATAGGGCGATGCGACGACGATGCCCTGCAACGCGCGTGGCATCAGATATTCAAACACGCTGGGCGCAAAGGGATTTTGCCCGCGCACCAGCACTGCCGCCACGCCTGCAGCCAGCAGGAACAGGACGAACACCACGCCCGCCATAAAAAACGCCTGGCGTCGCGGCGCTTTCGGCCGATAGCCAATGTAGAATTCCTCTGCACGACTTGCATTCGCCACGCACGCACCTCTGCTTTCACTCAATTGATCAAAGCCGGGGCCACGCGTGTCCCCGGTGGATTCGGTGTGGGATGGACGAAAACGCGGCCGCGCCGCACACGAACGTTGAAAGTGGGAACCTTCTCGGTGAAAGGCGGCGGCGAGGCACCGGTCTCGGGCAAATATTGATACCCATGCCAGGGACAGGTGATGCAGCCGTCAATGATGCGGCCTTCGCCCAACGGGCCGTTCTGATGCTGGCAGACATTCGAAACCGCCGAAACCCGGCCGTCATATTTGAACACCGCCACGCGCTCGCCGCCAAGGGAGAATACCACCGCGCGTTTCTCCGGAATATCGGCAGCCTGGCATACCTCCACGTAACCTTCGGCATCGGGTTCCCGCGTTTCCTGATCACGCCGTCGCTCCCTGCGGCCGGCGGCGAAATGCAGACTCAAGATCACGGCCATGCCGCCCGCCATCACCGCGGCGAGCAGGGGATTGGTTTCCGCCTGCAAGGCACCGAGCGTGACGTGCATGACAATCAAGCCGTAGGCCGGATAAACCATCATGTGCAGCGCTTTCCATGCCGGCGCGGTGAGCTGCGCCAGCCAGAAATCATGACTGGTGGCGGCCATCAGAAAAAAAATGAGCAGACCGAGCAGGCCGAGCATCTCAAAAGGAAATCCGCTCAAGCTGGCATAACGCGTGTTGCCCACCAACAGGCTGACCAGCGGATTGAGATTGCCCAACGCATGAAATTGCACCAGGGAGAAGACGGCGTGTGCGAGGGCGAGCACAAACATGGTTACGCCCAGATGCCGGCGATTGTACAACAACGGGAGGAAGCGCGGGTTCAAGCGGCACAGCGGGCCAATCGCGAGAATGAGGTGCAACAACAGCAAGGCCGCAGTGCCCAACGCCCGGATGATGAGTGTCTCGAGAGTCGCGTGCGGATGCCATCGCAGGCCGGCCGTGATGAAGACCGCGAGATAGAACACTACGCCGAGGAGCAGCACCGAGTCGTAGAGGCGCTTTTGCCGGTTCCAGGAAACCGCACGATAGGCCAGGCTCATGGCAGCCCCCCGGCGCGCACCAGCGTGGCAGCGGGCAGGATCGCGGTGGCGATGATTTGCTGATGCGCCAGGCTGTAAAGCATCATCTTGCCGTCGGCATGCAGAGCGGCGGGTGGCAGCGCAAAGCGGCGCAGATGTTTGCCCGAGAGGCCGCCGAGCAAATGCGCCGTCTCCGGCAATTGCTTGGTAATCGGGACGCTCGCTTCGCACCAGTACACCAGCACGTCGGGTGCGATGAGATCGCGGCGTGGCTGCAGCTCAATCACCAACCGCTGGGGGGGAATGCGATCGGCGCTGACGCGCGTCATGATTTTCTGTCCGGGCCAGAGGTTGTCCCGCTCCAACAGCGTTTTGGGAAAGACGGGGATTTCATTGATCAACAGCGCCGGCACCTCCTGGGGCAGGGGCGCATGCCGCGCTGCCAATCCCGCCAGAAAAAGCACGGGCAATCCAGCGGCCATGATTCGCATGAGTTGATAGTGGCGCTGCCGCAGCGGCTGAATCATGACGCAGCCTCCTTGCCGGCCGGGGCGCTGCGCTGGCGCGCGGCGGCGCGATGCGGATTGTTTTCCTCGGGCCGCGCTTTGGCGCCGGAAAGCCAGAGCCACAACAGCAACGGCCACAGCGCGATGGTGCCGGGAACGAGGATCAGGCGAAATCCCCAACCCGAGTCGCGGGCAGCCGCATCGATTTTGTTCACACCGATGATAAGGAAGGGAATGGCGAATCCGAAACCGAGTGCCAGGTAGAGGCCTGCAATTCTCACCAGCCAGGTGGCCCAAAGTGTATCCATGCAGTCAATGACTCCGGCGAAAGGTTGATTCGAATCCAGATAAAACAAACGCAGGAAAGATGCCCGGGCGTGATGTCATTTCATGAACGCTGGCGTTGTCCGTCATTATTCCAGCTTTTTCGCGACGGCGGATGAAGGTGCCGCACCCTGTTGATTGGATTTCTCGCCCTAGAGTCGGCCATTTGCCGCGCCGCCCGGCCGGTCAGTGGGGATGAGGTCGTCGCTGGTGATGATCGGATGACCGGGCAAAGTGGCGCAATGATATGAAATTCGCGTCTCGGAAGCAAGTGGAAGTTGGCCGTGCGCCGCCGCTGGCCGGCACGGAGTTCGTCGTTGCATGCCGCGGGATTTGTGTTATATTCGCAGGGCCGTAGTCGAGCTGGCAGGCGCATGCCGCCGCCGCGTTCTCCTGCCGCAGACCGGAGTCTGGCTTTCCAACGCAACGGGAGGAGAGTGCACGCTGATGCGCTACCTCAATCAAATCTTCACTGCGCCGCTCGGCCAGCCCGTCGAGAATGAGACACTGTGCGCCGAATTCGAACCTTTTCTGGCGGCATTGCCCCTGGCAAAGGACAAACTGGAGGAGCTGCGCAACTTCGTGCAATACTCGCTCGTGGGCCGGCGCACACGCCATCGTTTTGCGGAGGATTACCTCGCCATGCGCCGCTTTGCCGCGCGCGCGGCAACCTTCGAGTCAGGCGCGGAAACAGCGGTGGCGGCGCTCGCCGGGAAGCTCGCGCCGCTGGCGCGCGCCGCCGGCGTGAGCTTCGATGCCGTCATCACCACCACCTCCACCGGCAATCTCATGCCCGGCTTGAGCTATCGCCTGGCGCAACGATTGACCGATTGCATTCGCCCAGACACGCTCATGATCGACCTCGGCAATGTCGGTTGCACCGGCAGTTTGAAAGCGCTGCAGCTTGCCCGCTCGCTGCAGGATTCTCTCCAGCATCTGCTGGTGCTGACGGTGGAACTGCCTTCCACGCTCGCCGATGTTACCAGCACGCAGCGCGACACCTGGCAGGGCAACTGCACCTTCGGTGATGGCGCCGCGGCAGTGTGGCTCTCCCCCTCTCCGGCGTACGGTGAGATGGCGCTGGCACTGGAGGACATGCACTATGTGCAGCAGGCGCCGCGGGGGTTCGATCTCATACGCTGGGATTATCGCGATTATTACACCTTTGCGCTTGCCGACGAGCAAACCTTCAACAACCAGGTGCGGGATTTCGTCGTCGACGCTCTGGCGGCCAGTGAGGCGGCGTGGCAGGAGGAGCCGCGTTGGGCGATTCATCCCGCCGGCATTGCGCTGCTGGTGCGTTTGAGCCGCAAGCTGGGCATTCCCGCTGACGCAATGCAACCCTCGCTGGCACATTATCGCCGCTATTCCAACATGAGCAGCGCCAGCATTATTTTCATCCTGCAGGAACTGGCCGCGGCCACGCCGGTGGGCCGCGCGATCAACCTGCTCTCCATGGGCGCGGGCTTCAATGTCGTTTACGGACGTGTGAGAAAGGTGAGATGATATGGATCACGCAGTGGTGATGGAGAAAATGAAAGCCTACTTCGCCAGGACCCAGCCGGCCGAAGTGGTGAATACCTTGGGTGAGCAAGTCGTGACCCGTCTGCTGCAGGATAGCCTGGATGTGGTGGAGTTTCTGGTCTATCTCGAGGAGGAATTGCAGCTCGCCAGCGAGATCGACCTGAACGCGCTCGGCCCCCAGGTTGTCAATCGCACGTTTGCGGAAATCGCAAGCGAAATCGTGGCCTACGTGCAGACGCGCCTGCCCGGGACGGCGTGAAGGGCGCTGGCCAGGGACATTTTGCCTTCCCGGCCGGCGACCGTCCAGCTTGGCGCTCGGCTTCCGGCGAGCTGCGCTTCCCGGGAGCATTTTCTCAGCCCTACCCGGCGCCGGCCAGGCGCCGGGCACCATGCCGCCGCTTCCTCCTCCCTCCCCCACCGGCCGCGAAAAAAAGACAAAAAACCGCTTGACATTCCCCGGCGATTTGTGTATGCTCAAAACACTATCAGAAAGATAGACTAAATAGGTTTTATCGTGCTTTCCAAAAAGGCAAAATACGCACTGCAGGCGCTGCAATTCCTGGCGCGGCATTACGAGCACGGCCCCACCCTCATCTCCGAGCTGGCGGACAAGGAGAACATTCCCAAGAAATTCCTCGAGCTCATTCTGCTGGATCTGAAGAACCACGGCGTGCTGCAAAGCAAAAAAGGCAAGGGCGGCGGCTATTTCCTGGGCAAACCGCCTGCGGAGATCAGTCTGGGTCACGTCATCCGGCTGGTCGATGGCCCGCTCGCGCCCCTGCCCTGCGTCAGCCAGACCGCCTACCGCAAATGCGAGGAATGCCGCGACGAGGCCACCTGCGGCATCCGGCTGGTGATGAAAGTAGTGCGCGATTCCACCGCGATGATTTTGGACGGCACCAGCCTGGCCGACATGCTGGGCAGGGTCGCGCGCTCGAAATCCAGAGGCCCGGCGAAGAAAACCCGCCGCCGATGATTTTTTTCTGCTTTACTCTACAAAGCATATAGAGTAAATCGCATAGAAGGAGCCGGCCATGCGCGCCACTGATTCTGCCCGAACCCCCGCCCCCGCGATCGATCCGCCGATGCCGGACCTGGTCCAGACCATCTGCCATGCGCTGCAAGGCATTCGCTTTGGCTCGGTTGAGATCATCATTCACGACGCCCGGGTGGTGCAAATCGAGCGCAAGGAGAAAATTCGCCTGGAAACTGCCACCTGCAGGAAAGGCGGGTGAACCGGGCTTTGCAAGAATGCCAGGCCGCCGGCGAGCCGACCAGAAGGCTGGAGGCACCTCGACCGGCCGTTCAAATTCCACAGACCCCCCGCTTGGCGAACTGACCGGGCCACCGGAAGTCTCCCTGCAACCGGAGACACAAGATGACAGATCGCCTGTTTGTGTGCCTGAGCGAATTGTTGCTCGTGGCGCTGGCCAGCAGCGCTGTCCCCCTGCGCGGACAATCCCTCACCCCTGCCGATACGATCTGGCAGCATCGCTGGCAAGAACTGGATCAGAAGCAACGCCTCCTGGAGCGCAAATGGGAACTCGCCCAGGAAGAAGCGGCCGCGCAGGCCAAAGCCGCGCCGGTACTGATGGCAGGCAGGGACGGCTTCTCTCTGAAGTCCGCTGACTCTGCGTTTCTGCTCAGGCTGCGCGCGCACAGCCAGCTCGATGGACGCTTCTTCCTCGATGATGCTGCGGCAGCCAACCCCAACACCCTGGTCAACCGCCGCATGCGCTTCGTGCTCGAAGGCACGCTCAACAAGATCTTCGACTTCAAATTCATGCCCGATTTTGCCGGCAGCCGGCTGGTGCTGCAGGATTTCTTCCTCGATGTGCGGCTCTGGCCGCAGCTCAAATTCAAGGCCGGCAAATTCAAAACGCCCTTCGGCCTCGAACGTCTGCAATCTCCCACCAACCTGCTGTTCATCGAACGCGGCCTGCCCAACAATCTCGTGCCCAATCGCGATCTCGGAGTGCAACTGCATGGCGATCTGGCCGGCGGCGTGGTGAATTACATGGCCGGCATTTTCAACGGTGTCGTCGATGGCGGCAGTGGCGACGGCGACAGCTACGACAGCAAGGATCTCGCTGCCCGCCTGTGGCTCTCTCCTTTCTCCAAAACGACATGGCCCGCGCTGCGGCAACTGAGTCTCGGCTTCGCTGCAACCTCCGGCACCCAGCAAGGCACACCGGTCGTGCCCAATTTGCCGGGCTACAACACCCCGGCGCAGCAATCGCTTTTTCGCTATCGTTCCGACGGCACCGCGGCCGGCACCGTCATTGCCAACGGCGAAATTCGGCGCTTCTCGCCGCAAGGATACTACAGTTGGGGCCGCCTGGGTCTGCTGGCAGAGTATGTAATCGCACGGCACCAGGTCACCCGCGGCAGTGCCGCGGCCGCGCTTGAGCATCGCGCCTGGCAGATGGCCGTCTCCTACTCGCTTACCGGTGAAGCGGCGGCCTACAAAGGCCTGACGCCTCTGAGGACGTTCGATCGCGACCAGGGAGTCTTGGGCAGCTTTGAAATCGTGGCGCGCTACAATGTGCTGGCAGTCGATCCCGACGCTTTCCCGGTGTTTGCCAATCCTCAAAGCGCAGCGCAGCAAGCGAAGGCCTGGGCCTTGGGCTGGAATTGGTATCTGAATCGCAACGTCAAAGTGGTTTTGAATTATGAGCACACAACGTTCAGCGGCGGCGCTGCCGGCGGCGACCGGCCGGACGAAAAGGCGCTGCTTACCCGTGTTCAAGTCGGGTTTTGATGGCCATTTCCGCTGTGCCATCGCTTGGGCTGCCGCCGCTCCTCATGTTTGCAAAACGAGGCCGGCTCAACCCTGCGGCAGGACTATCCCTGTTGCGCCCCACCGCTTTTCATGCGAATCTTCTCAGGAGGACTCATGACATTCCGATCAATGTGCCAGGCGGCCTGTGCCGCCGCCATAATGCTTGCGCTGGCGCAAGCGGCATTCGGCCAAAAGGCCGTCACCCTGCTCAACGTCTCTTATGATCCCACACGGGAATTGTACCAGGAGTTCAACGCCGCCTTTGCGAAATACTGGAAGGAAAGGACCGGCGAAACCGTCACCCTCAATCAATCGCATGGCGGCTCGAGCAAGCAGGCGCGCGCCGTCATCGATGGGTTGCAGGCCGACGTGGTGACGCTCGCGCTCGCCTATGACATCGACGCCATCGCCGAACAAGCGAAGCTTCTGCCGCCCGACTGGCAACAGCGTTTGCCACACAACAGTGCGCCCTACACCTCCACGCTGGCCTTTCTCGTGCGTGCGGGCAATCCCAAAAAGATCAAAGACTGGGATGATTTGATCCGGCCCGGCATCGCCGTGATCACGCCCAATCCCAAAACCTCGGGGGTGGCGCGCTGGAATTATCTCGCCGGCTGGGGCTATGCGCTGCGCCAGAACAACGGCGAAGCCGCCAAGGCGCGGGAGTTCATCACCAAGCTCTTCAAGAACGTGCCGGTGTTGGACTCCGGCGCGCGCGGCGCGACCACGACTTTTGTCGAACGCGGCATCGGCGACGTGTTGATCAATTGGGAGAACGAGCTGTTGCTCATTCAAAAATTGAACCCGGGCAGGTTTGAGATGGTCGTGCCTTCGCTCAGCATCCTGGCGGAACCGACCGTGGCACTGGTTGACAAGGTCGTTGACAAGCGCAAAACGCGCGCAGTGGCGCAGGCTTATTTGGAGTACCTGTATTCCGAGGAGGGCCAGGAGATCGCAGCCCGCCATTTTTACCGCGCGCATTCACAGGCGGTGATGGCCAGGTATGCCGCACAATTTCCCAAAATCAATCTCTTCACCATCGCGGAAGTCTTCGGCGGCTGGCAGCAGGCGCAGAAGATCCATTTTGCCGATGGCGGCATCTTTGACCAGATCTATCTGCCGTGAGGCCGGCTCCAAGCCCTGACTTCGCATCGACAGCCTCGTAAGCCGTCAGGTTACTGCCCCACCTCAGCATGGAGAGAAATCACATGGCGCTTGCGCTCAAACAACGCAGCGTGCTGCCGGGTTTCGGTCTGGCGCTGGGTTACACCCTGCTCTATCTCGGCCTGCTGGTTTTGATACCACTGGCCGGCACTTTTCTCAAAACCACCAGCCTGAGCTGGGCGCAGTTTTGGCAGACGGTCACGGCGCCACGCGCGCTGGCCTCCTACCAGCTCAGTTTCGGTGCGGCCTTCGCCGCGGCGCTGCTCAACGCGTTTTTCGGATTGATTGTCGCCTGGGTACTCGTACGCTATCAATTCCCCGCCAGGCGTTTGATCGACGCGCTGGTCGATTTGCCGTTTGCGCTGCCCACGGCCGTGGCCGGCATCGCGTTCACCGCTCTCCATGCCGGCAAGGGCTGGCTCGGGCAGTGGCTTGAACCTTTGGGAATCAAAGTGGCGTTCGCGCCACTGGGCATTGTCGTGGTGCTGACCTTCATCGGCCTGCCGTTCGTGGTGCGCACGGTGCAACCGGTGTTGGAAGACATCGAGCCGGAAGTGGAGGAAGCCGCCGCGATTCTTGGCGCGCATCGCTGGCAGACATTCACCCGCGTGATCTTGCCGGCCATCTGGCCGGCGTTGCTGACCGGTTTCGCGATGGCGTTCGCGCGCGCCGTGGGGGAATACGGTTCGGTGATCTTCATTGCCGGCAACATGCCCATGCGCACCGAGATCACGCCCCTGCTCATCGTCACCAAGCTCGAGCAGTATGACTATGCCGGCGCCACCGCGCTGGCCGTGGTCATGCTGGTCATTTCATTCGCGCTGTTGCTGTTGATCAACGGATTGCAGGCGTGGAGCAGCCGCCGCCAGCGCCATTGAATCTGCCGCGAGGAGTTGCCATGACCAATCCCCCTGTCGAAGTTGTGCGCCGCCGAAGCCGCGCCATTGCGGTGCAAGTGAAAACTGAACCGCGTCTCATGCGCTGGGCGCTGACCGCGGTCGCGGTGGGCTTTCTCGGGCTGTTCGTGGTCTTGCCGTTGTTGGTGGTTTTCCTTGCGGCGCTGGAAAAAGGGCTGGGCGCCTATTTCGCGGCGATTCGCGAGCCTGATGCGCTGGCTGCCATTCGCCTGACCTTGCTGACCGCGGCCATTGCCGTGCCGCTGAATTTGATCTTCGGCCTGGCAGCGGCCTGGGCCATTGCCAAATTCGATTTCAAGGGCAAGAACGTTTTGATCACGTTCATTGATCTGCCGTTTTCCGTTTCGCCGGTGGTTTCCGGTTTGATTTACGTTTTGATTTTCGGATTGCACGGCTGGCTGGGACCCTGGCTGGATGCGCATGATATCAAGATCATCTTTGCCGTGCCCGGCATCGTGCTGGCCACGGTATTTGTGACGCTTCCGTTTGTCGCGCGCGAATTGATTCCATTGATGCAGGCCCAGGGTGTGGAAGAAGAGGAAGCCGCGCTTTCTCTGGGCGCAAACGGCTGGCAAACGTTTTGGCGGGTCACCCTCCCCAACGTCAAATGGGGCCTGCTTTACGGTGTGATTCTGTGCAACGCGCGCGCGATGGGCGAATTCGGCGCGGTGTCGGTGGTGTCCGGCCACATTCGCGGCTTGACCAACACCATGACGCTGCACGTCGAGATTCTCTACAACGAATACGACTCGGTGGCCGCGTTTGCCGTGGCTTCGCTGCTGGCGTTGCTGGCGCTGGTGACGCTGGCCGCGAAGAGCGCGGTGGAATGGCGCACCAGACAGCAGAGACAGGCAGCCGCCAAAATGATCATCTCCGCGGAGAGCGCATGAACATTGACATTCAGCATCTCAGCAAGAAATTCGGCGCGTTCACAGCGCTGCAGGACATCAGCCTGGTGGTGAAAAGCGGCGAGTTGCTCGCGCTGCTCGGGCCTTCGGGCTGCGGCAAAACCACGCTGTTGCGCATTCTCGCGGGCCTGGAGTTTGCCGATCAGGGCAGCATTGCCTTCGATGGCGAAGACGCCACGCAGCAAAGCGTGCGCACGCGGCGGGTCGGCTTTGTGTTTCAACACTACGCGCTGTTTCGCCACATGACGGTGTTCGAGAACATCGCGTTTGGGATGCGGGTGCGGCCGCGCGCCACCCGGCCCTCCAACGCGGCGATTCGCGCGAATGTGCTGAAGCTGCTGCGCCTGGTGAAGCTGGAGGAGCTCGCCAGCCGCTATCCCACGCAGCTCTCCGGCGGCCAGCGCCAGCGCGTGGCGCTCGCGCGCGCACTGGCCGTGGAGCCGCGCGTGCTGTTGCTCGACGAGCCTTTCGGCGCGCTCGATGCCAAAGTGCGCCAGGAATTGCGGCGCTGGCTGCGGCGGCTGCATGATGATATTCACATCACCAGCGTGTTCGTGACGCACGATCAGGAGGAAGCGCTGGAGGTTGCCGACCGCGTGGTGGTGATGAATGCCGGCCGCATCGAGCAAATCGGCACGCCGGAAGCCGTGTATCACCACCCCGCCTCCCCCTTCGTCTACAACTTCCTCGGTAACGTCAATCTCTTCCGCGGCCGCGTCGAAGCGGACCGCATCTACATCGGCGAAATGGCGATGGAACTGCCCGAAGGCGCCGAATGCGATGCAGACACGGCGACCGTCTACATCCGGCCGCACTTGCTGGAGATCGAAGAGAAGCCCAGCCACCAGAATCACTTTTCCGCCGTTGTGCGTCACATTCATGCGGCAGGCCCGCAGGTGAAAGTCGAACTGGTGACGGAAGCGGGTGATCCTGTGCAAGTGGAAATCAGCCAGGAACGCTATCGCGAGCTGCGCCTGCAACGCAATGTCAGAGTCTTTGTCACGCCCAAGAAAAGGGAGGCAGCGGCAACCGAGTGACCGGTTTTCCCCGTTTGTGATGATGTTCTCTTGAGATGTCCCGCATGCCGGTCTTGTGAAACACCCGGCCCTGTGCCAAATCCTTACCGCCTCCCTTCCCGCGCGCGCACGCACGCAGCGGAAGGGGCGCGCATGGCCGCTCGCTGCTGCCCTCCGGTTCGATCTCCGCATCGTTCATTTGTTCTATTTTGAACGCCTGTTGCAACCGCCCCACCGCAGCTTCGTATCTCTGCGCCACTGCAACAGCCAAGTCAATTACTCTCAGAAAGGAACAAGGTCACATGAACAAGCTCGTCAAAATTGCCGGCGGCCTGGTGCTGGCATTGCTGGTGGCTGCCGGTGCGGGTCTGGTATATTTGTTTGTCGCATTGCCGAATGCCGGCGACCCGCCGGATCTCAAAGTGGCCGTGACGCCCGAAACGCTGGCGCGCGGTGAATATCTCGCCAAACACGTGACGGTGTGCTTGGATTGCCATTCCACCCGCGATTTTCGCTACTACAGCGGGCCGATCACGCCGGGCAGCGAAGGCAAAGGCGGTTCCGAAATGGCAGAAGAGGTCGGCAAGATCACGGTTCCCAACATCACGCCGGCGGCCCTGGGGAACTGGAGCGATGGTGAAATTCTGCATGCCATCACCGCGGGTGTGAACAAAAGCGGGGACCCGCTGTTTCCGATGATGCCTTACCCGCTGTACAACCACCTCGCCGCAGAAGATGCGCAGGCGATCGTCGCCTATTTGAGAACGCTGCCGCCGATCGTAAACGAGGTGCCGCGGACACAACTCAGCTTGCCGATGAATTTGATCGTGCGCACCATTCCCAAGCCTTATGTGCCGCAGCCGCGGCCCGCTGCGTCCGATACCCTGGCGTATGGCAAATACCTCAACACGATTGCCGCCTGCCAGTTTTGCCACACGCCGATGAATGACAAGGGCGAGCCGCTGCCGGGAATGGATTTCGCCGGCGGCCAGGAATTCAAAATGCCAGGCGGAGGCGTGGTCCGTTCGGCCAACCTCACCCCGGACTTTGATTCCGGCATCGGTGCGTGGGATCGCGAATATTTCGTGCGGCGCTTCAAGGAGTACGCGGACTCGACCAGCCAGCGCATCGAAGTCCCCGCCGGCCAGCCCAACACGCCCATGCCGTGGACGCTTTACGCCGGCATGACCGAAGCG
>JBBIKM010000138.1:0-16643 GCA_037445455.1 bacterium | reverse complement strand
CGATTCCTCTACCCTGGCCATAGGGATGCTGTCGGCTAGGGCGGCTCGGACTGCGGGCAGATCCAGAATCGAAGCATACTGCGGCGGCAGATACTCCGGATCCATGCGGGGCTGGCCGTACTGATCGGTGGGGACATCAAACAGAGGCAAACGTACAGCCGGCGGCGTGCTCACCGCACCGGCAATCGCAAAGATGAGATTCTGATCCTTTGGCCATTCAATGGGGAAAAGCGGTCCTGAAGGAACCAGGGGAAATCCTGAAGTCAGGTAGTAGCAACCGGTATAAACATCTGAGGCCACTGCCGCCAGTTTGGGAAAAGACTGCTGCCACACGCGGCCCTTCATGTCGACCATCGTCCAGGTCGGTGGGTTAAGCAGATCAACGCTTCCAAGTTGGGCCGCCTGGCCAAAAGCCAACAGTACCGCGCCTTCCAGTCCGGGCGCGCTGGCGATCTCACTGACGAGTTGGTCGCGCTCGTCACAAATCTCAGGCTTGGCGGGCAGCAGTTCGATGAAAAAAACATTCGGGGCGCCAGCAAACCCGAGACGCCACACTGGTTGCGCCGGCGGCATGGTGAAGGGAACGTTTCTGGTCGTATCCGTGATAACCATCCTGGTCGAATCGGTTGCCGTCTTTGTACGGACAGCCTCTTGCCGATCAGATTGGCTGGGGCCGCAAGCGGCCATCATCAATGCCAGCAGCACGGCGTTGCAAGCGCCCACCCTGCGCCGTCTTTTGGTTTTCATGAAAGGCTCCACACTTCTCTGGAGGTTGGTCTATTGTAGACGCTCGGTGAACCACGTCTTTCCTCTTGGTGAATCGCTTCGTATCTTCGCACAAAATTCACCAGGAGGAGTCCCATGTTGTCTCGCAGACAGCGGGTGCGCCCCGCGGCTCGCATTGCCTTCATCAAGAAATATCTCGCCAGCGGTCTGACCCAGAAGGAATTCTGCCAGCAGGAAAAACTGGCTTACCCCACGTTTCTCGCCTGGCTCCGAAAGCACCGCTCCGCTGAAGGCCAGACCCCCAATTCAACCCCTACTGCCCGAAGCTTTGTCTCGCTCCAACTTGAACCGCCTGCCGAACCATCCCATCAACAAGATCACCGTATTCCTTCCGCAAAGCTGGCGCACCATGAACTCTTGAGATTGGCCTTGTCCCAGTCGCAAGAGGCCTCGCCATTTGATATTCCCTGTCTGACCAATCTACTCCCGCACCATCGATCGTTCACTTCCTCCGCTGAGATTCTGCTCGCCGGGCGGAGGCGCCCTTTCCCAGAAGATCTTGCCCCGTCGCAGCGCCATTGCATCAACCGCCATCCCGTCTTCATCTCCGGCCGGTCTCTGCCAAAACCAGCGCTGAAAAAGTCTTTAAATTACCTCCTCCTTCGCCAAGTTTCAAGACGGGTTCACCGGATGGATACCAGCCCTCAATGCAATGCGGGAAGCGGAACTTGCAGGGAAAACTTGAGGAAATTCGCCCCCTCGGGCGAAACGGCAACAGCAGGCGGGAGGGACGACACCAGCAAGACGTCGAGTACATTGACAGCATAAATGCCGGCAGCCGAGGCAAGGGCAGCATTGCGCAGCCGGTAGCGGCGGTTGAAGCGATCGTAGGCTTCCGCGAGGTCAGCCGGCGTAGTGGCGCTGCGATAACGATCATGCGCCTGCTCCTGCAACACCTGCAGGCCGAGGCCGGCGCCCAATGCCATCAGAAACCCGGTGGTGTAAATCCAGCCCGCTGCCGGGCGGCGCAAATGGCGTTGCCCCCAACCGGGCAGCACCAGCGACCGCCGCAGGCCGGCGAGGCGCTGGTCTTTCACAACGATGTACTTGATGGTGGGAGTGCCGCTCACGATCCCCACGCGATATTCATTCTTCACCTGCTCGAACAGACGGACGATACGCGGCGAAACCAACAGACTGTCGAGGGTGAGGCTGGGTTGCAACGACAGGGCGCTTTCAAAATGCTGACGCGCCGCTGCGCTGCGCTTTTGCGCAAAGCCCAGATACGCCGCCAGGAGATGAATCTGCACCAGATCGGCAGGCGAATACGCTTCCGCGTGCGCCAGGGCCTGATTGGCGAGCGCTTCGGCCTCTTCGAATCTGAGGCTGTCATAGGCGCGCTGAATATCGGCGGCCTGCGGCAAGGTCTCCTGCGCGGCCAGTGAGGCGGCCAGCGTCAGCAATATTGCAGTGAGGCGCAATCTGGTCTTCATGGCAGGGGAGGCCTCTGGTACATCCGGCTCAGTGGCGCGCGACAGCCGGCGCAGGCGCGGGTCGCGGTTGCTGCCTGATTTCAAAAATTGCAGGTTGCCGGTGCATGGGCTTCTTGAGATAGCTTTCACCCAGTTCATTCACCTCTGCTCCGAGATGGGCCAGCAGTGCTTGGGGCGTGCCCTCCGGCTCCAGCCAGAGGTAGGGAATGACTTCATACCTGCCGGCGGGGAGATGCTGCAACTGTGGGCCCGCGGCCATCAGTCTCCGGTGAATGGGCTGGTTTGCACAGGGTTGCAAGCGCTCGGCTCCGCTACCGGCAGCAGAGGTTCGCAACGTGAACACCTGACCGGTTGCAGTGTGATGCAGCAAGGCTGCACCCAGCGGCGCAAAGTCAACGCCGTCGCGCGGCACGACATCGAGCAGCGGATTGTAAACCAGCACACACCCTTCATCCGCCACCAGCCGGACGGTGATCTCCAGGGAATCCTGGTTGGCGGGCCATGCCGGTGGCGTCACCAGCGTAACGATATCCACCGCCCGTACCATGACGATGGGGCCGCGCAACCGGCCTTCGGCGTCAATCCCCGCCTGGTCAAAAGCAAACTGACCCTCAGTGATTTTGACTTGGGCCGTGGCCAGCTTGTAGTCGGCGAGATAGAAATAAAGCGTGCCCTCTGCCACCACGCCCTGCTGATTCTGCAAAGGCGGCAGCGCCAGAACAAAGCGGCCGTCCTCTGCGGTGCGCGCGCTGAGATCATAGCGATCCAGCCAGACAAAAACACCGGCAGCCGCGTCCCCGTTGCCAAACACCACCTGTCCCCGAACCTGGCGCCGGTCGCTGATCTTGTCCTCGCCGCCAAACGGATTCTCGCTGCAGTTGAAGCTGAGGGCCAGGGCAGCGGCGAGCAGCAACCCGGCTGCGCGACAGCGGGGCAAAATCATCGCTTCCTCCCGAGACTCAATGTTCATCGGCTGAGCTTCACGAGTTTGTGCCGGAAGAGGGCATCACCGGCTTTGATCGTGATGAAATACAGGCCATCGTGCACCGGGCGGCCTGCTTGATCCCTGCCATCCCACAGCAATTCCAGCCCACTCATGCCGACAGCCATCTGGCGGCGATGGACGGTTGCGCCCAGCAAATCGTGCACAACCACAGTGGCGGTTCCGGTTTTGAACTCGGCAGCCCGCAGCGCGATTTTGACGGAAGCCGCAAAGGGATTGGGATAGCTCAGCAAGACCGGCGCATCCGGCAGGCGTCTTGCGGGTTCCGCCACCGCGGTCGCAGCCTGAAACGTTTCCGTGGACGCCAGCACCCTGCCCTCGGCATCGCGGCCGCCGAAGACGTAGATTCGATCAAAGACCACCACCGCCGCATGCAGCTCCCGCGGTTGCGTCAGGGAGGGGCCGGTGCGCCATTCGTTGGTGCCATATTCGTACAGCTCAACGGTTTCCGCAGCGCCGTGCTGGGACACGCCGCCGATGGTCCACAACTTATTTTCGAAGTTCACCGCGGCCATGCGGCCGCGCGGGGTGGGCATGTCCGCCCGCCGGCGGCTGCCGTCCGAAACATGGTAGCGCTCCAGAATGCCCACGGGGGCCAGCAGCAATCCACCCACAGTGAAGATCGAATCGCGCAGCGTTGTCGCTGCGAGCCAGCCGCGCGGGGTCGAAAGCTCCCAGCGGCTGGTCTGCCAGCGGCCGAACGTGGGGCGATAATACTCAATGCTCTTGAGCGGGCCAACGCCGTCATAACCGCCGATGGCGAACAGCGTGTCGTTAATCACCGCCACCGCCGCCCCTTCGCGCGCCACCGTAAGCGCCGGGGCCTGTTCCCATTGCCGGGTTTGTTCGTTGTAGAATTCCGCGGTCTTCAGCGCCTGCGCGCTGTCGCCACAGCCGCCCACGACATGCATGCGGCCGCGATAGACGATCGCCGCGGCATTGAAACGCGGCTCGCGCAAATCCGCCGGAAAGCGGGACCACAAGCCGCTGAAGAAATCGTAACTTTCCACCAGCGCCAACAGAGAGTCATTGGCATCGCGGCCGCCGATCACCACGATCTGATTGTTCCAATACACGGCCGTAATGCCGTAGCGCGGCGTCAGCATGGGCTCATGGGTCGCCCAAGTCTGCGCCGTGACCATCGGCGACGCCAGGAGCAGCCACCCCAAAAGCAATGTTGTTGACCTTTTCATCTCCATGCGTGGCTCTCTTCGCAGATCAATCTCGCGGTCTGACGGTGGCCTGGCAAAATGGTTTGCCCTGGCCCGGTGCAATAGTCAAAACCAGGCCGGCAAGTGGCTGCCCGCCCCGACCGGCCTTCGCGAAACCGGTCGCGCCGACAACCAATGCGTTGCGATACCCTCAATCCTTCGCCTGCAACTCGATCGACAACGTTTCACGCTGGCCCGCGGCAAACTCACGCGTGGTTATGAAGCGCTCGCGCTCAGGATGCTCCAGCCGGAGTTGATGCACGCCGGGCGCCAGAATGATTTCGTCCAGTGGTGTCTTGCCGTAGCTGACGTCGTCGATGAACACCTCGGCCCACGGCTTGACGTGCAGCGTCAGGCGCGCGACCGTCTCCCAGAGCGACAACTGCAAATCGAGTGTCTCCGCGGCCGCAAGCTGCAACCGGCGGGAGAATGGCGGAAAGCGCGGATTGGCCAGTGTCAGCAGGCGCTCTCCGCTCTGCGTTTGAAACAAGGCCGGCAGCATATCCACCGTGCCCAGTGTGTCTCCGTCCACAATCGCATAGGCAAACGGCAGACAGGTGATACGAATGCTGCTCACCGCCGCGGGCGCGAGGTTGAGGAGCGGAGTTGCCGCGGCCGGCGGCTGTCCCGCGATCGCCGCAGATTTTTCCGGCGGCTGTCGCGTCGCTGCGGCGGCCGCGCTCGACTCGGGCTCCCGCCGCTCTGCGGCGGCCACGACTTCAGCCGGCGTGGCGGGAGAATCCGCCGGCCGGCTCAGATCCGGTTCTGCCGCCGATTCATGCGGCAGAGCACCATTGCGTTGCGGCGCGGCCTCTGGCGGGGCATGAAATCGCGTGAGTTGCCAGGCACCGCCGGCGATCACGATTGCAAGCACGGCGGCCATCACCACGGGCGTGCGCCATTGCCGCGAGCGTCCACCAGTTGTCAGCGGCCGGCGCGCGATCTTCAATGGCGCATAGCGCCCGGGGTCCGTGAGAAACTGGCAAAAATGCTCAGACCGCGCCCGCCGGCCCAGGTGTTTTTCGCAGGCGGAAAGCGCCTGCAGGATTTGCGCCGGTTGGCGCATGCGGCGATGCGGATTTTTCTCCAACAACTGGTGTACCAGGCCCGCAAGCGGCGGCGCGATTTCCGGGACCACGGCCGCCAGGGGCGCCGGGTTCTCATGCCGCACGCGATAAAGCCGCGCGCTGATGCTTTCGCTGTCAAACGGCGAGGCACCCGCGAGCATCTCGTACATGATCACGCCCAGGCTGAAGTAATCGCTCGCCGGGGTGGCGGCCTCGCCCGCCGCCTGCTCCGGCGACATGTATTGCGGCGTGCCGATGATCGCGCCGCGCGTCTCGCCGCCCAGGAACGCCGCCAGCCCGAAATCCGTGACCTTCAGGCGGCCGGCCGCATCGACCAGAAGATTCTGCGGTTTGAGATCGCGATGCACGATGCGGCATTCATGCGCCGCCTGCAACGCCGCCACGATTTCCGCGCTGATGTGAATCACCAACTCCGCCGGCAGCCGGCGGCCGGCGAGGACATCGGCGAGCGTGCCGCCTTCGATGAATTCCATCGCCAGAAAAGGCAGCACCCGGCCGGGAGGCACCTGCGCCTGCCCGCACTCGTAAATCCGCACGATGTTGCGATGCTTGAGACGCATCAGGATCTGCGCTTCCTGCGCAAAGCGCTCGCGCACACCGGCCTCGGTGGCGTGCAACACCTTGAGCAGCACAAACCGCTGGCGCGCGGCCTCGTAGGCGCGATAAACGGTGGCGGACTGGCCGCGCTTGAGCTCGGCGATCAGGCTGTATTTGTCAATCTGCCTGCTCATAACCCCATTCTTTCAGCCGGTAGTGCAGCCATCGCCGCGACACCCCCAGCTTCTCCGCCGTTTGGGTGATGTGGCCCTCCTGCGCCCGCAGGACATTCAGCACGATGCGCTTTTCGTGTTCGGCGAGCGTCAGGCCGTCTTCCCACACGGTCTCCGCCGGGGCATTGGCAAAGGGCAGCTCGCGCTCGGTGATCAACTCGCCGCGCGCCAGCACCGCGGCACGCTCGATGGCGTTCTCCAGCTCGCGCACATTGCCGGGCCAGTCATGGCGCCGGAGCTGCTCCATCGCCTTTTCGGAAAATCCCTTCAGCGGCCGGCCGTTTTCCCTGACGAAGCGGTCCAGAAAATGATGCGCGAGCAGCGGAATGTCTTCCTTGCGTTCGCGCAACGGCGGCATGGTGATGTTGATCACGTTCAGGCGGTAATACAAATCTTCGCGAAAGCGGCCGGCCTTGACTTCCTCTTTGAGCACTTTGTTGGTGGCGGACAGAATGCGCACATTTACCCGCCGGATGTGGGTGTCGCCCACGCGCTTGATCTCGCCCTCCTGCAGCACGCGCAGCAGCTTGGCCTGCATCGTGGGGGTCAAGTCGCCGATCTCATCAAGAAAAAACGTGCCGCCGTCCGCCACTTCGAACAGGCCGCGCTTGTCGGTGAGGGCGCCGGTGAAGGCGCCTTTCTTGTGGCCGAACAGCTCGCTTTCGAGCAGCGTTTCCGGCAGCGAGCCGCAAAACAGCGCGACGAAGGGCTGTTCGCTGCGCGGGCCGTTGTAGTGAATCGCGCGCGCCACCAATTCCTTGCCGGTGCCGCTTTCGCCTTCGATCAACACCGAAGCATGCGATTCCAGCACGCGCTCCATCACGTCGAACACCCGGCGCAACGCCGGGCTTTTGCCGATGATCTCGGAGAAACGGTGGCGCGATTGCACCTCCGCGCGCCAGCGGCGGTTCTCTTCGCGCAAATTCTGATAGAGCCGTGCATTTTCGATGGCAATCGCCGCCTGATTGGCGAAGGCATTGAGAAACGGCAGCGACGTTTCAATGAATGCCGAGGAGGCCAGCCGGCTGTCGAGATAAATGGCGCCCACCAGGCGGCTCTTCAGGCGGAGCGGCACGCACGCCACACTGCGAATATGATGCGCGATGATGCTTTCGGTCTTGGCCAGGCCTTCGGGCAGATCGCTGTCGTGCCAGATCACCGCTTCGCCGCCGGAAAGCGTGTGCCGCACCACCGAGCTGGAAATGTGGGCAATGTCGGCGATTGCCTCCGGGGAAATGTTTTGCGCGGCGCGCGCCACGAAACCGGTTTCGGTTTCCGGCGCCTGCAGCAAAATAAAGCCGCGCTCCGCGGCCAGCGTCTGCATTGCAATCTGCAGAATCTTGCTGAGCAGCTCGTCGGTGTCCTGAATGGAATTGATCTCGCGGCTGATTTCAACCAGCGCCAGCAGCGACGAGCGATCGATGTTCTCCAGGGCAGGCATTGCGCACGATGGGTCTGGGGGTTTCGCTGGCGGGCCGGCGTGCCACGGCCGGCTCGCAGCCGGTTTTATCTCACTTCGAAGACCGCCTCGCGTGAGCGGCTGAGATTGCCGAAGCGATCGACCACGCTCAGCGTCCAAACATAAGCGCCACTGCTCAGGGAAGAATCGTACAGAAATGCGGAAGAATCCGCAGAAATGTCATCGACCTGCCGCAGCGGCACCGGCAGGGGAAAGGAGATGTTGAAAACCGACAAGTCGATGCGGTAACGGTATTCGAACGGCAGCCGCAGCCGTTCCCACTGAAACCGTGGCCGGGGGCTGGTGACCTTCAGGCCGCTGGGCTCCGATACCAGCGGCGTCGGTTCGATGATGCGAACCAGCGCCGCGGGATCAGAAACGGTTCGCGCGCCGGCGCGGTCGCGGGCTTCCAGCCACAGCCGTTCGCCCACCAGATCGAACAGCGAGGCCGTGGCCAGCGCCTCTTCTTTAATGATGGCAACGAAGCGGTTGGTCGAGCCGCTGCGCTGCAGGTTTTGCAGAAAACCGAAACGCTGGCTGTAGAGTTTGACTTCGCGCAGGTCATCCAGGCCGTCGGCATCCTCCACCTGGGCTTCGACGACGAGTTGCAGCGTTTCGCCGACGATCGGAATCCAGGCGCTGATGTTTTCCGAGCGCACGGTGACACTCTTGAACACCGGCAGCGCATCGAGCTGCAGAAAGATCTCGCTGGTGCGCTGCGGTGCGACGACCACGACTTGGGAGTCGGCGGCAAATCCCGGTTTGGCGGCTTTGACGACATAGGTATCCGCCGGCAGATCACGAAACAGGAAGCGCCCCTGGGCATCGGTGGTTTGGGCGAGGTTGGCGGGGGCAAGCAGCAAGGCAACGCCGGCGAGCGGCTGGTTGGGTGAGTAGAAAGTCTGCGTGTGTACCAGGAGGTGGCCGCGATTGTTGTATTGCGGAGAAAGTGGGTCGAGCGGGTTGTCGCGCGGGGCTTCGCCGCAGCCGATCAGTCCCACACTGAGGCAGCACAACCGCAACGCGAACTGCTTGAGCGTATGGTAACGAATCATGAGCAGCAGTACTCTCCCACCGCTTGATCGGTGAACACTTCCGAGGGTACGCACAGAGGCGCCTGCATCCAGGCAAACGCAGCGAAATATAAGCAGGCAAGTTTCCAAATGCAACCCTGCTGATTCTTGACATTCGCCGCAATTTGGCTATATTTGTGGCCGCCATCTCTTGCCGGAATCTGAATGTGCTGCTCTCAGGAACTGCACGCGAAAACCTTCATGCCGAACTGCCGATGCTGAGCCTGCCGACACGCCGCGCTGCCGGGCGACCGCACACGCCGCTGTGGACTTTTTGTTTGACCGCGCTGCTGGCCGCGCCAGCGCCGGCGCAAAACTCGCAGGCGCCGGGCTTCTATCGCATCGTCGGCCGCGAGCCGGGCATGGCCATTTACCTCGATGAAGACACGGTGAACACCGCCGGCCAGCATGCCCCCGGCATCTACACCCTGCGCGTCGAACGCGAGGGTTATTTCGCGCACGTCAAGCCGGTGCGCATCGTAAGCGATCACGTGCTTGAGATCAACATCCGCAGCGCCAGCCCGCGTCCCCGCACCCGCCCCTACCGCCAGCGCGAAATCGTGCGCTTGAATCCGGTGCCAGCCATGCTGATTGCCACCAGCGATCCGCCGGGACAAATAGTTTGGCTCGACAGCCTGGAGAAAGGCCCCACCCCCATCCTCCTGGAGAACCTCACCGCGGGCCGGCATGTCCTTCGCATTGGCGAGGTTTCCGACACGTTGAGCTTGCGCGTGTTCGAGAGCCGGCGGGTGCGCGCAGAGAATGGCCGCATTCTCGATGTCTCCGCCGAAGATCTGCCACCGGAGCAACAGCGCCTGCGCCTGGTGAGTCTCAGATTGTTCATGGAGGCGGAGGAAACCAAAGCGCACGATTGCCGGAATTTCGATTCCGGCCGCGGCGCCACTTTTTTCCGGCTGGAGGAATCCGGCACCTTCCTGGTTTGCCGGCTCGCGTTTGACAATCCCAAAGACGGCGCGCTCACGCTGCCGGTGCGCTTCCGCCTCTATCATGACGCCCGGCTGATTCACGAAGTCGAACACGATTTGCCCATCCGTCCGAGTGACGGCAACCGCGTCTGCTATTTTCATCATGAATGGTGGAAGACCGGCGAATACATTCTCACGGTGGATGGCATTCCCGGCAACCGGCTGGGCGAAGTGCGGTTCACGGTCATCCGGCCGTGAGTGAATTGCCCCGGCTTTGCTCCCCTCCCGCGATTGACTCACTGTATCCCAAAACAAAATCTCCAACGAAGAAGAACAATCCAACTGATAAGCAGTCTGCCCGGAAATGAACAAGCCACCCGGGCGGTGATGCCATGGGACGGACACTTAAAGATTTTTTCATTTGCTGGGTTGTTTCCATCAGTCGGCGATTGTCTTTGAGTTGCGGTTGATCCGCCCTCGTTCGCTTGACGTCCAGGCCCGCGGCCTTGTGCGCTCGAGAATTGCGGGATGGGATGCTGGTTCGAAATCTTGAACGCCCCCTCTCTTTTCAAGAGAAGGGGATTTGGCTTCTTGAAGGTTGAGGCGTTACGAAAAGCAGGGACTTGCGCGGTGAGTGCGAGTTCGACTTGTATCTATGCGGGTTTCATGACAATGCCGGGAGTCTACAACTCTCTCGACTTGGGCAAAAAATCACGCAGACGCGCAAAGGCTTTCAAATCATCAGTTGCCTTCATGCATGCAAGACTGAGGCCGAATTTCTTCTGCGCACGCCTTTGCGTCTTCGCGCCTTGCGAGGTCTCTTGTCCGTTTTGTTGGCAGGCGGGAAGTCTGCGCTCTGGGATTCACTTCATCAACAGATGCCACGCCTGCAGCACGGCGCCCGAGCTGGCGGCATAAGCCGGTGCGCCGCGCGGTGCGTGCGGCGCCTCGCCGTCATACATTTCTGCCACAAAGCCGTCACATGCCAGGTCTTGCGCGGCAAACAAAGGCGCGAAAGCCCGGCGCAAGAATTCCCGATCATCAGAGACGCGCAGATAGGCGGTCACAAACGGCACGATGAGCCAGGGATGCACGGTGCCGTTATGGGCTGCGCTGGCAAGTTGTTTCTCCCCGCCGGCGTAACGGGCGCAATAGGCCGGATGATCGGGCGCGAGCGTGCGCAGGCCGTACGGTGTCACCAGGTTGGCGAGCGCGAGTTCAACCACGGCGCGGGTTTGCTCGGTGGAAAATGCCGTGAACGGCAAACCCGCGGCAATCACTTGATTCGGCCGGATGGCCGCATCGCCGCTTTCGGCCGGCAGCCGGTGGCGCGGCCGGCCGCCAGACTCCGGTATCGTGTCGAAGCAGCAATTCTTTCCGGCATGCCAGAAGCGATCCACGAGATTGGCGGCCACCTGGGTTGCCAGCTCACGGCATTTTTGCTCGCCCGCCGCTTTGCCCAGGAGGCGCGAGACTTCCGCCATGAAGCACAGCGCATGATGCCACAGCGCCTGCACTTCCACGGCAAAACCCGGCCGCGGCGTCGCGCTCCACTCCCCCACGCGGCGATTCATCCACGTCATCACGCGGTGCGAATCAAGCGCATAGAGAAATCCCGTGGCCGGATCGCATTTCACGCCCGGCGTGCTGTTGCGCAAGTGGCAATTGAGAATCTCCAGCAGCAGGGAGTAATGCTCTTCGAGAAAGCCGAGATCAGCACTGGCCTGCCAATATTCATGCAGCGCGACAAACATCCACAAAGTCGCATCCAGGCTGTCATAGGCGGGGCTTGCCGGCCGCCGGGAGAAGCGGCCGGGGATCAGCCCTTGATTCACATGCTTGAGAAACAGGCGAAACACTTGCCGGGCGGATTCGAACCTGCCGGCAACCAGCAGCACGCCCGGCAGCGCGATCATCGCTTCGCGGCCGCTGTCAGCGAGGTCGGGATAGCCGGCGAGCACGGTGGTGTTGTCAAGCGAGAGCATCGTGGGACGTTGAACCAGAAACGCCCGGGCGGAAATCGCGAGGTGCCGCAGGCCGTGGGGGAGAGAGAGCACGCGTTCCTGCTCGCCGGCAGCCCGGGGTGCCTCGCGCACCTGTTGCCACGCCGCTTCCGCCTCCCATGACTCCGGGCCGTCATAGGCCAGCAACAGCGTGAAACTCTCCTGCTCCGCCAAATCGTATTCGAAGGCAAACGGCAGATAAACCATGTGCCGTTGCGCCTCCTCCTGGTCGTTAGTCAGCAGCAGGTCTTGCCAAATGTGGGCAGGCACATATTCCGCGGCCGGCGACGCCTCCACACGCACGGGCTTGTCGTGCGGCTGGGCGAAGACGAGCGCGCCCGCGTTCGTGCGCCGCACCAAATAGCTGTCACATAGCGGCGCTTGCGTTTCGAGATCGAGGAAATCCAGCAGCGGCGCCACGCGCAGCCGCAGCGACTGCCGGCCGCGCGACAGGCAATAGCGCACCCACACGCCGTGGAACGAGGTCGCCAGCCAGACCCTCTTGGTGAGGGTGAATGCCTCGTTCTCGCAGGTGAAAGTCAGCAGGCGCCGCTCGTGTTCGAATTGCGTGCACACGGCCTCCTGCCATCCCGACGGAGTCCGAATGGATTCGCGAAGGGTGCGGATGAACGCCACACGCTGCAGGGGCGGCCGCGTGACGGCCACCAGCAGGTGATGGCGTGTGCGCGTGCACCTGCCGGTTTGCTCGCCCATGGCGTAGCCGCCCAAGCCATTGGCCAGCAGCCATTCCAACGGTTTTTTTGATTGCACTTCAGGCCTTATTTCGCTATTATGACACGCGATTTTGGCGCACTCAGGCGCATGAGACACACCTGCGCCGCCATGTTGTCGCGTTTCTCAGGTTCACGGGTGTTTATCAGGTTTTTCCCCCCAAGAGGGAGGTTTAATGGATCGACGTGCTCAGGCCTCGCTGGCTTACACTGTTGCGACTGACATCCTGGCTTTCACGCTGGTGATTAGCGCCCTGGCGGTTGCGACCATGCCCGGCTTGACAAACTCACTTCTCATTCAAAAGGTTTTCACGTTCGCGGTCATCTTTGCTTATTTAGCCGGGGTATGGTGGCGCCTGAGCAGCATGTCAGCGAATGGCATCTTCTGGGCAAAGGCGAGTTACGTTTTCAGCGCGCTGCTGGCTTTGAGCTTCGTGTTGCTGCCGCTGTTTCTGCGCCAGGCCATGCCGGAGAATCCCGCGCACGCGCTGGCAGCGCAAGCCGTGCCGGTCTGCCTCGCCCTCAGCGAAATCTTCCAGGCGATCATGATTCGCCAGGGGCATGTCTATCAGACCAAGAGCAAGTGGCGCCTCATTCATCACTCGCTGTGGGTTGGCGCCGGGCTGTTTCTGCTCACGCTTTTGATTCCGCATGACAGAGTCGTCGCGAACAGCATTCCATTGCGGGCCCTGGCCTGGCTCGTCATCCTGCCCATTCCCAAGTTGTTGCAGCGGGTGGGTGTCAGTTTCGTGGCCACCCCCGCCCAGCCACCCACCGCGCGTGCCGCGATGAACCGGCCCGCGAACGTGCCGGAAAACATGCCGGCTCAGGAATCCGAGAACTCCTCGGACAACTCCGAATCTGGGCACCGGCCCGATAGCAGACGCCGGCGCCGCGGCCAACGCCGCTACGGCGGATCCCGCCGCCGCATGTGAAACGAACAGGCGTACACGCCGGTGAATGAGAAAACCAACCACAGATTTCGCGATTTGACACAGACCAGCAACCGCCGGTCGCCGTGCCAGCGCGTGGAGTCTGTGGTTTGTTTTTTGTGGCCCGGCCCGCTGCGCCACCAATTCCCCTGAGGGTGCTGCCGCCCCTGAATCCCCCACTGGTCTTCGCTCGTTCCCGGAAAGGACGAATATGACATCGCCAACGAGTACGCGCAATCAGGCTGGAATGGAGAAGAAACGCTCACCCTGGCTGTGGGTGCCGAGTCTCTATTTTGCGGAGGGCATCCCCTACGTCGTGGTCATGACGGTCTCCGTGATCATGTATAAACGCCTCGGCGTCTCCAATGCCGACATCGCGCTCTACACAAGCTGGCTCTATCTGCCCTGGGTAATCAAACCGTTGTGGAGCCCGCTGGTCGACCTTCTCAAGACCAGGCGCCTTTGGATTATCGTCATGCAGCTCATCATCGGCGCCGGCCTCGGCGGCGTTGCGCTCACGCTGCCCCTGCCCGGATTTTTCCAGTACACCCTCGCCTTCCTCTGGCTGCTTGCCTTCAGCTCCGCGACGCATGATATCGCTGCAGACGGATTCTACATGCTCGCGTTGGAGCAGCACCAACAGGCGTTCTTTGTCGGCATTCGCAGCACGTTCTACCGCATTGCCATGATCACCGGGCAGGGCTTGTTGATCATCCTCGCCGGATATCTGGAAAGCATGAGCGGCCTGGCCACCGTCGATGTCCGCGTGACCGCCAGTCCGCGCGCGCCGGTGAGTGCTTTGCCCGCGCCGGAGTCCTTGCACATCGCGGCACAGCCCGGAGAACTGCGCCTGGTGGCTCATCCTGCCAGCCTGGAGATCGCTGCCGTGCCGCGCCCGCAAAGGGAAGTTGATTCGCTGCACGCACGCGCCCGCGCCTGGAACCTGCAGCACGGTTTCTATCCTGCCGAACAAAAAAAGCAAACAGCAGGCGGCACTGCCAACGAACCTTCCTGGTGGCAGCGCGCCGTGGTGGGCAATCTCGAGACGTTTCTCCGCCGCCATTTTGGCGCCGCGGCGCCGGCCAGCCCACTCGCCGGCTTCGCCGGCAACGTGGGCGTGGTGTTCTTTCATCTCTCACGCCCGCCGCAGGCCGGCGAAGAGATTGTTGTGAATTTCGGCATCGATGAGGGCGACAAGAGTATCGCGCTGGTGGAGGGCAGCCGGTTCGTGTTCAACGCCGGCAACTGGAATCAGCCGGTGATGACGGTGGTGCAACTCGACCCCAAGCTCAAGACGGAGGCCGCTGCCGTGTTTCGCGGCCGCGCCGGCAACATTCCGCTGGCATGGTCAATCACCTTCTTCGTGCTCGCCGGCATGTTCGTGGTGTTCTTTGTCTATCACAAGGCGATCCTGCCCTTCCCCGCCGCTGACCGGCCGGGCAGCCAAAGCTCACGCAGCGTGCTGCGGGAGTTTTTTCTGACCTTTGCCGCCTTTTTCAAGAAGAAGAACATCGGTTTGATTCTGGCTTTTCTGCTGCTGTATCGCTTTGCCGAGGCGCAGCTCGTGAAGATGGCTTCACCGTTTTTGCTGGATGCGCGCGAGGCCGGCGGCATGGCATTGACCACCGGACAGGTGGGATTCGTCTACGGCACGGTCGGCATTGTCGCGCTGACTTTGGGCGGGCTGCTGGGCGGGTTTGTGGTGGCGCGGCACGGCTTGAAGTTCTGGCTCTGGCCCATGGTGCTGGCAATCAATCTTCCTGACGCGGTGTATGTTTATCTCGCCTATGCACTGCCGCAGAATTTTCTCACCATCAATCTCTGCGTGGCGGTCGAACAGTTCGGCTACGGCTTTGGCTACACCGCCTACATGTTGTACATGATCTATGTTTCGGAAGGCGAGCACAAGACCGCGCATTTCGCGCTCTGCACCGGCTTGATGGCACTCGGCATGATGATTCCCGGCATGTTCAGCGGCTGGCTGCAGGAGGTGATCGGCTACCAGCACTTTTTCGTGTGGGTGATGCTGGCGACCATCCCGCCATTCATCATTGCGAAGATGATTCGCTTGGAGGAGGATTTTGGCAAGAAACGTTAGACGGCGTGAGGGAAAAACGGAGCGGCGCAGCGCACGAAAGAGACGAGCCACGTCGGCATTTCCGTCGGTTGAGGCCACTGCGAATCAACACTGAAATCAATCCCAAAACCTGCCAAACGCAGAGGATCACGGAAATGGGCAGGCTGTGAAGCTGAAGAGGCAAGGATTCTCTGCAGGTCGTGAATCAAGCGCGGCAGGTCTTGCTGAATCACCTCTCCAAAAATGTTGGATTCTATCCAGAAAATTTCACGCCGAGACGTGAAGCTGCCCATGTTCGCAAAGAGTTTTTGAGCATTTGTTGTCTTCCTTGAGCGAAGACTGAAGCCAACCGTTCCTGCGCGTCCCGGCGTTTTTGCGCGCGTTTTTCCCTTTTGGCGTTCTCGCTCGTTCGGGTTTTGGCAGTTCCAACACCGTCCCCGCCGCACCTCAATCACCCGGCTTGACCCCCACGAAGACTTCAACTCCCCCGGGCGCGCCCAGCACTTGCGGCTGGAAACCCACTTCCGCAAGCAGCCTGAGCCATTCGGCGCGCGTAAACACGCCGCAGATGTGCCGGTCATGGACGGCGCGCGTCGAGCCATCGGTCTCACGCAGCAAATAGGCAAAATCCACTGTGTAAGCCGTATCGTTCGGATCAGGATCATACGTCCATTCGAGATAACGCAAGCTGCGTTGCGGGCCGTCTTCGCCACCGTGCGCCGTGGCGGGTGCAAAGGTTTCGCGCACATAATCCGGCGCAAACAAGGCCACGCCGCCGGGCCGGCAATGCGCAAATGCGGTGGCCAGGGCGCTGCGCAAATCCAGCACGGTGGTCATGTACACGATGGCATCTTGAATGAGAACGGCGTCGAACTGCCGGCCCAGCCGCACGCAGCGCATGTCACCGGCCACGTGGGCGCAGTCAGGATTCAGTGCGCGGCTCACCGCCAGCATTTCCGGCGAAAGATCGACCAGGGTCAGCTCAAAATGCCGCCTGAGATGGGAAACCGTATTGCCAATGTCACTAACTTTTCAAAAATAGGCAAAACTATTGAAGGCAAAGCCATTCAAAAAATTTTTCAACAAGTTGCCTTTATTTGTCAAAATGATTGAAGCCGCTTGACTCTGAGTTCATTTTAACAAAAGCAATG
>JBBIKM010000137.1:0-16670 GCA_037445455.1 bacterium | reverse complement strand
CCATGCGCGCCCGCACGGCCGCCGGTTCGTACTGCAATCGTTGCCGGCACACCTGCAACATGTGCGGAGACGAATCGAGGCCGACGATGTCCAGGCCGGCGCGCGCCGTGGGAAGCAGGATGCGGCCGGTGCCGCATCCCACTTCCAACACCGGGCCACCGCCATCCCGCGCCGCGGCGAGGTAGAACTCGATGTCCGGCCGCGTGCGATAGGGCACGACGTGGTCATACAGATCCGCGATGCCAGCGTACGCTTGATTGCCGGCTGCAGGCTCCATTGGCTCTCCCTGGTTGGTCTCCAACCGGTTGCTCACGACCGCGGCTCTGCTTTGCGTGCTTCGTCACCTGGCGGTTCATGGATTTTTCTGGCATGCGAGCGTAGCGGCGGCATGCTCACTTCCGGCCTTCCACCAACTGGTCGACCACCGCGGGATCCGCCAGCGTCGAGGTGTCGCCGAGATGTTCGACGTCACCTTCGGCAATCTTGCGCAGGATGCGCCGCATGATTTTGCCGGAGCGGGTCTTGGGCAGAGCGGGAGTGAACTGAATCTTGTCCGGCGCGGCATGCGGCCCGATTTGCTCACGCACGGTTTTGGTGATCGCGCTGACGATCTCAGCGGTCGGCGTCACGCCGGTCATAAGCGTGACATAGGCGTAGATGCCCTGGCCTTTGATGTCATGCGGGAAGCCGACGACCGCGGCTTCCGCCACGCCCGCGGCCTTGCCGATCGCGCCCTCGACTTCGGCAGTGCCGATGCGATGGCCCGAGACATTCAGCACATCATCGACGCGGCCGGTGATCCAGTAGTAGCCGTCTTCATCGCGGCGCGCGCCGTCGCCGGTGAGGTAATAACCGGGGAAGCGGTCGAAATAGGTTTGCCGGAAGCGCTCATGATCGCCATAGACCGTGCGCATGATGCCCGGCCACGCGGATTTGATCGCGAGAAAACCCTGCGCCGGCCCTTCCAACTCACGGCCCGCCTCATCCAACAGCACCGGCTGCACACCGAAGAACGGCAGCGTGGCCGAGCCGGGCTTGGTGGGCGTCGCGCCGGGCAGCGGTGAAATCAAAATGCCGCCGGTTTCGGTTTGCCACCACGTGTCCACGATCGGGCAGCGTTCCTGGCCCACCACGCGGTAATACCACAACCACTCCGGTTCCTTGATCGGCTCGCCGACTGTGCCGAGCAGCCGCAGGGAGGAAAGATCATGCTGCCGCGGCCACTTGTCGCCTTCCTTCATAAGTGAGCGCAAAGCCGTGGGCGCGGTGTAAAAGATGTTGACTTTGTGTTTGGCGACCACCTGCCAGAACCGGCCGTAATCGGGATAATTGGGCACGCCCTCAAACATCACTGAGATGGCGCGATTGGCGAGCGGACCGTAAACGATATAGGAATGTCCGGTGACCCAGCCGATGTCGGCGGTGCACCAATAGATGTCGCCGGGATGATAATCGAATATCAACTCGTGGGTGAAGGAGGTGTAGGTGAGATAGCCGCCCGTGGTGTGCAGCACACCCTTCGGCTTGCCGGTGGAGCCGGAGGTGTAAAGGATGAAGAGCGGATCTTCGGCCTCCATCGGCTCCGGCGGGCAGTCCGGTGCCGCCGCAGACATGAGATCATCCCAGTATGCGTCGCGGCCGGCCTGCATATTCACCGGGCTTCCGCTGCGGCGCACGACGATGACTTTCTCGATCGAAGGGCAGGCCGCCACGGCGGCATCGGCGTTGGCTTTCATCGGAATATCCTGCCGTGGCCCGCGCATGCCGGTGTCCTGTGTGACCAGCAGCTTGCAGGCGGAATCATTGATGCGGTCGCGCAACGAGCCGGCACTGAACGCGCCGAACACCACCGAGTGGATCGCGCCAATGCGGGCGCAGGCCAGCATGGCAATCGGCAGTTCGGGCACCATCTGCAGATAAATACAAACGCGGTCGCCCTTGCGCACGCCATGGGCCTTGAGCACATTGGCGAATTTTTGCACTTCCTGCAGCAGTTCGGCGTAGGTCAGATGCCGTGACTCATTCGGCTCATTACCCTCCCAGATCAATGCGGTTTGCGCGCCATGACCTGCTGCGACGTGGCGATCCAGGCAGTTGTAACTGACATTGAGTTTGCCGCCGGCAAACCACTTGATGTTGGCCTTCACAAAGTCGTACTCGCAGACGACATTCCACTTCTCAAACCAGTGCAGCCGTTCGGCGATGCTCGACCAGTAACCGGCCGGATCTGCCACGGAATGGTGATAGTGCTGTCGGTATTGCTCGAGGGAATTGATGTGGGCGCGCGCGGCAATCGGCTCCGGCGGCGGAAATTTCAACGGCGTGCTCATCGGGCAACTCCTGAGGGAATGAAGTGAGTTCACGGGCCTGGCGATTTGAGGCTGGATGATACAGCCTCGCTGCCAAAAATGCAAGAGGCCCGGCGCGGGCAAGCAGCGGTGAAAGCTTGCCCTGGTGACGCAAAGACGCCGGCAAGGCCTCTGCGGTGGTTGGATTTGGCGTAAATGTAAGACCGGAATCACGCGGTTGCGGAAGCGCAGTGCGCGGTTTCCAGCAACAGCGGCGCCGCCGTAGCATCTGGCGCGCCGGCACTTGCCAGTTGTTTTTTTGCAACCGGCAGGGTATCTTGCCGCACCGGTTGGCGCGGCAACGGCACGCGACGCCTGACGCGCATGCTGTTGCAAGCTCAAAACAGCTTGTTGCCGGTGAGATCATTGCCCCGCCAGCGCGGACTTTTCCGCGAATAGAAACATCCCAACTGACAAAGAGCTTCTTGGTGTGCAGGGTTGTTTCCATTCGCCAGCGATTCTCTTCGAGCGGCAGTCCATCCGCGTCGGGAAACCCTTGCAGCCTGGTGCCGCTCAACGCCGCTGCCTGCGTTCTTTTGCCCAAATTCGCAGGAGGGGAGACGCTCAGAATCCCCGGGAAGCCCGCATGAATACCGGTCGAAACTAAACCCACGGGCCACGTCTTTGTTTTTTGGCAGCAATTCAATTCTGAAAAAACGAGTTGAATTCCTCCGGTGAATGATCATGCCCTACTCTCTGTCTGTCGGTTCAATCAGATGCCATATCGTGAGTGATGGTGTCGAAGCCGCGGACGGCGGCGGCTTTTTCGGCCTGGTGCCGCGTGTGATGTGGGAAAAAATCGTGACGCCGAACGCGCTCAACCAGGTGCCGGCGGCGCTGCGCGTGCTGCTGATCGAGTCCGCCGCCGGTTTGATCGTGGTGGATACCGGCCGCGGCGACAAGTTCGACGAAAAGCAGCGCTCGATTCTGCGCCTGGGTGCCCGGCGGGAACGCCTGGTCGGCGACCTGCGCCGCCTGGGTTTTCAACCGGAGCAAATCGCCGTTGTGATTCTCACGCACCTGCATGCCGATCATGCCGGCGGCGCCACGCGCTGGGCCACGCCCGATCACACGCCCGGCAAGGTGGTTGCCACTTTTCCCAATGCGCGCTATCTGGTGCAGCGCCTTGATCTGGCCGAGGCCAGCTTTCCCAACGAGCGCACCGCCGCCACTTATCTCAGCCACAATTGGCAGCCGTTGCGCGAAAGCGGTCAGTTGGAAATCGTCGACGGTGACCAACACGTCGCGCCGGGCGTGCGCACGGAAGTGGCGCCCGGGCACACCGCCGCCATCCAGGCGGTTTGGGTGGAAGACGGCGGTGAGAGCCTGTTGTTCCTGGGCGATACCTGCAGTTGGGCGGTGCATATGGACCGCCTGGCCTGGGTGCCAAGCTATGATCTCTTTCCGATGACCAGCATCGAATCCAAGCGCCGGCTGCGCCGCAAGGCCCTGGCGCAAAACACCCTGCTTGTTTTTCAACATGACGGCCAGGTGGTGACCGGCCGGCTGGTGGAGGGGAAAAGAGGGCCGGAAGTGCGGCCGGAAATTACCGAGACCGCGTGGTACGATGCCACCGTGGGTCAGATCAAGAGTGAATGACACCTGCCTTCTCCTGCCCATGCTGACGATCACGGAAATGAAAGCGATTGATTGGCCGGCCGTGGCTGCGATCTATCGCGAGGGAATTGCCACGGGTGAGGCCACCTTCGAGGTGGCACCGCCGCCCACGTGGGAGGAATGGCAATGCCGCAAAGTCCCGGGCTGCAGCGTGGTGGTGCGCCTGCAGGGCGAGATCGTGGGTTGGGCGGCATTGAGTCCGGTGTCGGCGCGCCCGGTTTATGCGGGCGTGGCCGAAGTGAGCCTCTATGTCGCCGAACGCGTGCGCGGCTGCGGCGTGGGCAGCGCGTTACTGGCGGATTTGATCCAGCGGTCGGAGCGTCACGGCCTTTGGACGCTGCAGGCCGTCATCTTTCCCGAGAATCGCGCCAGCCTCAGACTGCATCTCAAGCACGGCTTTCGCCTCGTGGGCACGCGCGAGCGCCTCGGACGCATGGCCGAAGGCCCGCAGCGCGGCCGCTGGCGCGACGTGGTGCTGCTCGAGCGGCGCAGCCAGGTGGTGGGCGTTGAATGAATCTGCAGACACCGCACAAGAACTCGCAAGCGGCTCTCGGATGCGTCATCAGGAACGACATGAGAAAACCGAGTGATCGAAGCAGACGCTTCCGGCAAGGCTTTTTACTGTGAACCCAGTTTTCTCAGGTTCGTTTTTTTCAAATCCTGTCCTGGCGCTGCCGCCCGGTTCGCGGTCGGGCGGAAACACGGCGCGGCTGCCCGCGACAAATTCGCCGCTGGCGCTTGACAAAATGCGCCGGGATGGTTAGTTTGCCCGCGTTTGGTTTCATCCCCCTAAACGCGAAGCGGTTGAGCCTGATCCCAAAATTTCTGCGCCTGCAACATGAATCGAAAACTTTTGCCGGCCGTTCCCTTCCTGCTGAGCCTGGCGTTTCTGCTTCCCGCCCGGGCACTTGCGCAAAACCAACTTGATCCCCGTTTCCACAAACCCACCGTCGATGACGACACCAAATTCACCACTGCCGGCAGCATCGGCCTGACCATCTCCAACTTCGGCACGTTCGGTGACGGCTTCGCAACCCAGGCGCCGGTGGATCAGCCCTCGTGTGAATATCCCAAAGGCTCGGGCATCGAGCATCTGTTCGTCGGCGGGTTGTGGGTCGGCGGCAAACGCGAAGACGGCTCAATCTTCCTGACCTCGGGCGCACGCGACATTTCCTCACTGCGCGACGTGGCCGCCGGCTTTGAATTCACCAACTCGGCGGACCCCAACGATCGCGTGCGCGAGCGCTCGAGCATCATCGACAGCCCGTTCTATTCGCCCGCGGCCATCAGCCATCAGGATTTCATCGCGGACTTCACCGATTCCAACGTCGTCGTGCCCGGCACCACCATCCGCATTCCCCAGCATGAACCCGTCAACATTTCCGTCCATCTCGAATCCTATGCCTGGAATTTTCCCTTTGCCGAGGCCTTCGTCATTTTGAATTACACCATTCGCAACACCAGCCGGCGCCGGCTCACCGAGCTCTATGTCTCGCTCTGGGCGGATTTGGTGGTGCGCAACGTCAACATCACGCCGCCGCGCGTCGGCTCGCCGTTTTACCAGCATCGCGGCGGTGATTTCGTGGATTCCCTGCGGCTGGCCTATGCCTACGACTATGACGGCGACCCCGGCTTCACCGACAACGGCCTGTATGTGGGATTGAAACATCTCGGCGCCACGCCGCAGGCCAATGATCAAAGCTATCGCCCGACGGCCAGCTTCAACACCTGGCTGTTTCGCGATACCAGCGACCCCGTGCTGTTTTCCCCGCAAACCGATCTCGAGAGTTATCAGAAACAAGCCGAGCCCATGCCGCGCTTCGTGATCGACCGCGTGGTCAAAGGCCGGCCCGGCAATTTCATGACGCTGCTCACCACCGGGCCGTTTCAATTGCTGGAGCCGGATTCCAGCATCAACGTCGTGTTTGCAGTCATTTGCGCCGGCAAGTTCGGCTCGGATGACAACCGGCTGGACACCGAGCAGAGCCGGCAAAATCTCTACACCAATGCCTACTGGGCGCAAACCGCCTATGACGGCGAAGACCGCAACGCCAACAATCGCCTCGATCCCGGCGAAGATGTCGATCGCGACGGCGTGCTCGACCGCTACGTCCTGCCAACGCCGCCCTCGCCGCCGCGCGTGAAAGTGATTCCCAGCGACCGCCGGGTGACGATTTACTGGGATCGCTCCGCGGAAGAGTCGGTGGATTTCATCAGCGGCAAGAAGGACTTTGAGGGCTATCGCCTCTACCGCACACAACTGGGGGAAGATCTGCCCGGCCGCGATCTGCTGTCCAGCCTCACGCTGCTGGCGGAATTCGATTCGGTCAACGGCATCGGCTATGACACCGGCCTGGAATTCGTGCGGCTGGCCGCGCCGGTGACCTTCGGCGAAACCGCGATCAATCCCAGCACCGGCCAGCCGGAGACGATTTACTATCATTATCGTTTTGTGAATGACAACCTGCTCAACGGCTGGCAATATGCCTATGCCGTCACGGCGTTCGATGGCGGCGATCCCGCCATCCGGTTGGGCAGTTTGGAGAGCAGCCGGTTGAGCAATGTGGTGCGCGTCTTTCCGGGTTCGCCGCCGCAAGAGGAACAACGCGCGGCCGGGGGCGGCGCCGACATCAGCGTGGGCGTCTATCCCAATCCGTATCGTGTCAACGCGGCGTGGGACGGCAATCTCGAGCGCGACCGCAAGATGTATTTCTACAATCTGCCCGCCCATTGCGAAGTCAGCATCTACACGCTGGCGGGCGACCGCGTCGATTCCTTCGAGCATCGCGCCGGCAGCTACAACGGCGAGGAGCTGCAGTGGTTTGAAAAATTCTCCCGCGGCCGCCGCCTTTTTGCCGGCGGCGAGCATGCCTGGGATTTGGTGACGAAGGATGACCAGGCGCTGGCTTCGGGACTTTACTACTATGTGGTAAAAGATCTGGCGAGCGGGAAAGTGCAGCGCGGCAAGTTTTTGGTGATCAAATGAACCGCGGCGCCGGCTGCCGCCGCTCGGGATGCTTCACCTGCGGAAGGAGGCGAGGCCTCGTCAGTGTCCTTCTGCCGCGGGATTCAATCTCAACCTCTCACGCGAAGGAGAGACTCATGACCAAACTCCTACCCTTTGTGGCACGCCGTTTCCTGTCCTTGCTGCTGTTTTTGCCCCTGTTGGGCCGGGCGCAAACCCATCTGCTCATCACCGAGTTTGCGGTGTCGCCAACGGCGGGCGAATTCATTGAGATTTACAATCCCGGTCCGGCCGCGGTTGACCTGAGCAACTACTACTTGTCCGACGAAGTTTTCAATAACAACAACAACTACATCAATGTCGTGAAGGGCGGCTTCACGGCGTTCAGCTCGGATTTCATGGTGAAATTTCCCGCCGGCACAACCATCGCGCCCAAGCAATTCCTCACCATCGCCTTCACCGGCACCGGCTTTGCAACCTCCTATGGCAAGCCCGCTGACTTCGAGATCAAGGGCGATGACCCCAACACGCCCGACATGACCGCGGTCTCGGTGGGCGCGACTGCCGGGCTTTCCAACGACGGCGAGATGATCATGCTGTTTTACTGGGATGGCCAAAGCGATCTCGTGCAGGACGTGGACTACGTGGTGTGGGGCGACAAGGCCGAAGCCATCGACAAGACCGGCATCAGCATTGACGGCCTCGATGCCGACACCACGCCTTCGACTTACCAGCCCGACACGCCGGTGTCGCAGTGGATGCTGAAAACGACGGCGATGCGTTTCCGCATGACGACGGCAAAACCGCGCAGCGCCGGCTCGAAGTCGAAGACGTCGAGACCTGGAGCGGCGGCAACGGCCTGGGCGGCCACAATGAGACCAGTGAAAATCTCTCCTGGAAAGGCGGCATTTGGAGCATCCATGCCGCGGCCACACCCGGCGCGCGCGCGTTGGGCGACAGCCTCAACATTGCGGACGTGCAATTCAGACGCGCCGCGGAGATTGCCGTGAACTTGAGCGACGATTCCCCGCTGCGCGGCCAGACCGTCACGCTCACCGGCGTGGTGATGCACGGCATTCGCGAGGTTTTCGTCGGCGCGCGCTGGGGCGTGTTCGTGCAGGATGAGCGTGGCGGCCCGTGGAGCGGTTTGTTCGTGATTCAAAACGACACCTCGGCCGGCGGCACGCAATTCAGCGCCGTGCAGCCGGGCGACAAGATTCGCGTCACCGCGGTGTTGAACGAATTTCCCACCGCCGCCAATACAGTGAGCATCACGCAATTGGAATTGCTCACCAATCCGGTGACACCGGTCGAGTTCGTTGATTTCGGCACGCCGCGGCCCGCGCCGGTGCTGCTGAAACCGGGCGACTTGGGCGCGAACGGCGCGGTAACCGATCCCACGCTCACCGAGCGCTGGGAAAGCATGCTGGTGCGCTTCGAAAATCTCACGGTCACGGCCAACGGCCTGCCCGGCAACATCATGGTGGCCGGCGATGCCACCGGTGCGATCGCGCTGGACGACTACTTCGATGCGGTGTTCGACGTGGTGAATGCGAATGGCGGCTCCTGGCCGGGCTTTCCGGCGGGCACGCGCATCAATGTCACCGGCTACATCCGGGCCGGCACCACGCAGGGCACGGTCACCATCAATCCGCGCACGATCAACGACGTTGAAGTCGCCTCCTCGCCGCCGGCGATTACCAATGTGAACCGCTCGCCGGTGGTGGCAACTTCAACGGCCGGGGTGACGGTCTCGGCCAACATCGTGGACACGCAAACGGCGGTGGCCAGCGCGGAAGTGGGCTATCGCGTCAATCGCGGCGCGTTTCAGACCATCAGCATGACCAGCGGCGGCGCCAATCTTTACACGGCCGTGATTCCCGCGCAAGCCAACGGCGCTTTGGTTGAATTCTATCTGAAGGCCGCCGACACCGAGGGCGCGAGCACCACGATTCCGGCGGACACCGCGGCCGCGAAATTCTTCTATTTCGTGCGCGATGCCGGACTGACGATTTACGATTTGCAGTACACGCCCTACGCCGACGGCAACTCCGGCTACACCAACCTCACGGTGACGGTGCAGGGGATCGTGACCACTGACACCACCGATTTTTCCTACTACTGGATACAAGACGGCACAACGCCGTGGAACGGCATTTGGGTGAATGACAACGCCACCAATGTCAAGGCCGGCGACCTCGTGGCGGTGACCGGCCGGGTGGAGGAGAATTTCAACGTCACCCGTCTCGCCAGTATCACAAGCGTGAGCATTCTCAGCCGCGGCAATCCCCTGCCGCCGCCGGTGCCAGTGCGCACCGGTGATTTGCGCACCGGCGCCGCCACCGCCGAGCAATGGGAAGGCATGCTGGTGCAGGTGCGCAATGCCGTCGTGTCAACCCCCTTTCCGGATGCGCCCAGCAACTTCGGCGAGTTTGCCATCGATGACGGCAGCGGTGAAGTGCGCGTCGATGATCTCGGCGATTTCGACGGCAATCTCGATTCGATCTATGTGAAGGGCGACAGTATTCGTTCACTGATCGGCATTCAACACTACTCCTTCAACAACTACAAGCTGCTGCCGCGCAACAATCGTGACGTGGTGCGCGGGCCCGGCACGGCGGTTGCCGGCCGCGATACCCAGCCGTTGCGTTACGCCCTGGAACAGAACTATCCCAATCCCTTCAATCCCGGCACCACCATCAGCTTCGAACTGCGGCAGCACGGCCGCGTGAGCCTGACGATTTACAACATGCTCGGGCAAAAAGTGAAAACGCTGGTGGAGGCGGTGAAACCCGCGGGCCGCCACCTCATCGCATGGAACGGCACCGACGATCGCGGCCAGGCCGTGCCGACCGGCGTCTACTTCTACCGCATGCAGGCCGCCGGCTTTGAGAAAGTGAACAAGATGCTGTTGATGAGGTAATCGGCAGGCGCGGGCAGAGTCTTCCGATGCGCTGCGTCTGAAGACTCTGCGCTTGCCGGCCGCGGTTTGCGTGCAACGGAGAATGGAATCATGCTCAACCGCCTCCCGGCGCTGAGGTACACTCTGGCGGCGATGCTTGTTCTCGGCTGTTCGGAGAACTTCAGCGACAATCCGCATCCCAACCAGCCGCCCGAGACCTTCATCACGATTTTTTCGGAGCGCGACTTGAACGCCGGCATCAGCCGGCAGACGCTGCACTGGTGGGGTGATGATCCCGACGGCAAAGTGGCGGGATTCATCTACACCTTCAGCGCAAACGCGGCCGAGGTGACGAGTTGGAACAATGCCTCGCCGGCGGCGGCCTGGACCTTTACCACCAAAACCCGCGAGACCTTCACGTTGCGCCTGACCGGCACGGATACGACTTACACGTTGCGCGTGAAAGCCGTCGACGATCAGGGGGCGGCGGATCCAACCGCGGCACGGCAGTCCTTCCCCGTGGTCAACACCCGGCCGGTGGTGGAGTTCCCGGTGGGCACGGATGTACCCGACACCACGTTCACGGTCGCGACCTTCATTTGGACGGCCACGGATCTCGACGGCGATGATACCATTGAAAAATTCCAGTATGTGCTCGATGACACCAACGCCACCTGGCGCGATCTCGCGGCGCGCACCAAGTCGATCACCCTGACTGCCACGGATGGTTTGAGCGAGGGCCGGCACGTGTTCTATCTGCGCGCGGTCGATCTTGCCGGCGCCACCAGCCGCATCATTCGCATGCCGCGCCGCGACAACGAAATTTGGCACGTCAAAGAGCCGGCCAGCAAATTTCTGCTCATCGATGATTACAACATCAACGACAACGCCGGCGCGTTCTATCGCAACACGCTGCGCGCGCTGGTGGGCAACATTGAGGTGTGGGACCTCAAGAGCAACAACCGCGCGCTGGAGCCGCCCTCGGCGCAGGCTTTCCTGGCGACGCTGCGGCTGTTCGATCGCGTGTTTTGGTACGCCGACACCGAGCCGAATCTCGAAAAGGCGCAGGTCAGCGTCACGCCTTATCTCAACACCGGCGGCAAGCTGGTGATGACCACCTCGTTTCAGGAATTCACCACCAACCAGGGCGCGCCGCTCGATTTCTCGCCGGTGGACAGCCTGGGCGCGAAGATCAACCGCATCACGCGCAATCAAGTGGTGCAACCCGCGCCGTCCTTCGCCGGCCGCGGCTTCCCGGAGTTGAAAGTCGCCACCGCCATCATACCCAATATCTTTCCGCTGGTGCCGAAGCGCAGTGCCGACACGCTGTATGTGCTGCCGCCCAATCCCGGCACCTGGGCCGGCACACCGGTGATGGCGGTGGTGGATGCGACGTCTTCCTTCGTCTTTTTCGGCCTGCCCATTGCATCGCTGGATGGCAATGGCACCGCGGGCCTGCTGATCGAGAAAATCTTGACCGACATTCTCAAATGAGCCATTCAACTCTTCCTGCTGCAAAATTTCCGTGGGTGGCAAGATGAAACTGCATGCTCTCGCCCGCCTGGCCGCCGCCGCCATGGTGTTCGCCGCGGCCACGGCCTTTGCCCAGGCCAAAGGCTCACTCGCCGGCCGCATCACCGACAAGGAAACCGGGGAGGGCCTGCCCGGCGTGCATGTCCTGATCAAGGGCACGTACTACGGCGCCGCCACCGAAAGCGACGGCAGCTACCAGATCCCCAACATCAACCCCGGCGTGTACACCGTCGAAGCCGCGATGATCGGCTACAAACAGGTGCAGAATACCGGCGTGAAGGTGACGGCGGGAACGGCAACCACCCTGAACATTCGGCTGGAAGCCACGGTGCTGGCGCTCGGCCAGGAAGTGGTGGTGATCGGCGAGCGGCCGCTGTTCGATTTGGAGGAAACCTCCAGCCGCAGGAGCCTGACCAGCACCGAAATCGAGAATCAGATTGTCGAGAATGTGCAGGACATTGTCGCCAGCCAGGTGGGCGCGGTGCAATCCGACAATGAGATTCACATTCGCGGCGGCCGCGCCTATGAGAATGCCTATTTGCTCGACGGCATCTCGGTGCAGGATCCGTTGGCGGGCACCGGCTTTGGCCTGCAATTGAGCACCGATGCCATCGAGGAAGTCGAAGTCATCACCGGCGGCTTCAATGCCGAGTACGGCCAGGCCATGTCCGGCATCATCAATGTGAGAACCAAAGAGGGCGGCTCCTCCTACAAAGGCTCGCTGGCCTACAAGCGCGACCACTTCGGCGATTTCGATCCGGGCGTGCCAATCGTGGGCAGCCTGAGCACGAAGAACCGCCACAGCTTTCGCACCGATGTCGCGGAGATCAGCCTGAGTGGTCCGGAGCCGCTGACACGCTACGTGCTGCCGGTTCTGGGCCTGCGGCCGCCGGGCCAGTTCAGCCTGTTTGGCAATTTCTACGCGCTCACCAGCGACACGTACTTGCGCACGCGGGCGCGGCGGCTTTACTCTTCGACCTTCCACGGCAGCCGGTTTGCGCCGCGCCAGGACAACAACTGGTCCGGCCTGCTCAAGCTCACCTGGAAGATCACGCCCACCCACAAACTCGTGCTCTCCGGCAACCAGTCGGTCTCGATCAATCAAAACGAAAAATCGCTGCAAACCAATTTGGAGTTCGTCGAGCCGAGTCCGGGATACCCGTACGAATTCGAAAAGAACCTGGACAACTTCCAAACCTTCACCCATCTCAACAAGAACCTGTCGCTCTCGTGGACGCACACGCTCGACAGCAGGACGTTCTACGAAATCAAACTGTCGCGCTACTTCACGCATCTGCGCAGCGACGTCAACGGCAAGTCGTGGACGCAATATCAGGAGCCGCAAGACATCGTCACGCTGCCGATTGCCTACTTCTACAATTCGGACAGCAGCATCGTCTCGGTTTTTCCGGGCGACGGTTTTTGGGATTTCGGCAACGGCAGCACCTGGCATGATCATTATGTCGAAGAATACACGCTGAAATTCGACCTCAACCGCCACAGCGCCAGCGGCGTGCACAAATTCAAGGCGGGCCTGGAGACGCAGTTTGCCGAGATGCAGATGATCGACCTCTACCGGTCGTGGTTCGGCGGTTTGGGATTGAACAATGACATATACCGCGTCAATCCCGCCTACGGCAGCTTGTATGCGCAGGATCAGATCAAATTCAAGGGATTGATTGCCAATCTCGGCCTGCGCTTCGACTACTGGTTCCCGGGCAAGTACGTGGAGGACGCCGTCGCCAATCCGGATATCGTCACCATCAGCGAGCAGACGCGCCGGCAGTTTCGCGCAGATACCTACGGCCTTTTCGGGCGGCGCTGGCGCGGCCGCCTCAGCCCGCGGCTGGGCATCTCACATCCGATTACCGACAATCAAATGCTGTTCTTTTCCTATGGCCATTTCTCCAAGCGGCCGAAGCCGCAGTTCGTCTACGCCAAGCTGGGCGAGAACAGCGCCAAATCCACCTTTCAGAAGTTCGGCAATCCCAATCTCGATTATGAAACCACGGTGGCGTACGAATTCGGCGTGCGTCACAAGTTCAGTGAGAACGACGTCTTCACGCTGACCGCGTACTACAAGGACATTTTTGATTATGTGACCACGGTGAATTTTCGCGGCAGCGGCCGGCTGTCGGGCCGCTCGTTCACGACCTATCTCAACCTGGATTATTCGCGCGCCCGCGGCCTGGAGCTGGAATACCGCAAGCGCGCCGGCACCTTCCTCACCGGCTCACTCAGCGGGTCCTATTCGCTCGCCACCGGCAAAAGCTCCTCCCCTGACGACGCCTTTCTGGTGGCGCAGGGCACGCTCACGGAAAAGCCGATTACCGAGGATTTTCTCATTTGGGACCGGCCGTGGCAGGTCAACGCGGTGGCGAATTTCAATGTCCGCAAGGGCGAGGCCCCCAGGGTCTTTGGCGTTCGCCTGCCGGATGACTGGAATCTCAATCTGCGCGCCTTTGCGCAGGCAGGCAAGCGCTACACCCCGCAGTTTTTCACCGGCACCGTGCTGCCCAACGGCCGGCCGGAGTACGATGAGGATTTGGATCAAGACGGCGAGCCGGATGATCCCTACGGCCGTCTGGCGGCGCATTGGTTTTGGGTCAACCTGAACTTCGAGAAGTATTTTCGGCCGGCGGGCGTTGATTTGACGTTGCTGGTGGAGGTGGTGAATCTGTTCGATCGCAAGAATTCACAAATCATCAATCCGGTCACCGGCCGGGCCTATGAATTCAGCGATCCCACGCCGACGAGCTGGAACGATCCGCTCTATCCCGACACGCAGGCGCCGCTCGATCCGTTTCCCTTCAATCCCGCGCGCTACCTGACACAGCGGAATATCCGGGTGGGGTTGGTAATGCGGTTTTGACGAAATCTGTGGTGAACAGTGAGCATGACGAGGCAGCGCTCGACGTCGAAAAGCAGCAGGACACTCCTGCCAGAGACGATTTGACCGCAAAACGGCAAAGCGACAACAATGCCATATCGAACGGCTCGGAAAAGACCAACGCGTCCGCGAAATTCCTCCCGATTGGTTCGTTTACAGTCCGGCAGACTGCACCCTGACATCGCGCCGCGCCAGGAGCAACTGCGGCGCGAACTCGCCGGGCTTTCGTGCGATGAGAAAGTCACCGTGCTGGGTCGCATGCAAGAAAGCGCGCGCGAAATGGCGCGGGCCGCGGGCCGAAACGCAACGGCCTGGTGCGGGGCGGGCGCGAGAGTGGGGAAAGCGCCTTGCAGCAGGGCCGGAATGAATGAGGGATTGACAACCGCACGGCGCCAGCACTCGAAAAAAATCGCTGCCGCGGCAGGCGCGCCGCGGCCTCTGACTCAAGCGTTGCAGGGCAAGCACAGAAGAATGACCATGAAAATGACAGGCCTGCTGTTCGTCGCGCTGTGCGCGATGGCAAGCGCGGCGCGGGCGCAGCTTATCCCGGTGCTCGGCAGCCAGCGCGCCGGCACGGCAATGGCGCAATTTCTCAAGATCGGCGTGGGCGCGCGCGCCAGCGGCATGGGCGAGGCTTTCGTGGCGCTCGCCAACGATGCCTCGGCGCTGTATTGGAACCCGGCAGGCGCCGCCCAGGTGCAGCAGCATGAGTTGATCTTCTCCCACGTGAACTGGCCGGTGGAGGTCCGGCATGAGTTCATCGGCTACCTGCATCGCCTGGGCGGACAGAACGTGCTGGGCGTGAGCGTGACCGCGCTGCATACCGATGATTTCGAAGAGACCACCGTGTATCAACCGCTCGGCACCGGCAATTTCGTGTCCTTCGGCGATCTCGCCGTGGGCCTGTCGTTCGCGCGCCGCATGACCGACCGCTTCAGCGTGGGCGTCACGCTCAAGTACGTCGACGAGACGCTCGCCGAATTGCACGCCCGCAACGTGTTCGTGGATTTCGGCACCTATTATTGGACCGGCTTCGGCAGCTCACGCTTTGCGGTTTCGGTTTCGAATTTCGGCACGAATATCAAGCCGGCCGGCACGCTTTATTTCCGGGACGGCTCCGCCACCAGCAGCTTCCAGGATTTCGCGCCGCCCACGGTGTTTCGCATCGGCTTTGCCACCGAGGTAATCGACCAGCCCGGACACCGGCTCACGACCGCGCTGCAATTGAACCACCCCAATGACAATGCCGAAAATCTCAATCTCGGCGTGGAGTATTGGTGGCGGCAGGCGCTGGCGTTGCGCGGCGGCTATCGCGCCAACGTCGACGAGGAATCCTTCACCCTGGGGGCGGGTGTGGCGCTGCCGCTCAATCGTTTTCATCTCAATCTGGATTTCTCCCACACGGAATTCGGCAACCTGGGCAACGCCAGCCGCTTCACTGCCGGTCTCCGCTTCTGAGCTGGTGCGGCGCAGTTCCATGCCATTTCCTCGGAGCCACCGAAGACGCTGACAACGGCTTGTCCCACATTGCAATTCCGCGCTCTCCGCGTCGCCGCCGTGCGAGGAGCAGCGTTGCAGAAACCGAATGGCGGGCGGCCGAAAGCGCTGATGCTTGCGAGAATTTTTCTGCAAAGGCCCGGCCGTTGCCTCATAATCATGAGCGTTCCCACCACACTTTCAGTTTCAGCATCCGCGGCTGAACCGAGGTTGGAACATCTTCAGACAGACACTCAAGCCAATTGAAAGCCATCGCGCATGCGCTCAAATCATCGTGTGAAGTACTCACTTGCCCTCCTTCTCCTCACCGGCCTTGGGGTTCTCTCGTGCGGCCCTGCGCTCGTCGATTTCCAGCCCACCGCGGCGGATTTTTCCTTCGTCGCGATCGGGGACACCGGCGAACGCGACGACCCGCTGGAGCAAAACGCGGCAGTGTTGCGCAAGATGTTTCGCCAGGATCGCTTTCAGTCGCTGATTTTCCTGGGCGACAACTTCTATCCCACCGGCCTCAACGTGCCGCGCGAAAAAGTGCAGGAAGAAGTCAATTCCATGCTCGGCCCGTTCGAGGAAGTGTTGCAGGGCCTGGGCCGCGAGAATGTCTTTGCGCTCGCCGGCAATCACGACTATTACGCCTTCCTGGCGGTTGATTTCAAACTGCCGTTGAATCTTTACCGCGTGCAGACCGCGCCCTACGGCATCAGCAGCCGCGGCAATGAACGCGCGCGCCGCCTTCCCGTTTGGACTTACATTGACAGCCTGCCGCGCGCGGCCCTCTATGGCCCGGATACCAACAAGATTCAAATGATCTTCTTCGATTCCGCGCGGCCGCTGCGCACCGACTCCACCACCTGGCAGCCGGCGCTCGACCGCCTGCAGCAACTGCTGGCGGCGCACAAGGAAGAGGCGGGCGTCAAGTGG
>JBBIKM010000136.1:704-16789 GCA_037445455.1 bacterium | reverse complement strand
CGAGCTTGCACGCCAGGTGCTGGACTATACCTCCGACATTTCCGACATTTGCTACGACGCCGGCAGCGATTGCTTTTGGATTGTCAGCGATGAATCGCAGAAAGTGATCAAGATCTCGCGCGCCGGCGCCCTGCTCGGTGAATGGGATTGCCCGGCAACGCAGGGCGAGGGCATCGCGTTGATTGGCGGCCGCTTGTATGTCGTCTCCGATGCCGAAGCCAGGCTGTATGTTTTCCATAAACCGTCCTAAGAAAAGGAATCGACAATGAAACCTGGTTGGAAGTGGTTGTGCCTGTTCCTGCTGCTGGCCGTTGCGGGCGGAGCGATGGCGCAGCAGGTGTACATGAACGAAATCTATACGCGCGGCGTTGCCACTGATCCCGATTGGATCGAGCTGTACAACGGCGCCGCGGCGGCGATGGACATTGGCGGCTACAAGATCTACGACAGCGGCGGCAAAGCTGGCACGAAACCCAAGAAGGAGATTCCCGCCGGCACCGTGATTCCGGCCAAGGGGTTTTATGTTGTGGTCACCGATGGCTCGAATCCCGAAGACTTCGGCTTGAGCAGCGGTGGCGAGGCCGTCTGGCTGGAGAATGCTGCCGGCGCAGTGATCGACACCGTCGCCTTTCCGGCATTGCAGCCCACCGAAACCTTCGGCCGCTTTCCCGATGGCGGCGCATGGCAAGTGTTGAAAGTGATCACCCGCGGCACGCCCAATGTCTTCGTGGTGATGAATGAAATCTATTCCCGCGGCACCCCGGCGGATCCGGATTGGATCGAATTGTACAACGCCTCGGCCACGCCGGTTGATCTCGGCGGCTACAAGATCTATGACAGTGGCGGCAAAGCCGGCACAAAACCCAAGAAAGAGCTTGCCGCCGGCACGATGATTCCGCCCAAAGGGTTCTATATTGTGGTCACCGACGGCCCGAATCCTGAAGACTTCGGCTTGAGCAGCGGCGGCGAGGCGGTGTGGCTGGAAAACGCCACCGGTGCAGTGATCGACACAGTGGCATTCCCCGGGATGGAAACGACGCAGACTTTTGGCCGCTATCCGGATGGCGGCGCGTGGAAGTTGCTGAACGTGATCACACGCGGCACGCCTAATGTCATCGTGCTGATGAACGAAATCTACTCGCGCGGCACCAGCGCGGATCCGGACTGGATTGAACTGTACAACAGCTCCGCTGCGCCGGTGGATATCAGCGGTTTCAAGATCTACGACAGCGGCGGCAAGGCCGGCACAAAACCCAAGAAGCAAATTGCCGCCGGCACGGTGATTCCAGCAAACGGCTTTTATGTCGTCGTGACTGACGGCCCGAATCCCGAAGACTTTGGTCTGAGCAGCGGCGGCGAGGCCGTCTGGCTGGAGGACTCCACCGGGGCAGTGGTGGATACGGTGGCCTTCCCGGCGATGGAAACGACCCAGTCTTTCGGCAGAGTCCCGGACGGCGGTGAGTGGGGCCTGCGCACAACGATCACGCGCGGCGCCACCAATGGCACTGGCACCGGGGTCGCAGACAACGCGCCGATGGTTGCCGGTTTCCGGCTGGCGCAAAACTATCCCAACCCCTTCAACCCCTCCACCACGATTACCTTCACACTGCCGCGCAGTGGCGCGGTTGTGCTGCGCGTCTATGATGCGCTCGGTCGGCAAACGCGCGAGCTGATCAACGGCTATCGCGCCGCCGGCACGCATCAGGTGATTTTTGCCGCCAATGGTCTGGCGACCGGCCCCTACTTCGTGAGATTGGAGGCCGCGGGCCACGTCATGCAGAAGGCGATGCTGCTGGTGAAATAGTCCCTGTGCCGCACGGCACCTGCTGTCAGGGCGGGTATTCCGCTGCAGCCGCAGCTCCCCTCACCGCACACAGCAACTGAAACAACAAAGCCTCGCAGGTTTTTCTGCGGGGCTTTGTTGTTGCGAACCGGGCGGCGTGTGGCATGCCTGAGAAGCAAACCCGGCGCAGCGATCCGGGAAGACACGGCGAAAATTCAGGTGCAGTGCCGCGGCACTTGCAGGATGCGACTGGCTGACCCGCGCAAGAGGTCACCCGGAGAAATCCAGCCAATCATCCCTGCGCGCGGCGCTGTGTCGCTTGCAGACACAGCATGATGCGGCGCAACAACTAATTGGCGCGAGCGCGGCTCGAGCCGAGTCCGCCGAGTGCCTTACCTGTTGCACGAAATCAGACATTTGTGCCGCCGCCTTTTTGCTGCTGCCTGGCATTTGATTTGTGGGGAGGAGAAGCAGCGCGTGGCACAAGGCGCGCAATGGTGCACAGACAACTCGGAGGCAGAAACATGAATGCTGGCCGGAGGCCCTTCCGCGACATCTTTGTTGCCTTGCTCGCAGGCGGGTGGCTGGCGGGATGCGCGGCGGATTCGCCGCTTGGCATTCTCTTTTCCCCGCCGGATTGCAGCATTGTCTACATGAGCAAGTATGACCCTGATGCTTCGCGGCGCTGGCCTGAAATTGAGCTGATGGTGCACAACCGCGATGACAACAGCACGGCTTTTAGCGTCGGCTGCACGTTCAAACTCAAACGCGGGAATGTGATTATCGATCGTGGTTTCGCCAGCTTTGGCGCGCTCGAACCAGGCGAAGCCGCCCTGGCCACGGTCCGCTTCACCGGCATTGAGTCGCATCGCGAGTACAGCGATCTCGAGTACACCTTGTTCTGGTATGACGCGCAGGGCGGCTACTATGAGAACTGACCGGCGGCAGAGGTTGGCGTGCCGCCGGCCTCACGCTCGACCGGCACACCATCGCGTTCGAAAGCATGTCCCGCTTATTATCCCGCAGGCTTCTTTGAAAATTTGGGCCCGGTGACAAGTCACTCACAACGGCGCTGCGGGAAACTGGCGGCAACTCCTGATTGCCGGTTTTGCCCTGTGCTCTTGCACGCCGCACCGCGGGGCTTGGCTCCCACTGTTTTCCACCTGGAGGAGCCGTGCCCCGCCTGATGTCGTTCTGCACGAATCTTCTCGGGTACAAGGTCATCCCTTCGACTGAGCGATCCTTGCAGTGCCGGGGAAAATGCTTGCAGCATGGCAACGATTCTGCAAGCAACCGAGAAGCGCCGTGACGTGGTCGTACTGCCCACCTCACAAATGTCATCTCTTCTTTGCTCGCGGCAGCCAATTCCATCCCCTGCCTGCACTCATTCCAACACCAACACGATTTCCGCCAGCACGGGAAAATGATCCGATGCAAATCTATCGCCACAAGCGCCGGCAATGACCCCATGCCGCAAGACGCAGCAGCGCGAATTGACAAAAATGTAGTCGATGCCGGGGCGCTCCGTGGCGCGGCCAAAGCCGTGAAACGTCCAATCCGGACCATAATGCGGCAGGCGGCTGAGGTGGCGCGCATCCTGCAACCGTGGCCCGGCGGCAGCGCCGTTATCGGTGAGAACTTGATAAACCGGTGAGTCGGCCGTGGCATTGAAATCGCCCGTCACAATAACCGGCGCATTGACGGATCGGCGTTGCATTTGATCCAGCAAGAGCCTGGCACTCTCCACCCTGGCCTGCGCGCCGATATGGTCAAAATGGGTGTTGTACAGATAAAATTCCGCATTGGTGCGCCGGTCTTTGAGCTGCGCCCAGGTGACAATGCGAGTGATGGCCGCATCCCAGCCCAGGCTGCCGGGCTGTTCGGGCGTGGGCGAGAGCCAAAACGTGCCGTGGCGCAGAGGCACAAAGCGGTCAGTGCGATACAGAATCGCCGAATACTCGCCTTTTTCCCGGCCGTCATCGCGGCCAACGCCCAGCCAGGCAAATCCGGGCAGCAGCGCGGACAGATCCGCCAGTTGATCGTTGAGCGCCTCCTGCAAACCGATGAGATCTGCCTGATGAAATTGAATGGTGTTGGCAACAAGCTGCTTGCGATGCGGCCAGGCATTCTCGCCATCGTCTGGAGTGTTCAACCGGATGTTGAAGCTCATCACCACGAGCGAATTGCCCGTAGCCGGTGCGTGCAATCGCATGCACGCGGAGAGGGGCAGACAGATGCTGGCCCATAACAAGAATCTTGAGGGATTGCTCATTTGAAATTCCCTGTGTTTGTGCAATTCGTTTCACTGCCCCGATTTCTTACCACTGGGAGAATCACATGAAACATTTCTCCCCCACTGCCGTCTATCCTGGCGCAATTCCTTGCCATAGACCCGGCTGAAAGACATGCCCCAGCAGAATACTGCCACGACCATTTTAATGTATACCGGCTGTGCCCGGCACACCCAGGATAGTTGGATCACCAAACCATCTTAACGGAGATTCTGTGAAAATGTCAAAGAAAAAGTTGCTGATTTTCTCGGGAGTGGCGGTGGTCGCCATTGCTGCAGTTGCTGTTGCCCTGATGAAAAAGAACGGCAACCAGGCGCTGGAGGTACAAACGGCACCGGTCAAGCGCAGGCAGGTGATCGAAACCGTCACAGCCACCGGCAAGGTACAGCCCCACCTCCAGGTGGTCGATGCCACGGGCCGCATCCAGCCGAAGACCCAGGTGAAGATCAGCGCCGATGTGAGCGCCAAAATCACCAAACTCACGGTCAAAGAGGGCGACTGGGTGGAAAAAGGCGAACTGCTGGTCGAGTTGGATCGTGAGCGGTACGTCGCGGCCGTGGAGCGCGCCGAGGCCAGCCTGCGTTCGAGCCAGTCCGAGGCCGAGCTCGCCAAAGAGAGCATGCTGAAAGCGGAAAAGGATTATCTGCGCAGCAAGGAGCTGTTCGCGAAGAAAGTCGAGTCTTCCGCTGCATATGATGCGGCTGCCGCCACCTATCAGGTTGAGAAGGCCCGCCACGAAGCGGCGCGCAACAACGTGGAACAATCCAAGGCATTACTGAAGCAGGCGCAGGACGATCTCTCCAAAACCCGGATCTATGCGCCGATGACCGGCACCATCAGCCAGCTCAACAAGGAAGTGGGCGAGATTGCGCTCGGCTCGCAGTTCCAGGAGGACGTTATTCTCGTGCTGGCAGATCTGGTCGGCATGGAGGCGCTGGTGGATGTCGATGAGAATGACGTCGTCACGCTCGCGCTAAGCGACACGGCGCACATCGAGGTGGACGCGGTGCCCGGCACGATCTTCCGTGGCTTCGTTTCGGAAATTGCCAACACCGCCAAAGTCACCGGCACTGGCACGGCTGATCAGAAAACCGAATTCGAGGTTAAAGTCGCCATCACCGGCACGGTCGGCGGCAGCGCGACCAACGGCGTGGCGCAGGCGCTGGAAGTCCGGCAGGAGACCAAGCGTTCGACGGCGGATCTGCGGCCGGGCATGTCCGCCAGTTGCGACATCGTCACGGCGACGCATGACAGCGTGATTGCAGTCCCGATTCAATGCGTGACCGTGCGCACGCTGGAGCAATTGCAGCAAAAGCCCAAGGGCCGCAAGGCGGGTGAGGCCATTGCCGGTGAGGCGGCGCCGGCCTATGTGCCCGACAAGGACGGATTCGTCGAAGTGGTGTTTGTGGTGCAGAACGGCGTGGTGCAGGCGCGCCAGGTGAAAACCGGCATCCAGAGCGACACCCATATCGAGATTGTCCACGGCCTCTCAGAGAACGATGAAGTCGTGGTGGGCAGTTTCCGGGCGATCAGCAAAGACCTGCAAAACGGCATGGCCATCAAAACCGCGAACGCTCCGAAAAAAGAAAATCAGACATGAAAATCCTGACGGAACTGGGCGAAACGCTCAATCTCGCGTTCGCCGCCATTCGCGCCAACAAGACGCGCGGCCTGTTGACCACGCTCGGCATCATCATCGGCATTGTGGCCGTGGTCACGACCATGACTGCGGCCAATGGTTTGGGCAATTCCTTCAAGGAGAGCATTTCGGCCATCGGCTCGGACGTGCTCTATGTTTCACGCATGCCCTGGGTCATGCGCGGCAACTGGTTCGAGTTCCGTAACCGCGACAATCTGGAATTGCAGTACGCTGCGGAGCTGGAACGCCGCCTGCCGGACGCGGTGGCGGTCAACCCCACCACGCATACCAACAAAAGCATCAAATACGAATCCAACACACTGCAGGACGTGAGCATCATCGGCACCACCGACAAGCACATCGTGGTGTCCAGCTCCCTGCCGGAGTTGGGCAGGTTCCTGACCGGCATCGACGTGCAATACAAGAAGAAAGTCTGCGTCATCGGCAGCGAGATCAAGCGGCGCGTCTTCGAGAACGTCGACCCGGTCAACAAACGCCTGCGCATCGGCCGTGATACCTATCGTGTCGTCGGCGTGATGGAGAAACAGGGCAGCGCCGGCTTCTTTGGCGGGCCGAATTTCGACAGCCAAATCTACCTCCCCATCACCGCTTTCGTGCGGTCGTTTGGCGCCAGCACCGACCGTAATTTCGACATCGCCGTCAAGGCGCCCAGCACCGAGGCTTTGGGCGATTTCGAATTTGCCCTGATCGGCGAGATGCGCAAGATCCGCAAGCTCAAGCCCACGGAACGGGACGATTTCTCGATCAACAAAATGGACTCGCTGATGGCGGCCTACAACAACGTCATGGGCGTGATCGTCCTGATCGGCCTGGTGATCACCGGGGTGTCGCTGTTTGTCGGCGGCGTCGGCGTGATGAACATCATGTTCGTTTCCGTGACCGAACGCACGCGCGAGATCGGCATTCGCAAAGCCATCGGCGCCAAGCGGCGCACGATTCTCACGCAATTCCTGTTCGAATCGTCGACGATCTGCCTGCTGGGCGGATTGGTGGGCGTGGTGCTGGCGATCGGTGTCACCCAGATCATTAATGCGCTGGTGATGCCGGCGAGCATTTCCCTCCCCATTGTCGTGGTGGCGCTGGTGGTGTCGGTGCTGGTCGGCGTGTTATCCGGCATTGTCCCGGCCTTTAAGGCAGCGCGTTTGGACCCCATCGAGGCATTGAGGTACGAATAATGAATCTCAACGAAGCAGTGCGAATGGCCTTGCAGGCGATCCGCGCGCAAAAGCTGCGCTCGCTGTTGACCCTGATCGGCATCATTGCCGGCGTCGCCTCAATCATCGCGGTGATGACAGGCATTTCCGTCATTCAGAACACCATGGAAAAGGAAATGAGTGTCCTGGGGACGACCACCTTCCAGGTGCAAAAATGGCCCGCCGGCGGCTTCAACCACGGGGTCGATTGGCGCAAGATTCAGCGGCGCAAACCGGTGACGGTGGCGCAAGCCAATGCCATTCGGGAACACGTCAAATCCGCCGATCTGGTGGGCGCGGAATTGTGGAGTTTCGGACACATGGCCCGCTTCCGCGGCGAGGCCACCAATCAAAACCTGACGATCTGCGGCGGCACGCCCGAATACTGCGCCAACAACACACATTTCGTGCGTCTGGGCCGCAACCTGACCAATCAGGACGTGAACACCGGCAGCTTGGTCGCCGTCATCGGCCCGCGCGTGGCGGAGACCCTGTTTCCGTTCAGTGATCCTCTCGGCCAAACGATCAAAATCGATGACCGCAAATACCGCGTGATTGGCGTGTTGGAGGAGAAAAGCTCGGCGATGGGCGGCAATTACGACAACTATCTCCTGATCCCCATCACCACTTTTCAGCAGGTGTATGGCATGCGTGATCAGCGCGGCAATGACCGCTCGGTCAACGTCACGGTGCGGGCGCGGCGGCCGGACCTGTTGCAGGACGCCATTGAAGAAACACGGCTGGTGCTGCGCGCGGTGCGCAACGTGCCACCGCGCGAAGAGGATGACTTCACCGTTTTCACCAACGACAGCATGATCAAGTCATTCAACCAGGCCACTGCCGGCGTCAAGCTCGGCGCATTTGTGGTGGGTATTGTGGCGCTGGTGGTGGCCGGCATCGGCATCATGAACATTATGCTGGTGTCGGTGACGGAGCGCACCAAGGAAATCGGCATTCGGAAATCACTGGGCGCCAAACGCAAGAGCATTCTGACGCAATTCTTGATCGAGGCCATCGTGTTGTGCAATGTGGGTGGAGCAATCGGCGTGCTGGCCGGTTTTGGTTTGGGGAATATCGTGTCGATTATGACCGGGTTTGCGGTGTCGGTGCCGATGGAGTGGGCGTTGGGCGGGCTGGCCTTTTGTACAATCGTCGGCCTGACTTTCGGCATGTGGCCGGCAATTGTCGCTTCCAAGCTCGATCCGGTGAAAGCCTTGAGCTACGAATAAGTCCCGCTACAAGCAGCCGGCAATGTGAGTTTCCGGCGCCCGAAAAAGAAAACCCAGTGCTGGCACTGGGTTTTCTTTTTCTGCAATCTGTACGCGCCGTTGCCGGCGCCTGGTGCTTATTGTGCGCTCAAGCTCGCCTTGTAATCCCTCAGATTGGAAAATCCCGCCTTTCGCGCTTTTTCCCAAAGCAGCTTCATCGAGGCAGAGGTTTTGCGATTGCGTTTGCCTTTCAGGCTGGCGGCGGGTTTCGCTTTCCTGGCCTTGGTTTTGGCCCTGGCGGGCGCTTTGGCTTTGCGGCGTTTGACCACCGTGCGCGCCGCGGGTTTGGCCGGCGGTCTTCCCATACGAAGCTGCGCCTGTAGTTCCGCGATTTCAGCGTCAACGCGGCTCCGCTCGGCCATCAGGCCTTCCAACGCGAGAGTGAGCACTCTTTTCCGATCGACCGACATGTCGTGATCCTTCCTTGTGATTAAAGTTGATTCTAATGAGGCACCATGAAGTTATCAAAAGTCTCTTGTCTTACCAAGCTTCATTGTGCTTATAACAGCCGCCATAAGAAGAACAATATCGCGGTAAATGTCAAGTGATTTGCTGCCAGGCGTGCCTTTGACAATTTTCCGGGAAGGGTATGGTCACGACTGCGAGAACCGCATGGTGGACATACCTGCTGACTCTGCCTTCCATCGACTTCAAACTCGAAGCGCTGCTGCCGGCTTCATTCCTTCCTGGAGGTGACACTTGCCGGCTTGAGCCGCGACAGCTTCCCGGCCATAAGGCGCTCAAAGTTAGAATGGAATTCTCAAAAATTCCTGACCACAAAGCAAATGCTTGCATCGTGGAAAGCGCGGAATTTTGAGATCAAGAAAGTCCTTCGCCGCGGTCTTCGCGTCCTCGCGCTGAGGTTTTGAGGTAAGTGGCACGGCTGTGTGCCTAAATCTTCACAAGGTCCTTATGGGATGACAGTGGTGGTGGATATTTCGTGCGAGACCACGGTCTAAGCATCGGGCTTGTTGCAGCCGGCAGGCTTCGGGTTTCACCTTGTTCGAAACCTGGCTTGGTCTCTTAAAGGTGAAATCATTGCCTTAAAGGCAGAAGGTCCTTCCATCGAATTGAAACCAGCCAGCGGATTTTCGTTGGTTCGCTGGGTCGTTTCAGTCCGTTGGAGATTTTCCTTGCGATGCAGTTGATCGACCTTGTGCCCAGAGAGTTTTAGAATCAGAACAAAATGCTGAGGGACTCTTAACCACAAAGCAAGCTTTTGCACCGTGGCGACGCAGTGAGCGATCAGCTTCAGAAGCAAGAGAGTCCTGCCCGGCGTTCTTCGCGGCTTCGCGGTGAGCTTTTGCAGTGCATGGCACGGCAGTGTGCTCCAATCTCCACAACGTCTCTATTAGATGACAAAGGTAGTGGTTACTTCGAGCGAAGCGAAAGGTGTACGAATCGGGCTTATTGCGGCCCGCCGGCTTCAGGTTTCAGCATGTCTGAAATCTGGCGTATTCTCTTCGAAGTTGAATCGTTGCATAATGAGCAAGAATCATCTCACCACCAAGGCACGGAGTCACCATGAAAGAGCTTCTTACTTTCGTATCTTGGTGGTGAGATTTGGCTTCAGCTTGTCCGATTGGGGCGATTAGCATTCGTAACTTCCAGAGCATTGCTGCAGCCACGCCTTTCATGACCGCGAGCGCCGCCCACCAGAGGCGGGGACTGCGAAAGATTTTCGAAATTGAACATCAATCTGCCGAAGAGTCCATGGAGCGCAAAAAGCAAGGAAGTTCACTCCAAGAAGCAGAGCCGCAAGGGTTCCGCGAAGAAGAGCTTCGTGGTTTATGGGCATGAGTTTCCTCGTTTTGGTTCCGGCTCGTCTGGATGGGCTGTGGTTTTCATTCCATGCCTGAACGGCAACTATTGCCAGGCAAGACTTGGGTGTTTTCACCCACCGCAACCACGCGATTGTCTCGCCAGTGCTCGCAATTGCTAGCAAATGTTTCAAAAAGTTACAAAGCGATAACAGACCACCTCCAGTGATCGATTTCAAACCACACATCTTTTCTCGCTTCGAAGTCATTCGTTACGCGGCTCTGTATTGATAAATATCGATTTGACTCTCACAACACCTTGCTTTGGTGCACGCGTAGCCACTTGCAGAGGGCAAAAATGGATGCTCGTGGCACAAAAACGACTTTGGCAGCAAAGTTGCGATGAGCACGGGGGATTTGTCCGGCTTGCCTGACAGCAGGCCGACCAATGACACGCAATCAAATTCCAGGTGCTTTGCAACCAGAATATCCGAGCAAGGAGTGAGGTCGATGAAACGAGCGAGTTTACGACGTTATGTTTTGCAGGGCTTGTTGATCTTCTTGAGTGCCGCTGCCTCGGCGCAGGAAGTCAAAGTCTGGACCGGCGCCGCCTCGCGCGACTGGTCGGATGCCGGCAACTGGCTGCCCGCCGGCCAGCCACAAGCCACACACACTGTCATCATCAAGAAGCCGGCAAACGGCAACCTTCCGCTTCTCACTGACAATCCCACCGTGGAAAATCTGACCATCGAGCTGGGCGCCAGCTTGACGATCAATGGCCACACGTTGACCATTGCCCGTGATTTCAAAGTCGGCACCAGCGGCATCGTGAGCGATCACTTGATAATGACCAATGCCGAGGATCAGCTCATCATCAATGGCAATGCGACATTCGCGGCGCACACCCGGCTGGAGGCCGGCCGGCTCGTGCTGCGGGGCAACCTGGTGCAGGAGGCCGTAAACCTCGCGCTGCAACCGGCGGGCACCGTGATCATCTTCGAGGGCACCGCGCCACAAACCGTGCGCTTCCAGCGGCCCGGCACCAACAACCAATCATTCCTGCGCGATGTCATCGTGCGCAACCCGGCAGGTGTATCATTCTTGAGTGAGGTGCACGTGACCGGCCTGCTGCAATTGCAGAATGGCGGCCGGCTGGTGCAAGCGGATTCGGTGGCGACCTATTTTCATCAACAGCTTCCGCTCACCACGGCGGGCGACTATCGCGTGCGCAGGACGCTCGTGGCCAGCCCGATCGTGATGGATGCCGATCGCGCGCTGCCCCACGCAGAAAACGACTTGACCATCCTCAGCCGGCAGGCCCTGACTCTCAACGGCCACAAGCTGGTTGTGGGCGGAACTCTGACCGTCAAAGCTTATGGTGATCAGAAGCATCTGATCCTGGCGCAGGCCGCGGACAGGTTGGAAGTCGGCGGGGACGCCATCTTCGAAGGCTACAGCACGCTGACCGCAGGCACAATCGTCGTGCACGGCGACGTGATGCAACGAGTCAGCAGCGCGGCCCTGCAACCCGCCGGCACCGTGTTCTTGCTGGATGGCACGCAGTCGCAGACCGTGAGCTTCGAGCGGCCCGGCTTGGTGAATCGTTCCTTCCTGCAGGATTTGATCATCAGGAATCCCGCCGGCGTTCACTTCGCGAGTGATGTTTACGTCACCGGCCGATTGACCCTCGAAGCCGGCGAAGTTTCACAGGGAAGCGGACAGGGCACATACTTCACGACTGCGCTGCCGCACCTCGCGGGCGGCAACTATGCCATCACCAACAGCTTCGTTGCCGGCGCGCTGGCACTCGACCGTGATCTTGCGCTGCCCAATGCCGGCAATCATCTCACGATCCTGCCGCGCAACTCTCTCACCCTCAACGGCCACACCCTGCGGGTCGGCGGCAATTTCACTGTGCGGGTGTTCGAAGAACTCAAGCATTTGTTCATGACCCACGCCGCGGATACGCTGGAGATCAACGGCAACGCGGAGTTTCAAGGGCAAAGCGAGTTGACCGCGGGCGCGATCATCATTAAGGGTGATCTGGCGCAGAAGATCAGCGGCAAATCGCTGCAACCGGAAGGCACGCATTTCATCCTCGCAGGCCGGGCGCCGCAAACCGTGTTCTTCGAGAAACCCGGAACCGGCAACCGTTCCTATATCCAAGACCTCACCGTGCGCAATTCTGCCGGTGTGACCTTCGCCTCCGACATTTACATTACCGGCCAGCTCGAGCTCGCAACCGGCGCCTGGTTACGACAGCCTGCCGGCTTCAGCACCAACTACACCACCACCCTGCCGGATGTCGCAGCGGGAATCTATGCCATCCACAACACCAACATCGCCGGCGCGCTGGTTATGGAGCAGGACTTGCTGATGCAGCAGCCGGCAACCAACCTCACCATTCTGCCGAGGCAATCGCTGAGGCTCAACGGCCATACGCTGGAGGTGGGCGGCAACTTCAAGGCCGGCGTGTTCAGCGCGGAGAAGCATTTGATCATGGATCACCCTGCTGACCGCCTGATCGTAAACGGCGAGGCCACCTTCGAAGGCCTGAACGTGCTGCAGGCGGGCACCCTCGTGCTGCGCGGCAACCTGACGCAAACAATCAGCGCCGCGGCCATTCAACCGGAAGGCACGGTCTTCATTTTCGACGGCAACCAACCGCAGATCATCTCGTTCGAGCGTCCCGGCACCGGTACGCGGTCTTTTCTGCGCGAAGTGACGGTCAACCGCGGTGCCAGTGTGCGCGCCATCACGGATGTTTTTGTCACCGGCCAGATCAACAACTTCGGCACGTTTGAAGTCATCGATACCCGATCACTGTTCCTGGGCAGCGCCGCCGGCATCAACCACCAGGGCGGCACGCTGGTGGGCAACGGCACGGTGAGCACGCCGGCGCTGTCGCTCACCAACGAAGGCGTGGTGCGGCCCGGCGCCTCGCCCGGCATGATGCGCATTGCCGGCTCCTACGAGCAAAAGCCCGCCGGCAGGTTGATCATCGAGATCGGCGGCTTGCAGGCCGGCACACAGTATTCCCGGCTGGTGGTGACACACAACGCGATCTTGAACGGCACGCTGGAGTTGGAATTCACCCCCGCCTACCGCGCGAGTGTGGGAGACAGTTTTCGCGTGATGGCGTATGGCTCGGCCACCGGCCAATTCAGCCAGGTGATCAGCAACCCGCCCAGGAACATCGAGTTTCAGGTACGCTATCAGCCCGAGGGCGTGGATGTCTTTGCCGTCGCGGCGGCCAATCGCGCACCGGTGGCGCAGCCGGACTCGGCCACCACGCGCATGAACACGCCTGTCACCATTGCGATTCTGCGCAATGATCTCGATGCCAACGACGATGCCCTGCGCGTGACCGCGCTCGAGCTGACCACCACCATCGGCCAGGCAAGAATCGCGAGTGACAGCAGCGTTATCTACACCCCGCCGGAAAACTTTCACGGCAAAGACTCCTTTGGCTACACCGTCGAGGACGGCCGCGGCGGCAGCAGCACAGCGCGCGTGTACGTGACGGTGACCGCGACCAACCGGCCGCCGGTGGTGGCCGCTGCCATTCCCGATGCCACAATCAAGGAGAACAGCGGCGCTGTGATTTTGTTCGACAAACTGCGTACGGTTTTCATTGACCCCGATGGCGATGCGCTCACGCTCAGCGCCAGTGCCACCTCCGGTCTCACGGTTTGGCTCAGCGGTGATTCACTCTGGGGATTGCCACAGCAGGATTTCTCCGGGGCGGTGCAGGTCACTGTTACCGCGCGCGATGACTCGCAGGCCGTGGCGATGACAAGCTTCACCGTGAACGTCATCGGCACGAACAAGCCGCCGGCAGCCTTCAGCCTGTTGCAGCCGCAGGACGGCGCCATTATCAATCCGCTGGTGCCGGTGATCATGCGCTGGCAGGCTGCCAGCGATGCCAATGGCGATTCGCTGGTGTACAGCGTGCGCCTGTTCAATGGCAGCATCGATACCACGATTGCCGGACTCCGAACGCCCGAGCTGCGCTTCAACGGCAAGGGCTTTCTGCGCGGCGCGACAACCTACCACTGGCTGGTTTATGCACGCGATGCGGAATTCACCACCGCCAGCGCGGACACGTTTAGCTTCACCACGGTTGCGGTCACCGCGGTTGAGCATCAAACCGGGCAGGTGCCGGCAAGCTTCGCGCTCGAGCAGAACTATCCCAATCCTTTCAACCCCAGCACGACGATTGGCTTTGCCCTGCCGCAGGCGGCTGAAGTGAGTCTGGTTGTTTTCAACAGCAACGGCCAGGTGGTGAAGCGGCTGGTGGCGGGCAGGATGCCGGCCGGACGGCACAGCATGGTGTGGGATGGCACGAATGATCTGGGCGAGCGGGTGGCCACCGGCATGTACTTGTATGTGATCAAAGCCGGCAGCTTCACGGCGCAGCGCAAGCTGGTGCTGGCGAAGTAAACGCGCGCTGCCAGGCGCAGTTGTCTTGATCTTTGGTGACCAGCTCATCCGGCGTGATGGGCTGGTCATTTTTTTTGAGATGTGCCAGCGGCGGTGCTCAGCCGTCGCGGGGCAACCGGATCACGAACTCGGCAAAACAGCCTTCTTCGCTCTCCACGGCAATCTGGCCGTGGTGCTGTTGCACGATGATGTCATAGCTGATCGACAAACCCAGGCCCGTGCCCTGCCCGGCCGGCTTGGTGGTGAAGAAGGGCGTGAAAATCCGGTCGCGAATCTGCGGCGGGATGCCGTTGCCATTATCGCGGATGCGGATTTCGATTTGGTCGCCCAGGTTGCGGGTGCGCACCGTCAGGGTGGGTGAGAAGCCGGCGGGGTTGAGTTTTTTCTTCTCATTCGCCGCAAAGCAGGCATTGTTGAAGAGATTGAGAAACACGCGGCTCAAATCCTGCGGGATGATGCGCAGCAGGCCGATGCTGTCGTCATAGTCCCTTGTAATTGTGATGTTGAACGACGCATCGTTCGCGCGCAATCCGTGATAGGTCAGATTGAGCGCTTGATCCACCAGCGCGTTGATATCGGTCCATTCGCGCTCGCCGGTTTTGCCGCGCGAGTGCTGCATCATGCTCTTCACGATGCTGTCTGCGCGTTTGCCGTGCTGGTTGATCTTCTCGGCGTTTTGAATCAACGTTTCGACAATCTCCTCAATCATGCCAAAATCAGCGTCGCCGCTTGTCTGCTGGTCCTGGCCCTTCGTCCTGCGCTTTTCCAGCTCTTCCCGCAGCTCCTTCGCCAGTTCCACGGAGAGCGCGGCGAAATTGTTCACGAAGTTCAGGGGGTTTTTGATCTCGTGCGCGATGCCGGCGGTAAGCTGGCCCAATGACGCCAGCTTTTCCTGGGTGATCAGTTGCTGCTGGGTGGCTTTCAGATGTTCATGCGCCCTGCCCAGCGCCTCATACGCCGTGCGCAACTCGGCCGCCTTGCGCAGTTCCAATTCCTTGCGTTCGTTTTCAGCTTGCAGCACCTGAGCCTGCGTCTCGTTGACGCGCGCTTGCGCCTCCGCGGCTTGCGCGCGCAGCTCCGCCTCGCGAATTTGCGCCTGCGCCCGCTCTTTGGCCAGCAGCCGCTGCCGCTGGATGCGATCCACCGCGAAAAGGCCGGCCAGCAACAACGCACCATAAGCGGCATAGGCCCAGCGCGTACGCCACCACGGCGGCGTGATCGAGAAATGCAGCGCCGTTCCCGCCTCATTCCACACGCCGTCGTTATTGGAGCCTTTCACCCGCAGCGTATAATCCCCGGGGTCAAGATTGGTAAAGGTGATTTCGCGCTTGTTGCCGAGTTGCAGCCAGCGGTCATGCAATCCCTCCAGCACGTAGGCGTATTGGTTTTTTGCGCTGTTGCGGAAATTGAGCGCCGCCACTTCGAAGGTGAGAATCTCATCCTTGTAAGAGAGCCGGATGTGCGGCCGCGCCGCCACGCCCTTTTCCGCCAGGGCAACGCCTTCCGCCACGTCGGTGTTGTAGCGCTTCAGCCCGGTGATCACCACCGGCGGCAGATGGGGATTGTCCTTGACGCTGTCCGGATGAAAAACGTTGAAGCCATTGATGCCGCCGAAATACAGTTCGCCGGTGCGGCCGCGAAAGGCGGCCTCGGCATTGAACTCGTTGCTTTGCAGGCCGTCGTGCAC